>NZ_JACOPE010000001.1:3096150-3444226 GCF_014287355.1 Ruminococcus hominis | reverse complement strand
CAATCGTACTCCTAATCCATATAATATCTCCAAATCTGTTCGTTAGAGAGACTTTTACTTTTATAGTGTACATCAAAATATCCACATAAGCAATGAAAAAAGATGTGAATAACTCTTATAAACACTTTCAACACGTGAAAAAAGTTGAAAAATAAGACTTTTTTTGTGAAAAAAATATTTTTCAACAAGTTATTTTGTAGTTATACACAGGTTTTTCACAGAAATTCACAAAGTTATCCACCCCATGTGGATAACTTTGTGAAAAATCGTGGATAACTGCTTCTAAAACACAAGATATAGGGGCGAGTATTCACTTGAAGTAGCACAACTATGTAAAAAATGAGTTTTCCACAAATGTGAATAACGAAAAAAATGAAAAATATTTAGAAGAAAGCGAGAAATATGGCAGGATTTGCTTGACTTAGAGCTGTTTTTTGAATATAATTAAGAGCAGTGTCTTTCTGGATTTATATATAAGAAAGAACTGAAACTGTAGAAACTATATACTATATTATAGTGATGAACTTGATATTGTCAGGAATACTTAAGAGATTCCTGAAGAACTATATCACACAAAGGGAGGTGTATTCAGAATGAAAATGACATTTCAGCCAAAGAAAAGATCTAGATCTAAGGTTCATGGATTCAGAGCAAGAATGAGCACAGCAGGCGGAAGAAAAGTATTAGCTGCCAGAAGAGCAAAAGGAAGAAAACAGTTATCAGCTTAGGCCGCAATTTTGTGGCCTTTTCTTCTATACAGATTTATCTCAGTCGAGAAGACTCCAACCTCTTCAGGTGGTGAGTAATAGACGTTCGACTTGAATTTTTAGAAGAGATACGTGGAAACGTATGAGGACTTTAATTCGAAAAGGAAATAATTATGAAATTTTCCGAATCATTGAAAAAGAATAAAGATTTTCAGACTGTTTATCGACAGGGAAAATCTTATGCAAATAAGTATCTGGTTCTATATATTATGGAAAATCAGACAGAGAAAAACAGAATTGGAATTTCTGTAAGTAAAAAAGTAGGGAACAGTGTTGTAAGACATCACCTTACAAGATTGATAAGAGAGAGCTATCGACTTCAAGAAGAATGTTTCCAAAGAGGATATGATTTAGTGGTAATAGCAAGACAGAGTGCAAAAGATGTCACGTATAAAGAAATGGAAAGTGCACTCATCCATTTGGGAAAGCTTCATAAAATATATAAGACTGTTTAGAATACTAAAAAAATTGTAGTTAAACAGTAGAAAAAATAAGAGGAATGTGACGCAGATGAAGAAGATTTGTATCAGTATGATTCGATTCTATCAAAAATATCTTTCACCTATGAAGATGAGATACCATTGCATTTATACTCCTACGTGTTCTCAATATGGAATTGAGGCCATTGAGAAGTATGGTGTATTAAAAGGTGGACTGCTAACTGCATGGAGAATTTTGCGTTGCAATCCATTTGCAAAAGGTGGATATGATCCAGTACCTTAAGGAGGAAAAAATATGTACGGAGTATTGGCTGCCGGTTATGGTGACTGGCCAATCATTCATCAGATAGCATGGTTGCTTGGAAAATTGATGAATGGAATCTATAATATTATGGATAGCGTATTCGGAGTACAGAATATCGGTGTTTGTATTATTATATTTACAATTATTATTTATACGCTGATGATTCCACTTACTGTAAAACAGCAGAAGTGGTCAAAGATGTCAGCGGTAATGAACCCTGAAATTCAGAAAATTCAGAAAAAATATGCAAATAAAAAAGATCAGGCTTCCATGTTGAAACAACAGGAAGAATTACAGATTGTTTATGAAAAATACGGTGTATCCCCAACAGGCGGATGTCTTCCGATGTTGATCCAGATGCCGATTTTATTTGCGTTGTATCCTGTCATTCAGAATATTCCAAAATATGTTGATGGTGTAAAAGCAGCATATATGCCGGTCGTAGACCAGATTATGCAGGTAGATGGATTCCAGAAAATTATGGAGACAATCGGCGCTGCAAAACCGGTATTAATGAGTGCAACTGCATATGATTATTCAAAAGCCGACACATTGGTTCAGGTATTGTATAAATTCCAGGATTCTACATGGAATACATTGGTAGATAAGATGCCTTCTATTGAAACTGTAGTAGATGCTACTACAAAGACAATGGGACATTTGAACAATTTCCTTGGAATTAATATTGGTGAGACACCAATGACAATGCTTACAAATTCATTACATCCATTTTCAATTGTTGGAATTATTCTTGCTGTAATCATTCCAATCATGGCAGGTCTTGCACAGTTTATCAGTGTTAAACTCCAGCCACAGCCAGCAATGGATGAGAATAATCAGATGGCAGCATCTATGAAGACAATGACTTATACAATGCCATTGTTCTCAGTATTTCTTGGATTTACACTTCCTGCAGGTCTTGGTTTGTACTGGGCAGTCAGTGCAGTTGTAAGATGTGTACAGCAGGTAGCAATCAACAAATATTTACAGACAAAATCTTTGGATGATATGATCAAAGAAAATCAGGAAAAAGCTGCAAAAAAACGTGAGAAAAAGGGTACATCTGCTAAAGAATTAAATAAGATGGCAACTACAAGTACAAAGAATGTAGAGCATAAGAAAACTTCTACTATGTCAGAAAAAGAAAGACAGGAAAAATTGGAGAAGGCTGCCAGCTATAATAAAAATGCGAAAGCAGGAAGTCTTGCTTCAAAAGCCAATATGGTAAGCAGATTTAATGGCAATAATTCTGGCGATAACAAGAATGAGAAATAGGATAGGGTAGACGAATCGCAATTTCGAAGGGAATGAGTGATTTCGGATTGTTGGAGAAAGGATGGATTCGGGATGAACGGTAGTATCAGAGTTTCAGCAAAAACAGTTGAAGATGCAATTACAGAGGCATCCATTCAGCTCGGAATTACAAGTGATAAACTTGAGTATGAGGTAATTGAAAAAGGAAGTGCCGGATTTTTAGGAATCGGGATGAAACAGGCTGTGATCGAAGCTAGAAGAAAAGTGGAAGAGAAGCAGGAAACTGAAATTGTAGAGGAAGTTAAAAAAGAGATTCAGCAAGTAGCAGCAGAAGAAGTGAAAGCAGAAGAGAAAATTGTTGAAGAAGTAAAGGCTGAGATCGAACATGATGAAAAGCCAAAACAGACTACAGAAAAAGTAGAGAAAAAAGAAGAAATCAAAAATGATGCTCCAGTAAAAAGAGAAGTAGAACTGGCTGAAGTAACAGATGAAACAAAAGAAGCTGTTTCGACATTTTTGAAAGACACATTAAAAGCCATGGGTATGGAAGTGGAGATTGCATTGGATATTGATGAAGATGGATCTCTTAGTATCAATATGTCCGGCCCGAATATGGGTATTTTAATTGGAAAACGTGGTCAGACACTGGATTCTCTGCAATATCTTGCAAACCGTGTTGCAAATAAGCATCAGAGCGGTTATGTAAGAGTAAAGCTTGATACAGAAAACTATCGTGCAAGAAGAGAAGAAACTTTGAAACACCTTGCTAAAAATATTGCACATAAGGTAAAGAGAAATAGAAGACCTGTAGCATTAGAGCCAATGAATCCTTATGAGAGAAGAATTATTCATTCTGCACTCCAGAATGATCCTTATGTAACAACACATAGTGAAGGGGAAGAACCTTATAGAAAAGTAGTTGTCACATTGAAAAAATAGTGATGTAGGTGATAGAGGACGGTTTACGCTTCACGGAATAATTTCGTGAAGTGTGAATCGTTCCTTTTGTTTAAGAGGAGAATTGCGATGTATAGTAAAGAGACGATTGCAGCGATTTCTACAGGAATGTCGAATTCAGGAATCGGGATTGTCCGAATTAGTGGAGAAGAAGCATTTCAGGTAATAGATAAAATATATAAGGGAAAAGAAGTGTTGTCAAAAGTGCAGTCACACACCATACATTATGGGTATATAGTGGATGGAAAAGAGACGATAGATGAAGTGCTTGTCAGTATTATGCGGGCGCCAAGAACATTTACCGGTGAAGATACTGTTGAAATTAATTGTCATGGCGGCGTTTATGTGGTAAAAAGAGTATTAGATACAGTACTTCGAAATGGGGCAAGACCGGCAGAACCCGGAGAATTTACAAAGAGAGCTTTCTTAAATGGAAAGATGGATCTTTCTCAGGCAGAAGCAGTGATTGATGTAATTACTGCAAAAAATGAATATGCACTGAAGAGTTCTATGAGCCAGTTAAAGGGCAGTGTAAAGAAAAAGATAGAAGAGATTCGAAAGCAGATTATTTATCATACGGCATTTATTGAAACCGCATTGGACGACCCGGAACATATTAGTGTTGATGGTTATGGGGAGCAGTTGGAAGGTGTTGTGGAAACATTGTCGGAAGAATTAAAAGATTTGATTGATTCTTCGGAAAATGGAAGAATCATGAAGGAAGGAATTCAGACAGTTATTCTCGGAAAGCCAAATGCCGGAAAATCGTCTCTTTTAAATGTTCTTTCAGGAAGAGAACGTGCAATTGTAACAGATATAGAAGGAACAACGCGAGATGTGCTGGAGGAACAGATTCAGATTCAGGGGCTGAATTTAAATGTGATTGATACAGCAGGAATACGTGAGACGGAAGATAAGGTAGAAAAAATCGGTGTAGATAAAGCAAAAGAATATGCAGAGCAGGCAGATTTAATTATCTATGTTGTAGATGCATCACGTGAACTTGATGAAAATGATATAGAAATCATGAAAATCATTGCAGGTAAAAAGGCGGTCATCTTATTAAATAAAATGGACCTGAACGTACTCATTTCAAAGGAAAATCTTGAACAACAGCTTCATAAAGAAATTGGCGGGGCGTGCAAAAATATTCCGATGATTGAAATATCTGCGAAGGAAGAACAGGGAATCAGAGATTTTGAAAATCTATTAAAAAAGATGTTTTTGCAAGGTGAGATTTCATTTAACGATGAAGTATATATTACAAATATGAGACAAAAATCGGCACTTCAGGATGCATATAATTCATTGAAAAAAGTGAAAGAAAGCATTGAGATGGGGATGCCGGAAGATTTTTATTCCATCGATCTGATGGATGCATATGAGGCACTTGGAAGTATTACAGGAGAAACGATAGGAGAAGATTTGGTCAATGAAATATTCAGCAAATTCTGTATGGGAAAATAAAGATTATTATGATGTTGCGGTTGTCGGAGCAGGACATGCAGGTTGTGAAGCAGCACTTGCGACGGCTCGTTTAGGATTTAAAACAGTGATGTTTACGGTGAGTGTTGACAGTATTGCAATGATGCCTTGTAATCCTAATATCGGTGGAAGCTCAAAGGGACATCTGGTGCGAGAACTAGATGCACTTGGCGGTGAGATGGGAAAGGTAATTGATAAGACATTTATTCAGTCTAAAATGTTGAATCAATCAAAAGGGCCGGCAGTACATTCGCTTAGAGCGCAAGCTGACAAAGCAAATTACAGTAGAACGATGAGAATGGTATTACAGAATCAGGAAAACTTAGATATCCGTCAGATGGAAGTGACAGATATTTTGACAGAGGATGGAAAGATAACAGGAGTACAAACCTATTCCGGTGCTATTTATCGTTGTCGTGCGGTTGTATTATGTACAGGAACATATTTGAAAGCAAGATGTATTTATGGAGAAGTAAGTACACAGACAGGACCAAATGGACTCCAGCCTGCAAATTACCTGACAGATAGTTTGAAGTCGCTGGGTATCAAAATGTATCGTTTTAAGACAGGAACTCCTGCGAGAATTGATAAAAGAACAATTGATTTCAGTAAGATGGAAGAGCAGAAAGGCGATGAGAGAGTAGTACCATTTTCCTTTACAACAAACCCGGAAGACGTTCAGATAGATCAGGTTTCCTGCTGGCTGACTTATACAAATGAGAAGACACATGAGATTATAAGAAATAATTTGAGCCGTTCTCCACTGTATTCAGGAATGATTGAAGGAACAGGACCGAGATATTGCCCATCCATTGAAGATAAGGTTGTCAAATTCGCAGATAAAAACCGTCATCAGGTCTTTATTGAACCGGAAGGACTGGAGACAAATGAGATGTATGTCGGTGGAATGTCAAGTTCATTACCGGAAGATGTACAGTATGCAATGTATAGAAGTGTTCCAGGCCTTGAAAACGCCAAAATCGTGCGAAATGCATACGCAATCGAGTATGACTGCATCGATGCCAGACAATTGAAAAATACGCTGGAATTCAAAGCCGTAGAGGGGCTTTTTAGTGGCGGACAGTTTAACGGAAGTTCCGGATATGAAGAAGCAGCAGCACAGGGGTTGATTGCGGGCATTAATGCGGCAAGAAAATTGCAGGGAAAAGAAGGTATTGTGATTGACCGTTCAGAAGGTTATATAGGCGTTTTGATTGATGATCTGGTAACAAAAGAAAGTCATGAACCATATCGAATGATGACGTCAAGAGCCGAATATCGTTTGTTATTGCGTCAGGATAATGCAGATTTAAGATTGACTAAAAAAGGCTATGAGATTGGTTTGATTTCAGAAGAAAGATACCAGAAACTGCTTAGAAAAGAAGAACTCATCCAGAAAGAAATAGAGCGTGTTGAACATATTAATTTAGGAACTTCAGAAGCTGTACAAAATTTATTGAAACAGCATGAAAGTACGCCGCTGACTTCTGGAACAACGATGGCAGAATTGATTCGAAGACCAGAACTGAATTATGAAGCTCTTGCACCGGTAGATCCAAACAGACCAGAATTGGACTATGATGTTGTAGAGCAGGTTAATATTAATATTAAATATGATGGATATATTAAACGTCAACAGCGTCAGGTAGAGCAGTTTAAGAAACTTGAGAGCAAGCTTATACCAGAAGATATTAATTATGATGAGATTCAGAGTCTTCGTATTGAGGCAAAACAGAAATTGAATGAAATGCGTCCGTCCTCCATCGGTCAGGCGTCCCGAATTTCAGGAGTATCTCCTGCAGATGTGTCTGTATTGCTTGTATATTTGGAAAGAAAGTAAAATAAATTTAACGAATTAACGTGTTAAAGCAAAAGAAAGTGAGAGGCATATAAATGGAGAATAAGTTTGAACAACAATTGCAACAACTTAATATCCAGTTGAATGAGGTGCAAAAAGAGCAATTTCATAGATATTATGAATTACTTGTAGAGTGGAATAAGGTGATGAATCTCACCGGAATTACAGAATATGATGAAGTAAATGAAAAGCATTTCGTAGATAGTCTGGCAATTGTAAAAGCGATTGATATTCAGAATGTAAATACAGTGATAGATATAGGAACAGGGGCAGGATTTCCAGGATTGCCATTGAAAATTGCATTTCCACATTTGAAGGTTGTATTGTTAGATTCATTGCAAAAAAGAGTGAAATTCTTAAATACAGTAATAGAAGAACTGGGGTTGAAAGATATAGAGACACTTCATGGAAGAGCCGAGGACTATGCAAAAAAAGCAGAATATAGAGAACAATTTGATCTTTGCGTGTCGAGAGCGGTTGCAAATCTCTCTATATTGAGTGAGTACTGTATTCCATATGTAAAAGTAGGCGGAGCATTTATTCCATATAAAAGTGGAGAGATAGAAGACGAATTAAAGCAGGCGAAGAAGGCTGTTAAAATATTAGGCGGAAACGTAAGAGATGTTGTTAAATTCCAATTGCCTGGAACAGAGATCGGAAGATCTTTTGTGGAGATTGATAAATTGGAAATGACAAAGAAAAAATATCCGAGAAAAGCAGGATTACCATCTAAAGAACCACTGAGTTAAACCAAAAGGGACGGAGTTAATGGCTTTTTCATTCAGAAAAAGCCATTAACTCCGTCCTTAAATAGTTTATGCGGTTAAATCAAAATAAATCTTAATGTTTTCTAATACATCTGTTGGAGCTTCAAGCTGTGGCAGATATTTTGTCTTATTAATCTCACAAATTTCAATTGCAGGTAATTGATTTTGATACTGGCTTGCTGCAAGACTATATTCTGGATTGCCATTTCCTACAATAATAAAGATACTATTGTCAATTTTTGACAGACAGTTTAATACATTTGCATTTGTAAAATTAGAACAAATATTAGCGTATAAATATCTTCCGTGAGATTTCTCAGACTGAGATGCTTCTACATATGCGGCTAAATCCCTCTTCTTGAATTTACAATGATCATAGAAATAATCAGTCATAAAATTCTCTTCAATACGATCTTTACTTACTAATAAATTGTAAATAAACGTTCCGATTATAGGAGTGCAGAGAATATATTTTAACACTTTATTATAATGCTTTGGTGTTTTTGAAGCATCAATAATACTCTCAGGATTAATCAATAAAATACGATCAATAACAGTATCATCATTTGCACAAGTCATCAATGCGATAGATGCGGAATGACCGGTGGATATAATATCTGTTTTTTCGCCAATGACATTTTTAATAAAATCTGTCAGTAACTGTACATACAAATAATTTGTATAAGTCAAATTTGGCTTTTCAGACAATCCGCAACCAAGCAAATCAATAGTGTATACAGTATTTGTCTTTGCAAGATCATTTTTTATCTTATTCCATTCGTAAGAAGAACTACAGACATTTAAATCATGAACTAACAAAATCGGAGAACCGGAGCCTTCTTTTGTATAAAAAATGCGGCCGTAAGTCCAATCGTAATAATTCTCACCATTCTTGGCAAGAATATTATCTATAGTAGAAATATGATATATGAATCGATTAAATATATGAAGTGCACTTAATGTACCAGCTGTTATTGCAGATAAAGTTAAAAATTTCTTTTTAAAACTCAAAAAAATCAACCTCCTGACATTTTGAAATAGTGTATTTGGATTTTTACTTTTTGAATTTACAGTTGTAAAATCATATCTATTATACTACAAAATGAGAATGGATAAAACCTTTTCCAGATGAAAAAATAAATTAATAAATTGCAAAATGTTTCACGTGAAACATTTTTGTGAAACTTCACAACAGAACAATAAAATAATGTTTCACGTGAAACATTTTAGAGAAAAAAAGATTTGCAGTAGAATCTCTTTTGGTTTGGTGATATAATATGGAAGTAACGCGAAAGGAGTACAAAAATGAGTAGAATTATCGCTATTGCAAACCAAAAGGGCGGAGTTGGAAAAACAACAACGGCAATTAATTTATCATCTTGTCTTGCAAGTTTTGGAAAAAAAGTTTTGTCAATTGACCTCGACCCACAGGGAAATATGTCGAGTGGACTTGGCGTAGATAAGGATGAAGTGGAATATAATGCGTATGATTTAATCATAGGTAATGCAAAAATAGAAGATTGTATTTGTAAAAATGTAATTGAAAACTTAGATGTACTTCCTTCTAATATAAATCTGTCGGCAGCAGAAATTGAATTAATCGGTGTTGATAATAAGGAGTTTATTATTCGAGACGAAGTGGCAAGAGTAAGAGATAATTACGATTATGTTATTATTGATTGTCCACCGGCATTGAGTATGCTTACAATTAATGCAATGACTACAGCGGATTCAGTTTTGGTTCCAATTCAATGTGAGTATTATGCATTGGAAGGATTAAGCCAATTAATTCATACAATCGAACTTGTTCAAGAAAGATTAAATCCTTCTTTGAAAATTGAAGGAGTAGTCTTTACAATGTATGATGCACGTACAAATCTTTCGCTGCAGGTTGTAGAAAATGTAAAGGATAATTTGGATCAAACGATATATAAAACAATTATCCCAAGAAATATCAGACTGGCAGAGGCTCCTAGTTATGGTATGCCAATTAACCTGTATGATCCAAAATCTACAGGTGCAGAAAGTTATATGTTACTGGCCGAAGAAGTAATCAACAAAGGGGAGGAAGACGACTGATGGCGGTAAAGAGAAATGGACTTGGAAAAGGACTGGACAGTTTGATTCCAAATAAAAGCGATAAGCTGACAAAACCGGAAACGAAAAAGAATAATAGTGAAGTAAAAGTATCTCCGGCTAAAAAAATAAAAGAAGACCCGAAAGCTAGTGAAATATTATTAAAGATTAATCAGGTCGAGCCGAATCGTGATCAGCCAAGAAAAGAATTCGATGAAGATGCATTATTAGAACTTGCAGATTCAATCAAACAATTTGGTGTTTTACAGCCATTATTAGTTCAGAAAAAGAAAGATTATTACGAAATCATTGCAGGTGAAAGAAGATGGAGAGCTGCAAAACTGGCGGGATTAAAAGAGGTGCCGGTTTTAATCAAATCTTATACAGATCAGGAAATAGTTGAAATATCATTGATTGAAAATATTCAACGTGAAAATTTAAATCCTATAGAAGAAGCAATGGCATTTAAACGTTTGTTGGAGGAATTTCATTTAAAACAAGATGAAGTGGCAGAAAGAGTGTCAAAGAGTCGTACAGCAGTAACGAATTCTATGCGACTTTTGAAATTATCAGATAAAGTAAAACAAATGATTATAGATGATATGATCAGTACAGGACACGCTCGTGCACTTCTTGCAATTGAAGATGAAGAACAACAATATTTACTTGCTACAAAGATTTTCGATGAGAAACTGAGTGTTCGAGAAACAGAGAAACTTGTTAAGTCTTTAAAGAATCCTAAAAAAGAGGTAAAAAAGACAACTCCGGAACATCAGTTTATATATAATGATATTGCTGAAAAAATGAAATCCATTATGGGTACAAAAGTAAATATCAATGCGAAAGCAAATGGAAAAGGAAAAATAGAAATTGAATATTATTCGGAAGAAGAACTTGAGAGAATATATGATTTGATGATGACAATCCATAATGTATAAATGTAAAAAGAAGATATATAGATAGTGAAAGGTGG
This sequence comes from Ruminococcus hominis, assembly GCF_014287355.1. Classification (NCBI taxonomy): domain Bacteria; kingdom Bacillati; phylum Bacillota; class Clostridia; order Eubacteriales; family Oscillospiraceae; genus Ruminococcus; species Ruminococcus hominis. The sequence goes on along the minus strand of NZ_JACOPE010000001.1, from coordinate 3,433,345 downwards.
ATTTTGTCAAGTATGAAAATAGATCCGATGTATTTGATTATAGCGTTGTTTTTAGTGCAGGTAGTTCTGTTTATACTTTTAATCAATATCAATATGAAGTATAATCGATTAAAAGCAGCCTATACAACATTTTTGAAAGGAAAAGACGGAAAGAATCTCGAAGAGAGTTTCTTTGAAAAATTTAGTTTATTAGATGAAGTAGAGAAAATTGCAAAAGAAAACAAAGAGGAAGTCAGAAATCTTAGAAAACAAGTGCAAAAGACATACCAAAAAGTTGGAATTGTCCGTTATGATGCATTTAACGAAATGGGAGGAAATTTAAGTTTTGTACTTACTATGTTAAATGATCAAAACAGTGGATGGCTATTAAATGCAATGCATAGTCGTGAAGGTTGTTATACTTATATTAAAGAAATAATAAACGGAAAGAGCTATGTGGAATTAGGTGAAGAAGAAAAAGAATCTTTGGAGCGTGCAATTTTCCAAGAAGTATATGATATAAAAGATGTAGATTTTAAGAAAACAGCAAAAAGGGCATAATTGTCCAAAATAATTAAAATGTATAAAATCTCAAAACAGAGTAAGAGGAGGAAGATGAGATGTTAGATATTAAATTTGTGAGATCAAATCCGGAGGTTGTAAAACAGAATATTCGTAACAAATTCCAGGATGCAAAATTACCATTGGTAGATGAAGTGTTAGAGTTAGATGCAAGAAACCGTGAAATCAAACAGGAAGTAGAAGCTCTGAGAGCTGAAAAAAATAAAATTTCTAAACAGATCGGTGCATTGATGGCACAGGGCAAAAAAGAAGAAGCAGAAGAAGTAAAGAAACAAGTTGCTGCTAATGGAGATAGAATCGAGGCTCTTTCAAAAGAAGAGAAGGAAGTAGAAGAAAAACTGAAAAAAGATATGATGACAATTCCAAATATCATCGATCCATCTGTACCGATTGGTAAAGATGACAGCGAAAATGTGGAAGTAGAACGTTATGGTGAGCCAGTTGTTCCAGATTTTGAAATTCCATATCACGCAGAGATTATGGAAAGTTTTGATGGTCTTGATCTTGACAGTGCAAGAAAAGTTGCAGGAAACGGATTCTATTATCTGATGGGAGATATCGCAAGACTTCACTCAGCAGTAATCTCTTATGCAAGAGACTTTATGATCAACCGTGGATTCACATATTGCGTACCACCATTTATGATCAGAAGTAACGTAGTTACAGGTGTTATGAGTTTTGCAGAGATGGATGCAATGATGTACAAAATCGAAGGTGAAGATTTATATCTGATCGGAACAAGTGAGCATTCTATGATTGGTAAATTTATCGATACACAGCTTACAGAAGATCAGCTTCCACAGACATTGACAAGTTACTCACCTTGCTTCCGTAAAGAAAAAGGAGCACATGGTATTGAAGAACGTGGAGTATATCGTATTCACCAGTTTGAAAAACAGGAAATGATCGTTGTCTGCAAACCAGAAGACAGCAAAGAATGGTATGATAAATTGTGGCAGAACACAGTAGATCTCTTCAGAAGCATGGATATTCCAGTACGTACATTAGAGTGCTGCTCTGGAGACTTAGCAGACTTGAAAGTAAAATCTGTGGATGTTGAAGCATGGTCTCCAAGACAGAAGAAATACTTCGAAGTAGGAAGCTGCTCAAACCTTGGCGATGCACAGGCTAGAAGACTTGGAATTCGTGTGAAAGGAAATGATGGAAGCAAATATTTTGCACATACTTTGAACAATACAGTAGTTGCACCACCAAGAATGCTGATTGCATTCCTTGAAAATAACCTTCAGGCAGATGGTTCTGTGAAGATTCCAGAGGCATTACAGCCATATATGGGTGGAAATACAGTTATTGTTCCAAAACATAAATAATAAGAAGATAAAGCAAAATCCCGGAGCAATCCGGGATTTTCTGGAGAAATAGATGCATCAATATTTAAAAGCTATTGGCTTTGGAAAAATTCAGTCGAAGAAAGAATTAAAGCAATTATTAAATCAGGTAGAACAGGAATGTACACATCAGATGGTTGTGTCGTATTCAGACGATACAGATTACTGTGAGCTGCAAAAAGAATATGGACAGTGTATGGGAATTACAGTTTGCGGTGAGTTAGATGGAGAAGATCGTTTTGAAGCAGATTACTATTTTCCATATTTTGAAGGCAGTGGAATCACAACATATTCTGAAGTATCGATAGAAAGAAGAATTGAAAAAGAAGCATATGTAGGAATATGTGAAGATTCAAAAGTAGGAATCAGTTTGATATTTCATCTGCAGAACGGCGTGGAATACATGAAAGAAAAACAGCTTGGTTTTCTTTCACAAGAACAAACATCTGTAACCTTTTCAGGACTTGCTCTTGACGGAAAAATTTTATTTCCAATAAAGAAAAGCGAAGTGCAGGTCAAGCAGGAACAAGAAAATTCCAAGAATCGTAAAAATCTGCTAAATGCGGCCAGACAAGGAGACCCGGGAGCAATCGAAACATTGACATTGGATGATATGGACATATATTCTAAGGTATCCCGAAGACTTATCACAGAAGATGTATTTTCAATCGTAGATACATATTTCATGCCACATGGTGTAGAGTGTGATGTGTATTCAATCATGGGTGAAATATTGGCAGTTCGTGAGCGGGAAAATGTGCTTACAAAAGAAGTGGTATATCAGATGAAATTAGATGTAAATGAGCTGCAGTTTGATATTTGCGTACCAAAGAGTAAGGTGCTTGGTGAGCCGGAAATCGGGCGCAGATTCAAAGGAAAAATCTGGCTGCAGGGATATATTAATTTTTAACAGAATAGTAAATTGAATGTTACTGTTTACTCCCGTGTCAATCACTACGCTGATTGGCACGGAGGATGCACGTTTTGTCTTGAACGGCATCTCGTCCATCGCCAAAGGCGATTAAAAATGGCGAGATGCGTTGCTGGTCACAGGTACTGTGAACAGTAACAATTAATTTACAGAGGATATATAAATTTAGTTGAATTTAGAAGGCACGAGTGTTAAAATAGTAAACGTGATGCACTCGTGCATAAATAAAAAGAGAATAAGTTCTCTTAAATAGGATGTGTCGTCATAGCTCAGCTGGATAGAGCACTCGCCTCCTAAGAGAAAGCCGAGGCATTCCCCAAAGGGAAAAAATGAAAAACAACTTTCAGTTCGAATCTATTCTGAAAAATGCTAATGGTGACAACAAAGCATTCCCCAAAATGGGGAACGTTCTAATGTTACCAAATCAAAAAAATCTGTAGATTGACAACTCGAAAAAGAGTTGATAATCTTATATATGGCCGAAGGGAAAAATCCCAGAAACCCAGTAAAATCAAGGGTTTGCGGCATGTGTCGTCATAGCTCAGCTGGATAGAGCACTCGCCTCCTAAGCGAGGGGTCGGAGGTTCAAATCCTCTTGGCGACGGGCTTCAAAGCGTTCGAAAATGTTAGCTGGATTAGCTGACAACGAACGCTTTTGTTATTTTCAAATCACGTTCGTGACACAAAATTCCATTCAAAATGATCAATTTCCAGCTAACGCAATCCGATTTTTGTTAGCTGACAGCTAATCAAAATTACCGGTTTGCAAACCTGGGTTTTAGGAAGTCCAGCTAACATTTGGGTTCCGCTCCGTTGTCACCCTTTATTCGGGGATGTAAATCAGAGAAAAGGAGGGAAAAGAAACAATCTCTCCCAAACCTGCAAACATAAATTAGCTGAAACAGTATTCAATTCTATTAGCTACAGCTAATGGTCAAACAGCAATGTCTGTTTGGAACTTTACTATCTATAAAAGTTCCAGGCAGGCATTTTTTAGTTTCTGAATCCTGGAGGAAAGGAGTCAAGATGACTGAGCCAAACAGACAATCAGGAGAAAAAGAAGAAAGAATCATAGAAATTGAGATTGAGCGTCTTCGCCCTTTTAAGGAACATCCATTTCAAGTAAAAGATGATAAGGAAATGTTTCTTCTGCAGGAAAGCATTGAGAAGTATGGCATTTTAAATCCGCTGATCGTCAGACCAGTACCGGATGGCTACTATGAGATCATATCTGGCCACAGAAGAAAACATGCTGCGGAGAAACTGGGATATCGTAAAGTACCGGTGATTATCCGGGTATTAAGTGAAGATGATTCCATTTTAAGTATGGTGGATTCTAATCTTCACAGAGAACGGATCAGCTACAGCGAAAAAGCTTTTGCTTACAAACTGAAGAATGACGTACTAAAAAGAAAAAGTGGTCGAAAAAAGAGCCAAGTTGACCACAAAACACCAAGAAAACGATCGATAGATATTATCAGTGAGGATTGTGGTGATAGCCCAAAACAAGTGCAGCGTTATATATCACTGACAAAGCTTATACCGGAAATGTTGCAGAAACTGGATGATGAGATTATTTCTTTTTGTCCGGCAGTAGAGATTGCTGCATTGAAAGAAAATGAACAAAGAGAACTGCTTAAAGCAATGGATTATGCACAGGCGATTCCGTCACTCTCACAGGCTCAGCGGATAAAGCAGCTGAGTAAAGAAAAACAGTTATCGTTAGAAAAGATGGAAGAAATCATGTGTGAAGTTAAAAAAGGTGAGATCACCAGAGTAGCTTTTACCAATGAGCAGTTACACAAGTATTTTCCAAATTCTTATACACCGGCAATGATGAAACGGGAAATACTGGCACTGCTAAAATTATGGAAAAAAGAATCATGGGAAAGTTAAAGGAGGAAGAAATCATGTGTAAAGTTATATCCGTAGTAAACCAGAAAGGTGGAGTTGGCAAGACTACCACAACTGTAAATGTAGGTATTGGACTGGCAAGAGAAGGCAAGAAAGTGTTGCTAATCGATGCGGATCCACAGGGAAGTTTAACTGCAAGTCTCGGATATGAGGAACCGGATGATCTTCGAATCACACTGGCAACGATCATGATGGATGTCATCAACGAAGAAGAAATCAATCTGGAAGATGGTATCTTACATCACCAGGAAAATGTAGATCTACTTCCGGCAAATATTGAGCTTTCTGCATTGGAAGTAACGATGGGAAATGTTATGAGCAGAGAAATGATCATGAAGGAATATATCGATGCGATAAGATCACGATACGATTATATCCTGATCGACTGTATGCCGAGTCTTGGTATGATGACGATCAATGCACTGGTCTCTTCTGATTCTGTTCTGATACCTGTGCAGGCCGCATATCTGCCTGTTAAAGGACTTCAACAGTTGATCAAGACCATTCTTACAGTAAAGAAAAGACTGAACCGGAAACTGGCGATTGAGGGCATTCTCCTGACCATGGTAGATTTCAGAACCAATTACGCAAGGGATATTGCATCGAGAGTACATACAACCTACGGAAGTCAGATCGAGGTATTTGAAAATGTGATCCCGATGTCTGTAAAAGCTGCTGAGACCAGTGCAGAGGGAAAAAGCATCTACATGCACTGCCCGAAAGGAAAAGTTGCCGAAGCATATAAGAACTTAACACAGGAGGTTTTGAAAAATGAAAAATAGAAGTGGCGAAAAGATTAAACTGGCAAGCATTGATGAACTGCTGGGTGTGGTAAATGAAGAATCTGCAATGGAGATAGAAATCAGTAAGATCCATCCGTTTAAAAATCATCCGTTCAAGGTGCTGGATGATGAAAAGATGCAGGATCTGGTTGAAAGTGTAAGGATCAATGGAGTACTGACACCGGTACTGCTTCGAATGGATGATAATGAAGAATATGAAATGGTATCCGGTCATAGAAGAATGCATGCAGCACAGCTTGCAGGACTTACGACTATTCCGGCAATCGTAAGAGAATTATCGGATGATGATGCCGTGATTGCGATGGTGGACGCTAACATTCAGCGAGAGGAACTGTTACCGAGTGAGAAAGCATTTGCATATAAGATGAAAATGGATGCTATGAGAAGAACAGCAGGTCGTCCGACCAAAGAAAATCCCCGACAAAATGTCGGGAATTATGAGACGGCAGATCTCATTGGAAAGGATAATGGAGAAAGTGGACGACAGGTTCAAAGATATATTCGTCTTACGGAATTAATACCAGAACTTTTAGATCTGGTAGATAAGAAAAAGCTCCAATTTACAGTTGCTATTGATATCTCCTACATCGATAAGGAAGTACAGGGATGGATCTACGAATATATCAGCGACACCGGATTCATCAAACCAAAACAGATTGCAGCACTCAGAAATCAGCTGAATGATGGACCAATCAATCAGATTCAGATGTTATCGATTTTCAATAACTGTGTGATGGCAAAGAAAGTATCCCGGTCTCTTACTTTCTCAGAAAAGAAACTGACAAAGTATTTTCCGGATGATTATACAGCCAAAGATATGGAGCAGGTGATTGAATCATTATTAGAAAAGTGGATGCAGGAACAGTCCTGTTAAGGAGAGAAAAAGCTAAGAAAACAATGTCAAAGAAGTTTAAAAAGAGGACTTCTTAGCAGAAAATGAAAGGAGGAAATTATGGAGAAAAAAATGACATTTAATTATTTTTACGGTACCGAAGCTGATCAGTTCAGCTTCTACCGCATACCAAAAGCATTATTTACAGACAGCTATTTTAAAGATTTATCAAGCGATGCTAAAATTTTATATGGACTGATGTTGGATCGAATGTCTCTTTCCATCAAAAATCAGTGGTTTGACGACAAAAACAGAGCATATATCTACTTTTCCATCGAAGATATCATGGAATTACTGAACTGTGGCAGAAATAAAGCCATCAAATCCATGAGAGAGCTGGATGACGAAACAGGAATTGGTCTGATTGAGAAACGCAGGCAGGGATTTGGAAAGGTGAATGTTATCTACGTAAAAACCTTTATGCCTGAGAAAACAGATGAGAAAAAATTTGGAGAGGAATTAGAGAAGTTTAAAAAACAAACTTCTGTGGAAAATGAAGAGCCTGCAGAAGTTTACAATTTAAACTTCATGAAGTCCCAAAATCAAACTTCTAGAAGTCCCGAAAACAAACTTCAAGAAGTTTACATTTCAAACCCTAATAATACTAATCTTAGTTATACTGAAATGAATGATAATAAATCTAATCCTATCATATCTGTGGATGAGAAAAGATTTGATAGCGATAACCGCTCTGAGGATTATCAGGCTTATGAAAACCTTGTCAAAGAGACCATTGATTATGAATCACTGGAAGTAACCCATCATGACGATATGCGACAGGTAGATGAAATCGTGAACCTGATCGTAGAAACTGTGATGTGTAAAAATGACAAGATATTGATTGCCAGCAATTGGTATCCGGCATCACTGGTGAAGAAAAAATTTCTGATGCTGACCTATTCACATATCGAGTATGTCTTACACTGTATGCGTGGTAACACCACCAAAGTGAAGAACATCAAGAAATATTTATTAGCATCCCTGTTTAATGCACCGTCTACGATGAACGGGTATTATCAGGCAGAGGTGAACCATGATATGCCAGGACTGGTAAGATAGGAGGTGCACATGTTTATTTTAAAACTTGCTGGGAAAATATTATTACTGCCGGTATGGCTGATCCTTTTTGTGATCGGACTGGCAGTAAAGATGACAGTACAGACTTATGCGGTTGTCAGAGGGATCCTTGGGTTTATATTCACTTTGTTGATTATAGCGACTGCATACTGTTACCGTGACTGGGTACAGGTTGCATTTCTGTTTTCGCTGAGTGTAATTCTGTATCTGATCCTTTTTGCAGGAGTGTTCGTAGATACTGTACTGGACATGACAAGAGAACGCATTATTGATTTTATTATATCGTGAGGAGAATATGAAAATGAGCGAAAACAATGATTATATTCAGTTACCACCACTTAAAAAAGACACACCGTCCGATGTGGTAGCATTTATGTGGGAGTACATAAAAGTACCGGAGGATTCAAGAGAAAAAGTTAAGAATCTGCTTAAAGATGCAAATGAAAATGGCGTAAAATTAAGTCATCAGGCACCAACACTGTATGATGTTGTCCCAAAAGAAGAAATTACTGAATTTGAAGAGCTTATGCGCAAAACCATAGCTGACATTGTATCAGAAGCCAGTAGCATTGCCTGTTGGGTGTATGTGCAGAAATATGTGAAACAGAAAACTCTTGACGAAATGCTACAAGAATTGCCAGGAGCAGGCCAGTTTATCATTGTCATGGATACCTGGTTCGAAAGACTGATGGCGGAATAATGGATGCTATGATAGAATAAAGAAAACGATTTGAAGTGCAAATCGGAATTTGTGTGTGGAGGTGATGGTTGTGAAGAAAAAAGTAATAATAGCGTTTGTCATCACTGGCATTCTTGCTATAAGTACAATGATTATATTTTCAACATATAAGTCTTCGGAAGCCTATCGAAAAGCAAAAGCAAAGACACAGTGGGAGTGTTCTGTGGTCTGTGCGGAAAAGTCAACGCCTGATTCCTATGTAATTACATATTCTGACGCAAAAATTTTGTCTAATACAGGCGTGTTGACAGTCCAGAACAGAAACGATTTTGACATTACTGTACATCTGCTCTGTGAAGGAAAACAGGAACTTGTATCTGACAGTATTCCTGCTGGCGGTTGCTATTCTTTTCAGAATGTTACAGATAAAGAATACACGGTAGGTATTCATGCTGAGGTTGATGAAAATACGGATATAAAAGCATTTGTATATGATGGAAAAGACACTGAACCATATACAAGATAAATGGTTTCTAATTGCAAGATAAATTCAAGTTTACAGAACTGAATCAAAAGAGCTCGAAGGAGCTCTTTTTCCTTTTTTATAATAGTATCTGGGACTGTTGTTCCGTTGATAAGATTTTCAAGTTGTTGTGCGACTTCGGCTTGTTTGTTTGGATACAGATGACTATAAGTATTTAAGGTTTGAAAGAATTGTAGAGCAGATGAAACAGGCACAGGGGATCACGGAACAGTTAAAGGCAGAAAATCAGATGGAATGGGTAGCGAGAATGAACAATATATAATCGTGTGCAAGGGAGATTGTGGATACAGAGATGGTTTATCAATAATGGAAATAAAATGAAGGAGAAAAGGCGGCAGTTTAGAAAGGCTGTTGCCTTTTAGGAATTGTTGTTTATTTGTTGTTTTTTATAAGCTATACTATAAGGAAAAGATAACATTAGAGCCAGAGGTGAAATTTATGAACTATAAAATTTTAATGGTTGATGATGATAGAGAATTGCTAAAAATGCTGAATCAATACTTTACATTGAAGAATTATACGGTAATGATTGCAGAAAATGGCATAGAAGCAATGGAAAAGATAAGTGCAAATCCTGATATTATTTTATTGGACGTAAATATGCCGGGAATGGACGGAATTGAAGTGTGCAGAAGAATCAGAGATATGGTTTCCTGTCCGATTATTTTTTTGACTGCAAAAGTAGAAGAACAGGATCGAGTAATGGGATTGTTGTCTGGTGGTGATGATTATGTTTTAAAACCATTCAGTTTGAAAGAATTAGATGCTAGAATTATTGCCCATTTGAAACGTGAAGAACGTTTACATAGGAAAAAAGAACAAAGGTTTTATGGAGAATTAGTGATTGACTATGCCAGTAAATGTGTACATATTAAAGGGAATGCTTTAGAGCTTACGAAATTAGAGTATGAGATCATAGAATTTTTGTCTATGAACCCTGAAATGGTATTTGATAAAGAACGAATCTATGAGAAGATTGGCGGATATGATGCAGAAGGGGACAGCCGGGTGGTTACGGAGTTGATTCGCAGAATCCGCAAGAAAATGAAAATGTATTCGGAACACGAATATATTGCAACGGTATGGGGGAGGGGATATAAATGGGCAAAATAAAAAATCTTTCGTTAAGGAAAACCATTGTTTTGTATATGATAATTAGTTTAATAATTAGTTTTTATCTTTCAGCACTAATTATGCGAATAGCAAGCACAGTACAAAACAACATTTGGTGGAATTATGTAGACCAAGAAGAATATTTTGAAATGGCTGAAGGGGATGGTAGAAGGTATTTGCCAGATGTTCCGAGACCACATTCTTATGAAATGAAAGAATTTGATTATCATGTATCGGAAATATGTGATTTTCTTCAGACATTTACAGTGCTTATCGTATCTGTTGCAGGGAGTATTATAGCGGTATTTCTTTTTTATAAGCATAAACTGAAATGCCCTATCGAAGAATTAGAACTGGCTTCCCGACAAGTTGGTCGAAATAATTTAGATTTCCATATCACTTATGAAAATGAAGATGAGATGGGCGGATTGTGCAAAGAGTTTGAACGAATGAGAGGACAGCTGGCAGAGAATAATCAACAGTTATGGAAAATGCTTGAGGAAGAAAAGGCTTTGCGGGCTGCCATTGCACATGATATACGTTCTCCGCTCTCTGTGCTGGAGGGGTATCAGGAAATGCTTTCAGAATATCTTCCGAAGAAAGAGATAAATATGGAGCAAGCCTTAGAAATGGTAAATGAAAGCAAAAAACAGATTGAACGTATGGATATCTTTGTGGAAACTATGCGAAAGATGAGCAGTTTAGATACAAGGGAGTTAGTAGCAGAAGAAATTACCAGTAAACAGGTAGAAATAGACGTACGGGCAGAGATGAACGTGTTTAGGAAAAAATTTGGAAAGCTATATGAATTAGAATGTTCGGAAACAGAAGAAAAATTTTCAGGAGATAAGGAAGTGATTTTAGAGGTTATAGAAAACCTTTTGTCAAATGCCTTTCGTTACGCCAAGACAAAAGTGGAAATGGAAGTGTTTCTTACCTGTTCTGAATTACAGATCAGAATAAAGGATGATGGAGTGGGATTTACAATAGATAAGCAAAAGGCAACAGAGCTTTTTTATCAGCAAAATGTGAAAGACAGTTTGAAACATTCAGGAATGGGCATGTATATCAGCAGATTGTATTGTGAAAAGCATGGTGGTCAGTTACTGATAGAAAATGAAAAACAGAGTGGAGCTGTAATAACAGCAGTATTTCATCGGATTGCATGAGCGGTCCGATTTTTTTATGCTGTTGTCTTTTTGTTGTGATTTATATTTTATGATGTCTATAACGAAGGAAAGGAGGAATACGTATGATTGCTATTTTTAAAAGAGAGATTAGGAATTATCTAAAGCGACCGTTATTTTGGGTAGGTGTTCTGCTTGTGATTTATGGTGTGTTTAATGCGACAAGTCCATATTTAACCACACATTATCTTACAACGGGGGAGGAAATCATCAATGATCAGTCCAACACTTCGGTTGAAGGAGAAGTGTATGAGGGCTATATTCCAGCCACGCCTGAAAAGCACAGAGAGGTATGGCATGAAAAGGTAAAAATAAAATTAACGGATGTGTTTGGATTGACGGATTCAGAAGCACAGAATGTCATTGAAAAGCTGGAAAGCATGAATTTAAAAGAGGCCTATGCGTATTTGGAGCAGGAATATGACTGGTACGGGGCAAGGTATTTATACGAGGACAGTACGTATTATAAGGGAACGGCAGAAGAAATCAACGCATATCTAGATAAAAAATTGGAAGATAAGACATTTTCTTTTTATTACGCAAGAAAATTTGCTGATTTTGCGGGTCTGTATATGGTGTTTTTTGCAATTATTATGTTGGCGGTTTTATTTTTACAAGATACAAAAAAGCATACTTATGAATTGTTGCATACAAAGCCTGTGACTGCCGGGAAGTATGTAATGGGAAAAGTGAGTGCAGGATTTACAATTTGTTTGCTTGTACTAACTATTTTGAATATACTGTTTTGGGTATTGTGCCGCATCTATACAAAGGATAGTGGATTTGAAGTGCGACTATGGGATTTTGTGGCTTCTACGGTACTTTATATATTGCCTAATATGCTGATGATTGTGAGTATATATACATTGATTTCACTCATATTTAAAAATCCACTTCCGGGTGTACCACTTTTGATTCTTTATATGGTGTATTCCAATTTGGGCGGAACTAATGCAGAGGGAGTTTACGGATATTGGGGCAAACCTTTGGCAATCATGGTACGATTTCCGGGGCAGCTTTTTGATACGACACCGCCCCCGATGGCGCTCTTAAATCAAAGTTTTCTTATTATTGTATCGGTAGTAATTATACTGATTTCGATACAGATTTGGAAGCGGAGGCGAATATAAATGAAGAAGGAAATGAAGATTGTTCTGCCATTTTATAAAATTGCTTATGCAGTATCCTTTGTTGTAATTTTAAGTGTGATTCGTGCAGTTATTTTCACGTATGAAATAGGACTATCCATAGAGCCGCCTTTTGCGATATTGACTGCTGTTTTTTGTGCAGATACTTATGTGCAGGAAATTACAAGCAACCGTTCCGAAGTTCAGAGACTGTATCAGATAAAAAAGAGAATCTATTCTATTATACAGAGACTGATGATACAGGGAACTTTTTTGCTGCTGCTCGCTGTTCTTGGATATGGATTGTTTTTTGCGTTTCAGAAACCAATTACACATCCAGTAACAGAAAGTGAAATACTTCAGTTTATTACCTGTTTTGGGGCGATTGTAGTAACTATTTTCTTTTGGGGAATATTGGCTAATACATTGTCTATGCTTTTTCGCAATATGTGGATGGGAATTGGAAGCAGTCTTTTGATATGGGTAGCAACAAATTCCACAGGTGGAGATAAACTTTTTGGAGCATGGAATCTGTTTTCTTATTCTTTTAGAGATATAGAAAATACTGCCGATATTACATGGCTGTATGGGAAAGGCTTGTGTATTTGTATCGGACTGATTTTGTTACTGGCATTGCCGAAGATCGTAAGAAAGAGAGGGTAAATTTATGAGTATTCATATTGAGGATTTAACGGTAAGATTTAAGAATAGTGTCACAGCAATCGACCATGCAGATTTAGATATACCAAATGGGATATTTGGACTATTGGGAGAAAATGGAGCGGGAAAGACAACTTTGATGAGAGTTTTGACTACTGTGCTTAAACCTACAAACGGAATGGTTACATTAGACGGAATTTTGTATAGCGAAGGAAACTATGAAAAAATCCAAAGAAAGATAGGGTATTTACCACAGGAAATTGAACTGTATCCTAATTTGACGGTTCAGGAGTGTTTGGAGTATATGGGAGATCTGGCAGGTGTTCCGAAAGCAGAATGTAGAAAGCGGATAGATTATTATTTGAAAAAGACCAGTCTTATAGAACATCGTAAGAAGAAAATGAAGCAGTTATCAGGCGGTATGAAGCGACGGGTAGGATTGGTGCAGGCGCTTTTAAATGAACCGGAATTTTTAATTGTGGATGAGCCAACTACCGGTTTAGATCCGGAGGAACGTATTCGCATCCGCAATTTGTTAGTAGATTTTTCTGAAAACAGAACGGTTTTGTTTTCAACTCATGTGGTAGAAGACTTAGCTGCCACCTGCAATCAGCTTGCAATTATGCATAAAGGTCGATTTCTGTATGCGGGTTCTATGAAGAATTTGACAGAAGAAGCACAGGGGAAAATCTGGATTTGCAAAGTACCTGATGAGAGAAAAGCAAGAGAAGTGGAACAGAAGTATCGTATTACATCTAAACAGTATGTTGAGGGGGGATTGCAGTTAAGAGTGATTTCTGAAATACAGCCAGAATTGGAGTGTATGTCAATTCCTGCAACGTTGGAAGATGCTTATATTTATGTGACGAATCAATACGAGTAGATAAAGCACCATCTGATGCTTTACTACCAGTTGCACGTTGTTCGCTTTGAATATTTGTGGAGAAAAAGTATGTATTATTTTGGCTTTCTATAAAACCTATAAACCAGCCATTTATATCCTGCCCGTTCACTCGTCCGGTTCCGGTTTTTCCATAAATTCTCCATTTTCAGAGGCGGTAAGATGGATGGAATTTTTGACGGCATGAATATTAGCAGGAGTAAAGTTGAAGTTGTTTCGATATAAATTTTTCAAAAGTTCAACTTGTTCTACTGGTGAAATCTTTAAGGATGACTGCATCCAGTAGGAAGAGAAATCTCCGGATATATTTTTATTGCCATATCCTATTTGCTGAAGGTATGAATTTATAGTGGAAGATCCGAGCTGCTTGTCGATTGATTCAAAATACCAGTTTGTATATATCTTTTAAAAGGTATATGATTAAGAAAAACGGCAGGAGGTATCTGAATGAAATCACATAAATATTGGTCTATCGGTGCACTGATTACAATGCTTGGAACTTTTTATACAGGTTATAAGGGATCAAAAGAAGGCCATAAGTACTTTGCAGCAAGTTCTTTGCTTTGCATGATTATGGCTATTTATACAGGACACAAGATGATTTCTGGTAAAAGTAGGAAGAAAAAAGAAGTTTCAGTAGAGAGTGTTGAAGATTAAAAAACAAAATATTTTAATAAATAACGCCGGTGCGGGATTTTTGATATCCAGTACTGGCGTTATTTATTCTACAGGGGCTTGGGGGTGTAGCCACCAAATATACTATTCGTTTTCTGCTTCGGCAAGTTTGTTAAGGATCCACTCCCTATTGATAACTATTTCATCATCATCGCGGAGATCCTTGAAATCATTGCAGTGTGAAGAAGCAAATTCATACATATTGTCAATGTCAACTGCACCAGTAATCTCACCCTTATTAATGATTACAAGAATATTTGTTCCGTCGTCGTCGACAGCAAAGCGCAGTTCATCAAATTCTATATAGGGATCATTTTTGAGAATAGAATCTGTCGCAAGTAATTTAACAAGTTCCATTACCCTGTCATCTTTACCTGCATCAAAGATCTGGATCTTTTCAACGAGCTGATTTGCTGATGTCACAATCCGGTATAAGTACTTTTCGGTACGATAATCAGCCAAAGCATTTTTTTCATAAAATATTTCATATGTCTTCTTTACTTCTGATTCAGGAACCAGATAAATCATGACAAGATCTTCCATCTGGTGATAGAGTGTGGAGTAGTTTAAACGAAAGGTCTCTCCACAGCTCGGGCAGGTATAAAGGAAAATAGATTGATTAAGTACCTTCTCTTTCATTTCAGGATCCAGTGCAGTATTAATACTGTCCCAGAGCTCAAAATCTCCCTCATGATGGCAGGAAGGACAAGTTACCTTTTCTATATGATGTCTTGACATAAATGATCCTCCTTTCAGTGAGATAAATCTATAGTTTTTCTATTGTAGAATAATCTTATCCGCTATTATTTCGCCAGAAAATTACTCTGTATCTCCATCGGCATATGATAAGCCTGGCCTCGTTTTGTCAGGCTGTATAGTTTAAAGCTCATGAGTTCCGGAGTCGCATTCAAAGAGCTGCAGAGTCCGAAATAATCCAGGTCTTCGTTCTGAACCATATCTTCAATCTCCTCATCATCAATCAGAAGATCGGCAGCAAACAGATTGGCCTGGTATTCTGTATTATCCGTCATATTGTAGAGGGTATCATCTTGCATTGGAGCCATTTTCAGCTGGGAACGATGCAGGATGATATGCCCTAATTCATGGGCGGCAACGATCATCTTTTCTTCTTCTGAAAGGAAACTGCTGATCATGACATAGATTGTCTTACAGCTCATAAAACAGTATCCTTTCAGTGTCTTATATCTGGAAGTTTCACCGACCACAATGTTCATCTGATCCATGATCTCAAATGGATCTCGGGTTCCATATTTCTTGATTAATTTCTTTGTTTCTGTATATATGTAAGTGTTTCTCAAATAAATCACCTCAAAAGTAAAAAATAAAAAGGGCAGAAATATCCTTGTAACTATAAGGTAACAGATTAGGTGTACAATAATCCCGCCTTCTATTATTTTTCCTCTTGGTTTTTCAGATATTTTTTCGGTGTAAATTTCTTTGCACGTCTTTTGGAATCCAGATAAAGGCTCTGGATCTCATCCATAAAAGCTATTTTATCTTCGTCTGTCAGTGATCCACCGGCAAACATAGCTGCAGCCTGTTCCAGAATCTGCTGAGCCTGTCTGGCACCACGGTTACCAAACTGTTCGGATGCTTCTGTGATAAAAGCTTCATTCTCACTCATGAGATAAGAAACGTCACACTGTAATGCATCTGCCAGTTTTTGATACAGAACATTTTGTTTTGGAAAACGTCCTTCTACTTCCCAGGATCGAATGGTCCTATATGAAACACCAACCATACTGGCCAGTTCCTGCTGACTCATCTTTTTTTCTTTTCTTAATGATCTTACTTTTTCACCGAATGTCATAAACATACCTCTTTCTAAGCCTTGTCTTATAAGTTTCATTAGCCGCTTCAAGGCAAAACGGGAAATGTGTCTCCTAAAAAATAAAAATTAATCTTGACAAAGGGAAATATCTCTCCTATAATGTGAATCACAGATAAGGGAAACATCTTTCCTATAAGATACACAATATTTCCTCTTTTGTCAATGAATATGTGAAATGAATTTCCTGTATTTTGAAGAAAACAGGAAAGATAGACAGTCATTGATAGTTAAAATGGGATACATGTTACAAAAAGAGGAAAGACGTATGGGAGGTGGAAATGTGAGTCAGGATCAGACTTCTATTATCTGTATTGATCTGAAGTCCTTTTATGCTTCTGTAGAATGCGTAGAACGTGGACTGGATCCATTTAAAGCAAACCTGGTGGTTGCAGATCCGACCAGATCAAAGTCAACAATCTGTTTGGCAATCACTCCGGCTATGAAGTCTCTTGGCATCAAGAACCGGTGCCGGATCCATGAGATACCGGATTGTGTGAAGTACATTACAGCCATGCCGAGGATGCAGTTGTACATGGATTATTCCGCAAAGATCTATGGAATCTATCTGCGGTATGTCTCAAAAGAAGATATCCATGTGTACAGTGTTGATGAGTGTTTTATTGATGTGACAAACTATCTGCAGCTTTATCATCTCACTGCAAAAGAAATGGCGGTAAAGCTTATGCAGGCAGTCATGGAGGAAACTGGCATCACTGCAACTGCAGGTGTGGGAACCAATCTGTATCTTGCTAAGATCGCAATGGATATCGTAGCAAAGCATGTGGATGACCATATCGGAATCCTGGATGAATTCTCTTACAGAGAGAAGCTATGGGATCATAAACCATTAAGTGACTTCTGGAGGATTGGATCCCGTACTGAAAAAAAACTGGCCGGTTATGGAATCCATACGATGGGCGATATTGCAATGGCTTCTTTAAGATCCGAAGACTGGCTGTATAAGATGTTTGGAATTGATGCAGAGTTGTTGATCGATCATGCATGGGGCTATGAAACATGCCGGATGAGTGACATCAAGAACTATCATTCGGAGGAACACAGCCTTTCAAATGGTCAGGTGCTGATGCGAAATTATTCTTTTGAAGAAGCACTTGTGATCGTAAGGGAAATGACAGATAATCTGGTCCTGGATCTGTTTGAAAAAGGACTGGTAACAAGCTCTCTCACCTTATGGATCGCCTATGACCACAGGTATGAGCATGAGGCATCCAAAGGAACCGTAAAACTCGAAAGAGAAAGTAACAGTTCCAAAAAGATCATAGATGCAGTGGAAGATTTATATCTCAGGATTGCAGACAGATATACCGGAATCCGAAGAATCGAGGTGTGTGCGAACAGGGTTGCTCCTGAAAGTTATGTGCAGTACAGCCTGTTTGATGATCCCAAACAGACCGATAAGGAACGACATTTACAGGAAGCAGTATTGAATGTAAAGCAGCGTTATGGAAAGAATGCAATCATGCGGGGGTCCAACCTGCTAGAGTGTTCTACTTATAGAGAACGCAACGAGCAAATAGGTGGTCACCGTGCTTAGAGGAGGTGCAAAAAGTGCTGGCAAGTGCATATCAACCGTATTTATATTTACCAAGACCGGTTTCCAGGAGACATCCCATGGATGTAGGACGCAGGGCAAAACAGTTTGCTCCATTTGCGGCACTTCGTGGACTGGATGAAACAATCCGGCAACAGGAAATCATTTACGAACCGAAAAGAGATTTATCTGAGGAAAAGAAAAATGAGCTGGATATGAAATTAAGAATCCTGGCATATGGAATGAAGATACAGGCAACTTATTTTCAAAAGTCATGGAAGAATCCATTAATTGGTCAGTACCATACATTATCTGGAACCGTAGAATTTTTTGATCCATCAGTCCACTTACGGATTGATGATACCGAGATTCAGATCCAGGACATCTGTGATCTGACTGGTGATGTATTTGAAACTATTGAAATATCATGTTAATTAATCACAGCGGAATTTTTTATACCGGAAAGAGTGAGTGGTAGCTGGTGAAAGGATAAAAAAGGATGCACAGATCGACAAAGCAGATCTGATCAGAATAGAAATCGTGCTGTTCGTGCAGCTTTGGCACTTACGGAATGGATGGCATGATGCTCATAAGGCGGATTTGATTTCCCTTTGGTCCGTTGAGTAATAAATGGAGAAATATCTTATTGCTTAAAGGAGGAAGCCTATATGGGATCAGGTGCTATTAAATGGCATGTACACTGCTCTGTATGTGGAGCATTTATTGAAAAGAGCGCACAAAGCGATTCAGAAGTGGAGTGCAAAAAATGTCGCAGTACATTGGAGATATTTGTAAAGGATGATATGGTGTCGGTTCGTCCGATCCACATCCGAGATGAACAATTAAAGTCCAGGATGCGGACATATTCCCGAAAGATGATGAATCAGGGATCATAACAGAATAGAATGAGCTGTCTGTAGTAAGCGTTGGATTTGGCAGGAACCATCAAGAACGCACCAGACAGCAAGAGTTTGTCAAGGAGCTGAACCTGACTGGAATCACTAAGAGCCCGGCAAAACATTTACGGATACACTGCAAGATCAGAAGTATTTTCTGGTTTTGGAGATTGTTGAAGTATTTGTTTTGTCGGGCTTTTTTGACGTATTTCGAAAAATTTTTAAATTTTTTTGTCGTACCCCACTGTAAAACAGGCTCTCAGCGTTTCGTTATATAGAGGTTGAATTCTCTTCTGCAAAAATAATTGTAAATAGAGATTTTGATAATATGACACAAAGGAGGAAGCAAAGATGACTGAAATCGAATACCAGGAATTTGTAAGGCATTGTCCTTACGATGCTATGGGCGATTATTCCATGTTTCGCAAAGAGCAAACAGAGAATGAATCAGAAGATGCACATAGCAACTGAATAAGCCAGGTAATCTGGCAAACTTAATCTAAACGCAGATACATGCGTTACAAAGGAGTCGCGGACTCCCGTTCAAAAAAAACGGGTGAGTTCGTGACCTCTTGTGCTGCAGTTCTTTATGTCTGTGCAGGAATTTTATAAAAGATGGAATGGACCACCCGGAGCCGAAAGGCAGAAAGGTGGTCTTTATGTTGACATTAAAAGAACTGAAAAAAATCGTGAAAGTTGCTGATGTGGAGAAAAGAATCCCAAGCGTGAAATCCTTGAAAGAACACAAAGTTGTAGTAAAAGAAATGATCAATGCAGATACAACGATCTCTGTTTATGATCACGGATATGTGCTTTATACAGCGGGAAATCAATCAACCGTATTTCCGCTTCATAGTTGTGATGACTATGAATATGTGAGTGTAACTGGCGATAACAAGGAATTCAATAAAGAGTTCTTTGATAATGAAAACTGGTATATCCGTCTGCTGATGGAGGCTGAAGACCGTATGGCATACAGCCAGCGCAAAATCAGCACCAATCATGGTGTATTTTCTAACAGCGATGTTACAGATGATGCGGAGATTATGAGAGGATCTTCAAAAGATTTTGTTGACGATGTTATCGACAGAGAAATTCTGCATGCACTGATCAAGGAATTGACAGAGAGGCAAAAGATGGTACTCAATCTGGTTTATTTCGAAGAAATGCGTCAGCAGGATGTCGCAGATTATCTGGGAATCAAACAGCAGAGTGTAAATGACCTCCTGAACAGGGCATTAAAAACGATGAAAAAAAAGGCGGAAAACGAAGAATTTTAAAAAAATTTCAAAAAAATTGAATTAGACCACTGTAAAACAGGCTCTGAGCGTTTCGTTATATGAAGGGTTTGCATAGAATACCTTCATGTACCTTGAAAAATGAATAGCCTGCCCGGAGTGATATTTGGTTTGAACATGCATAGAGCGAAAAGCTGCGTGTCTGCCAGAAGAAAACGTATTAGAGATGGAAACTGATATAGGAACGGATCCGGGAAAGAAAACAGGAAAACGCTTAAATCTTAAATCAAAATAAAATGTCTGAATCTAAAAAGAGGATGACAGTAGAAATCATGTGGCGGTATTTGTGACAAACAGGTACCGCCATATATTTGTGCTGTTATCTCAGCTTGTGCTGACTGTCCCAAATAGCACAAATTTCAGGAAAGGAGGCGATCATCTTCGTATAAAAGATAATATGCAGAAACTAACAGATAACCATACACAAAAGAATCAGAAAGGAAGGATTTAAGAGAATGAACGTGAAAAAGAAAGCACGCAGGGTGATGTCCGGTTTACTGACTGCAGTAACGGTTCTATCGACGGTACTCTCTCCCGCTGTTGCCTATGCTTCTGATGATGCTGGATCTGTAAAAAAGATTCCGTATTATGAGGAGATCAAGGATCAGTTGGATGAAGATGAAGTGGTAACTGCAAAGGATTATGAGATCAAGGTTGGAGACAATTTCGATGTAAAGAGTGATTATACCGGTCTTACGATCCAGGATGACAGCAAAGTAAAAGTTACATTTCAGGAAGCAAAAGATGCGGACGGGAATGATTTTTCTACCGATTATGCCAATTCCTATAAGGCAGTCTATTATGTAGAACCACAGACAACGGATCACCCAACCTACCAGATCAATCGAAAGATCGTGGTAAAAGAAGCGGATCAGCAGAAAGATTCGCAGTCAGAAAGTTCTTCTGATCAGGATGCTGGTTCTTCCGATAAGACAGAAACAGAGGATTCTGAGGCTGACTCGTCTACAGAGGAAACTGGTGCTGCTGAAACGGAGAGCAAAACAGAACTGACAGAAAAAGAATTTGATGCAGAGATCGAAGCAACGGAGAATCAGGAGACCGTTGATCCGGAAACAGGGATCACACTCTCAGAGGTTATGCAGGAAGCTGTTGACCAGGAAGTTGCTCTTGCAGATCTTGAAGCAGGCGAAAGTATTACTTTTGATATGCCAATGATGCTTGCTTCTGGTGAGACAGGAACAAAATCAGTCACAGTCACAGCCGGTTCCTGGTACTATTACGCAGATTATGGATTAGGTTCTTATCTGACTTGTCCATATTATGTGAAATGGGGAAGCATCAATGCGACAGCATACTGTGTTGAACCATCGAAAAAAGGACCGGGAAATGGAACTTATACAATCCAGAAACTTGCCGATGGAAAGACACTTGCAAAGGTCTGCTATTACGGAACAAAAGCAAGTGATGAGAATGGTTTCTTCGATGAGAAACATCCGGATTTTCCGGCAGGAAAGAGATTCATCATTACCCATCTTGCAGCAGCTTATGCAAATGGATCCAGTGACTGGGCATCCGGAACTAATGCAACAGGAAAGAACCTGGCAATGGAGCTTTACAATTATTGTGTAAATATGCCGGACATTCCGTCTGTAGATATGAGCTTTTCCGAATCTAATGTAAAGGCTTATGTGGAAGGAAACAGCCAGCGAACAAGCGTGATCACATTCAAAGCAGATAAACTGCAGACAATCACATTTAAGTTGCCAAGCGGTGTAAAGCTTGTAAATGTGACAACCGGTAAAACCAGTGCTGCAGGAGCAAGTGTAGAAATCAGTGGAGGTACACAGTTTTATCTGACAGCACCACTTGATCAGGCAGAGAGCGTCAGTGCTACATTTTCTTCTCGGATGAAGGGAAGCATTGATAAAGAATACTCTGCTTACAAGATTGTAACAGGATCTGGAACACAGGACCTGGCTCTTGTTTTCGGTGAAGGTGTCGGAAATGAGAAATATGTGGATTTTAAAGTAACCTGGACAAAAGAATGCAAGGTATCCATTGTAAAGAAAGACCAGGATACAGGCAACGCACTGGCTGGTGCAGTGTACGGGATCTATTCCGATGCTGCATGTACAAAGCTGATTGCAGAGATGCCTGCAACTGATCAGAATGGTGCTTCACAGCTCACAATGGAAAAGACACAGGAAGTTGTTTATCTGAAAGAAATCTCTGTTCCAACAGGGTATCAGATTGATACAAAGTCTTATAATGTGACTCTTGCTATCGGAAAGACAACGACTAAAAATGTAACGGACAAACGAGTAAATGCAAAGCTCAACATTGCAAAACAGGATGCTGAGACAGGCAATGAAGCCCAGGGTGATGCAACACTGGAAGGTGCGGTATATGGTCTTTATGCAAGGGAAGACATTGTTCATCCGGATGGAAGAACCGGAACAATCTATAAGAAAGACACCCTGATCACATCCCTGACAACGGATAAGAATGGCGAAGCTTCTGTATCGGATCTCTATCTTGGAAAGTATTATCTGAAAGAGCTTAGTGCTCCGGTGGGATACGTACTGGATCCGACAGAACATGATGTGGACTGTACTTACGAAGGTGCTACTGTTCCGACAGTAGAAAGAACTTCTGTATGTAAAGAAACTGTCGTCAAACAGCCATTCCAGATCATTAAGGCAGCAAACAATGGAAAAACCGATGCAGATCTTCTTAAGGGAGTTGGTTTTTCAGCATGGCTTGTCAGTAATCTGAAAGTAAAGGCAGATGGAAGTTATGATTTTGATTCAGCCAGACCGGTTGTACTGACTGCAGATGGACAGACAGAAATGTTTACCGATGAAAAAGGATATGCAAGATCGATTCCGCTTCCATATGGAACTTATGTGGTAAGAGAAACCACAAGCAAACACAACTATGCACCGGTTGATGATTTTGTAGTGAAGATCACAGAGAATTATCCAGATACACCGCAGACATGGCGAGTGCTTCTGGATAAAGAATTCAAAGCAAAATTAAAGATTATCAAAAAGGATGCAGAAACACAGAAATCTGTACTCCTGGCAAATACTGAGTTCAAGGTATACGACCTGGATAACCAGAAATATGTGGAACAGACAACATCCTATCCGAAGCCAACAGTACACAAATCTTATTTCACAAACGAGGAAGGATACCTGGTACTGCCAAAGAATCTGAAACCTGGTAACTACCGGATTGAGGAAGTGACGGCACCCGATGGGTACACAATATCCAAAAACTATGTGACAGTTGCAGTTGATACAGATACTGCTTATCTGACCGATCCTGTCACAGGAGATGCAGTCATTGATGTGGAATATACCAATGCCCCGGTCAAAGGTCAGTTAAAGATCTATAAACAGGGTGAAGTGTTAAAGGGATTTGATAAGGACTTCCAGTATGAAATGGCTGGACTTGCAGGTGCTGAATTTGAAGTCTATGCGGCAGAGGATATTTATACTGCCGATCATCAGGTAGATGCAGATGGACAGAGAACTCTGTATTTTGCAAAGGATGCACTGGTAGCAACCGTCACAACGGATGCAGATGGTTATGCAACCGTAAAGAATCTTCCACTTGGCAGGTACTATGTTAAAGAGAAGAATGCACCGGACACTTATGTGTTAAATACCGTGCTGGAAAATGTCGAATTTGCTTATGCGGATCAGGATACTGCAGTGATCGAGAAAGAAATCTCTGTCACAGATGAACGACAGAAAGTGTCGATTACGGTCGAAAAACAGGATGCTGAGACAGGCAATACAGTAGCCGGAGCGGTGTTCGGTATTTACAATGCAAAAGACATTCAGACGAAAGATGGAAAAGTGATCGTTAAAGCAGATACTCTTTTACAGGAAATGACTTCTGATGAAAAAGGTCAGGCAGCATGTACACTGGATCTTCCACTTGGAAGCTATTATGTAAAAGAACTGAAAGCACCAGATGGATTCGTATCTTCGGATGAAGTACTGAGATTTGATGCTTCTTATCAGGGGCAGGATGTACAGACAGTAACATTAAAATCCGTAAAGAAGAACCAGCCGACAACTGTTGAGATCACAAAATCAGATGCAACAACCGGTGTAGAACTGGATGGAGCTTATCTGAAAGTAACGGATAAAGATGGAAATGTAGTAGACAGCTGGACATCTTCCAAAGATGCACCGCATGTGATCAAATATCTGAAAGTGGGTGAGAATTATACCCTACATGAAGAGTTTGCACCACATGGTTATCTGGTAGCCAATGATGTGACATTCACAGTCAAAGATACCGGAGAGGTTCAAAAAGTGGAAATGAAGGACGAGGTACCGGTTGGTGAACTCATAATCAACAAGAAGGGAGAATTCCTGGATTCTGTTACACTGGCCGATAAGGTCAAAGGTGTGGTGGAACACATTTTCAACTATGTAACTGGAAAGCTGACAGATGTTACGTTTGAAGTCTATGCTGAGGAAGACATTAAGGCTGCCGATGGCGTCAGTGACGATTACTATAAAAAGGATGAACTGATTGCAACAATAAAGACAGATGAAACCGGTATTGCAAAACTGGAAAATCTTCCACTTGGTAAATACTATGTGAAAGAAACAGGAACTGCTTACGGTCATGTACTGGATGGTGAGATCCGTCATGTAGATCTGACTTACGTGGATCAGAATACACCAGTTGTAGTCTATGACAAAGACTGGCAGAACAACCGCCAGAGAGTAGAAGTCAGTGTACTTAAGAAAGAAAAAGATTCTGACCGTACATTGGAAGGCGCTATCTTTGGATTATTTGCCAAAGAAGACATTAAGTCTGAGACAACTGGTAAAGTCCTGATCGAAGCCAATGAGATCATTGAACTGAAATCTACGGATGAAGAAGGAAAGATCACATTTGTTGCAGATCTTCCAATAGGAGCCACTTACTATGTAAAAGAACTCTATGCACCGGATGGATTCGTAACCAACGATGAAGTAAAGGAATTTACTTTTGAGTATGCAGGTGAGGATCAGCCGACAGTCACTTATGATTTTACCTTTGAGAATCAGCCAACCGTTGTAGAATTTACCAAATCCAGTCTGACAACCGGAAAAGAACTTCCAGGATGTAAGCTGAAAGTGGTAGATGCCGATGGAAATATCGTGGATGAATGGACTTCCGGTAAAGAAGCACATGTGATCCGTGAGCTGACTGTCGGAAAAGAATACGCACTGGTTGAAACAAAACCGGCCGATGGTTATGTGACAGCTGAAAGCGTGAAGTTCACCATCAAAGATACTGCCGATGTGCAGAAAGTTGAGATGAAGGATGATGTGACGAAGGTGAAAATCTCCAAACAGGATATCGCCGGAAAAGAACTTCCGGGAGCAAAACTCACGATCCTTGATCAGGATGGAAAAGTTGTCGAAAGCTGGACCAGTACAGAGAAAGCACATTACATCGAAATGCTTCCAATCGGAAAATACACTCTCCGTGAAGAAACAGCACCGGATGGCTATCTGGTTGCAAAAGATGTGGAATTCGAAGTAAAGGATACTAGTGAAGTACAGCATGTAACCATGGTAGATGAGGAAAAACCGGCAGAAAAGACACCGGAAGGTGGAAAACCTGTCAGTGATTCACCAAAGACTGGGGATAACACCAATCTGTGGCTGTGGTTTATGCTTCTCGGCATTGGTGCGACTGGTACAGGAGCCCTTGC
Source organism: Ruminococcus hominis (assembly GCF_014287355.1). NCBI lineage: Bacteria > Bacillati > Bacillota > Clostridia > Eubacteriales > Oscillospiraceae > Ruminococcus > Ruminococcus hominis. The sequence continues at coordinate 3,407,642 of NZ_JACOPE010000001.1, read as the reverse complement.
ATTTATGAGAAAAAAGAAACACTAATCAAATAAGAATGAGCGTTCATGGAAACCGAAAGGAATCTGTGGACGCTTTTTTAGATGGGAGAAACCATGAGAAATATCATTATTTTTGTTGCTCTTCTGGGAGCAGCGGCAATATTTACAGTTTTGTATTGTCTCATTGCTGCCGGAAGTCAGGCAGAGAAAAAACTGACAGAAATCATGAGAAAAGAGGAAGAACAGAATGAAGACAAATAAAGATCTGATCATAGAACCAAATGCAGCTATAGAAGGAAGAAAGTACAGCGAAGAAAAGCCATGGTCCTGTAAGTACTGTTACTGGTGGGGAGGCAAAAAGAAAGGCTGTAACTTGAAGCAGTGCCATTATCTGCTTCCTGAAAAGAAAAAAGCGGTAAAAACAACACCATGTGGTGGCTGTCCGTATGGAAAACATGTTCCATGCATCGGATATTGTATTGCCCGTCTTCATTCTGAAATGAAAGGAAAGAAAGGACGTGGGTAATTGCAGGAAGAAGTAAATCAGAAAGTGATCAGCCTGAGCATCCAGGGAGTCAAGATCACTGCCAGTGTGCTAAAAGCAGCCCTTCGGAAGTTCCTGGAAATGGACAACCGGAGGAAACAGAAAGCAACGCAGGTGAAAATGGCTGAAAAGACCGGACGGGCCCAGGAGAAAGGAAGGGAAAAAGCCCGAAAAAAGATTGAAAAGAAAAAGCCACATGGAAAGCAGACCATCAAGCAGCTGAATGCACAGGGAGTACAGCTTTCCAACATAAAGATCACAGATGAAAATATCAAATCCTTTGACCGTGTGGCAAGAAAGTACGGGATTGATTACAGCCTGAAAAAAGAAGTCGGTGCGGATCCACCAAAATATCTGGTCTTCTTTAAGGCTAAAGATGTGGATGTGATGACAGCGGCTTTCCGGGAATATGCCGGAGTAGAACTGAAAAAGAAACAGGTGAAGAAACCATCTGTCAGAAAGAAACTGCAGAAATCTGTAGAAAGAAAAGCAAAGCACCGCCAGCGTGTGAAGCAGAGACAAAAATCCAGAGGTCAGGAACGATGATGCGGGAGAAATTACAGAAGGTCCAGATCAAACGGCTGGTGATCTTAAATCTCCCATATTTCTTTATCTTCTATGTAGCAGATAAAGGATCCTGGCTGTACCGGCATTGCCTGGGAGAAAGCATGGTCCAGAGACTTGGCGTGATGTTAGTCAATTTTCGACTGGCATTTTTAAGCTGGCTGCCAAGTATCGCTTTGCAGGACCTTACAGTAGGTGTTCTGGTTGCAAGTGCATTAAAACTGGTTGTCTACTATCGTTCTAAAAACGCAAAGAAGTTCCGGCAGGGTGTGGAGTATGGATCTGCAAGATGGGGAAATAGAAAAGATATCGAACCCTTCATGGATCCGGTTTTTGAAAACAATGTCATCCTCACAGAAACGGAACGTCTGACCATGAACAGCAGACCAAAAGCACCAAAGTATGCCAGAAATAAGAATGTGATTGTCATCGGTGGTTCCGGATCCGGTAAGACAAGATTCTATGTGAAACCCAATCTTATGCAGATGACGGACCACGTATCCTATGTGGTCACTGATCCAAAGGGTACGATCATCGTTGAATGCGGGAAGATGCTGGTAAATGGAGGATACCGGATCAAGGTATTAAATACGATCAACTTTAAAAAGTCCATGCATTACAATCCGTTCCATTATATCCGGAGTGAAAAAGACATCTTAAAGCTGGTCAATACCATTATCGCAAATACCAAGGGTGAGGGCGAAAAATCAACTGAAGATTTCTGGGTCAGTGCGACACGTTCGCAGGCGGTAAAAAGTCTGCGCACAGTGTTGGTTTATTAAATCATAACCAGTCTGTGAACTGGTAATCCGATAGGTGGAATGATGGGGTAACGCCCTGAAACGTCTATCCTTGACGGACTTGCGTCAGCTGTAATGGTTGGGGTGAGAAGCTCCGTGACAACGACCGAGAGTAGTCGTAGGAATCTGCCAAAAGATTCTCGAAAACGCCCCAGAGGTGGGGTGCGCTACCTATAGGTCTAGGATCTATAAAATATCTATGATTAGAATGTTTACTTTGGCGAGTAAACTGACGAAAACTGCGAATGTACGGTTCTAAAAGAAGACCATATAGAAATGTATGGGTGCGTTAAAGCGCAGTCAGTGTGGTTCAGTAGAAATTCGCCCTACGAACGACCATGTTGTGTTACAGGCACATCCAAGCTGACAGGACTATAGCAGAGATCTAAGGATATATGTACAGATAGGATTATCGGAACGTGGAAAGGCACCAGATTCCATTAGAGGATAGCCTGACGAAGAAAATAAGCAGGTGAACTGGTGCTGAAAAGCCGTGATCGAACTTATGATGAGTTCTGCGAAAAAGAGGAACTCGGAGGAATGGTCACAAGTCGGTTGAAATAAACAGGCATTATTCAGTCTAATGATAAGGATTACGAGTAAGACCAAAAGGGTCACTTTCGAGAGGAGGTGATGCCTTATGCCAAAGAAAAGTAAAACATTATGTGTAGATGACCTGCGTCATGCGGAGTACTACGGAATGCAAGGTACTTTTGATGAACTATATCAAAAAAGTCAGAACGGTGAAGTATTTGAGAATCTTATGGATTTGATACTGAGCAGGGATAACATTTTACTTGCGTACCGAAACATCAAAGCGAACAAAGGCAGCTACACGGCAGGAACAGACAAAAAGAACATCACAGATATTGGGAGTCAAACTCCTGATGATGTGGTAAAAAGAGTGAGATTTATTGTTACGGGAAGCGAACACGGCTACAGACCAAAGCCTGTAAGACGGAAAGATATCCCGAAACCAAACGGAAAAACACGTCCGCTGGGAATCCCATGCATATGGGATAGGTTGATACAGCAATGTATCAAGCAGATCATGGAACCAATCTGCGAAGCAAAGTTCTGCAATAATAGTTATGGATTTCGTCCGAATAGATCCGTTGAACATGCCATTAACAGAACCTACACCATGCTTCAAATGATGAATCTTCATTATGTTATTGAGTTTGATATTAAAGGATTTTTCGATAACGTAAATCATAGCAAGTTAATCAGACAGATATGGTCGCTGGGTATCCATGATAAAACGCTGATTTTTATTATCAAGCGAATACTAACAGCTCCAATTAAAATGCCCGATAATACAACGGTACTGCCCAACAAGGGTACACCACAGGGAGGAATTATCTCACCACTACTGGCAAACATCGTTCTAAATGAATTGGATTGGTGGATAGCTAGTCAATGGGAGGAAAATCCGATTGCTATAAGCAGAGGGCGAGAAAGAATAATCGGAAAAACTAAAGTTTTTGATAAAAGCCATGGTTATAGGATTATGAAAAACACAGAAATGAAAGAAATGCATATCATTCGGTATGCGGATGATTTTAGGATTTTCTGTAGAACGAAAGAGGACGCAGTCAGGACAAAAGAAGCGGTTACGGCGTGGATTGAAGAGAGGTTGAAATTAGAGGTGTCCCCTGAGAAAACAAGGATTGTGAACACCAGAAAACGGTGGTCAGAGTTTCTTGGATTCAAAATAAGGGTAAGGCTGAAGCATCATAAATATGTGGTGCAGTCGGCAATCTGTGACAAAAAGGTTGAAATTGAAAGAGCAAAGCTAGTGGAACAAGCGAAAAACATCGCAAAACCCAGAGAGAAAAAAAGTTGTTTATCAGAAATTCAGCTATATAACTCTATGGTGTTAGGCATACAGAATTACTATCAGCTTGCCACCTGTATCAGTATTGATTGCAGAGAACTCCATAGGCGAGTAATGACAGTTTTGACGAACAGGTTAAATACAGAAACAGGAAGTATGCTAAAACATGAGGGTGGAACTATCACCCAAGCAGAAAAGGAAAGATTCGGACAGTCAAAAATGATTCGATATGTTTCAGGAATTGACCAGATGATCTATCCGATTGCATTCATCAAAAATAAAATACCGATGGCGAAGCGATCAATCGTTTGTAGTTATACAAAAGAAGGTCGTGCTCCGATTCATACAGAACTTAACCTTAATCAGTATGTTCTGAAAGGACTGAGAGAAAAAATATCCGTTGGTCATAGCACAGAATACCATGACAGTAAAATATCTTTATTTTCTGCTCAAAAGGGAAAATGTGCAATCAGTGGAGAAGAATTCGCAGATGCGGAACATGTAGCTGTATGGCTCAAAGTACCAAGAGCACTTGGTGGATTTGAAAGATATAAAAACATGGTTCTGATTCACAAAAAATATCTGATTCTGTTACAAGAACTGCCCCAAGCAGTAATAAAAGACCTGATAAAAACACTCAATATCACAAAAAAGATGCTCGTGAAAATCAATAGTCTGCGAGAGCAGGCGAACCTGTCAGCAATAATATAAAACTTAAATTTGGTGACTGATTAAATGTCTCGTGAAGACAATCGATGGAGCGCCGGATGCGGTGAAAGTCGCATGTCCGGTGTGAAGTGGGGGAAAAGGTGGAGATAATATCAAAACCTTACCTATCACTATAGGCCGAGCGTCTTTTGTATTCTGCACTGATCGGATACATCTGGTATGAGGCACCAGAGGAAGAACAGAACTTTTCTACTTTGCTGGAATTTATCAATGCCAGTGAGACCAGGGAGGATGATGAAGAATTTAAAAATGCAGTGGATGAATTGTTTGAAGAACTGGAAGCAGAAAATCCGGAACACTTTGCAGTAAGGCAATATCGCAAGTACAAGCTTGCTGCCGGCAAAACTGCAAAATCGATTTTGATTTCCTGTGGTGCCAGACTCGCACCATTTGATATTCAGGAGCTAAGAGAAATCATGTCGTATGACGAAATGGAACTGGATATGATCGGTGATCAGAGAACAGCTATGTTTGTCATCATCAGTGATACCGATGACACATTCAACTTTGTGGTAGCGATCATGTACACCCAGCTCTTTAACCTGCTTTGTGATAAAGCGGATGATGAGCATGGAGGCAGACTTCCCTATCATGTACGGCTGCTTCTTGATGAGTTCAGCAATATCGGACAGATTCCAAAATTCGACAAATTGATTGCTACGATCCGAAGCAGGGAAATCTCCGCTTCTATCATTCTGCAGTCACAATCTCAGCTGAAAACCATCTATAAGGATGCTGCAGAGACGATCACAGGTAACTGTGACACTGTTCTTTTCCTTGGTGGAAAGGAAAGTTCCACACTGAAAGAAATATCAGAAACCCTGGGAAAGGAAACCATTGATCTTTACAACACATCAGACACCAGAGGCAGCAACCGGTCCTATGGGCTGAACTATCAAAAGACAGGAAAAGAACTGATGAGTAGAGATGAGCTGGCGGTCATGGATGGAGAAAAATGTATCTTACAGCTTCGTGGAGTCCGGCCGTTTTTAAGCAACAAATATGACATCACAAAGCACAAACGGTACAAAGAGCTTGCCGATTTCAATAAGAATAATGCGTTTGATGTCGAAAAATATCTGGCACACCGACTGGTGATGTCGAAAGATACAGAATTTGAAATGTATGAAGTAACTGTAACACAAGAAGATGTATCAGCGATTGAAGCTGAGGAAGGTGAGGACTGATATGAAAGAAAGAATTCGAGCACCCTGCTACTACTGATAAGGGTACAAAAAGGTCTGAATAAAAGGGAAAGGAGTAGAGCCAAACGCTTACAGACCATAAGAAAAGCGTTTGTTCATACATTTGATTATGGCTTTTTTTAGCAGTGCAATCAATATCCTTCAGACACTGGTCGTTGCAATCGGTGCCGGCCTTGGTGTCTGGGGCGTAATCAACCTGATGGAAGGTTATGGAAACGACAACCCGGGTGCAAATGCTCATGTACGGTAAAGAAGCAAGCAACCGAAAACAAGAGATAGACCGCAAGCACCACACTATTCCGAACAAAAGAACCAAAGACAAGCATTATGGAAATGTGCATAACAGGCTATGGAATCATGGATAACTCTATTCACAGGACATGGAAAGCTAAGGTGCAGCTTTCCCACGTTCTGTAAGAAGAATTTACTGGGCTTGTATTCCTGTCTGCTGAAGATATGGGATAATGGGAAAGGCTACTGACCTTTTTACTATTGCATATACAATATTTTTGTATTCTCTCTCCCACCATAATAGTATCATACAAATTTCATGATTACAAGACTGTTTATATAGGCAAACGTGTGCTAAACTAGCCTAGCAATGTATCAGTGAGAATTTTTCTGTTGTTTTTTATCAAGGAGGGTATTTTTTATGGGAAATAATCAATCAGAAAGAGAGTACGAAGAAATAAGATTAAAGCAAACTATATCTTTAGCCGAGGAACAATTAAAACAAGCAAAAGAAGCAGCAGAAAAAAAGAAATCACAAATTATCGAAGCCAAAAAAGAAGTTCGTGAAAACGCAACACATAGTGTTACAAATCTATACACTTCTGACGGATTTGAGGCACTTGTTGAGTTAAGTCAATATATGAACCCTGTTACAGATAAAATTGTAGATTATGAAGAAGAAGAACACAGAATACTTTTACTGGAAAACATGATAAAATCACCATATTTTGCCCGTATTGATTTTAAATTTGATGATGAGGAAGAATGTGAAAAAATATATATCGGACGTTCCTCTCTACGGAAAAACAGTTATCAGGAGATGTATGTTTATGATTGGCGATCACCGATTGCAAGTATTTTTTACCGCTTTATGAAAGGAGAAGCATTTTATGACGCTCCATGCGGGCGGGTAACAGGTGAACTCAAATTAAAACGTCAGTATGAAATAAAGAATGGAGTGTTAAAGTATTTTTTTGATACAGATGTGCAGATTGTTGATGAATTTTTAAGACAACTATTATCACAGAATACCACCGCCAAAATGAAAGCGATAGTTGAAACAATACAACAAGAACAGGACGCTGTTATCAGAGATATGGAAAACGACCTGTTAATGGTGCAGGGCGTGGCAGGAAGCGGTAAAACTTCCATTGCCCTTCATCGGGCAGCTTATCTTATGTATCAAGGATTACAGACAAAGTTGTCCGCAAATAATATTATGATTATTTCCCCTAATACTATATTTGAGCAATATATTTCTAATGTGTTGCCCGAATTGGGAGAAGATAATGTTATCTCCGTTGTATTTGAGGATATTCTAAAAATGCTGTTAAAAGGCAGGAAAATTCAGTCCAAGAACGATTTTTTAGAAAAAATAATTGCTCCCTCACAATACAAAAAAATTTATAAAGACAGTATCGAGTTTAAAGCGTCAAAACTTTTTGGGGAAATATTAGACAAATTTATTTATGATATTCCATGCCAATGGATAGAATTTGATGATGTTTATTATGAAGGAACATGTGTTGTAAACAGGCAGACTCTACAAGATAAGATACTGGGAAGAACAGAAACTCCATTAGGCATAAAGTTAGAGCAATTAGAAGATTATATTTTAGAACTAATATTTGGAACAGGAAAGGGACGGGGACATAAAGCAGAAAAAAATTTAGTAAAGCAGGAAATACAAAAATTTATAAAAATTGATATATTTGAGTTGTATAAAACATTATTTAGCAATGAATCCTATTTTTTCAGTTTATTGCAAAATAATAATTCCTCAGAGAGCATAAAGGAAATCCGGGAATATACGAAAGAAAATCTGGAAGCAGGCTGTATATACTATGATGACGCAATAGCAATGCTTTATTTATATTTAAAAATATACGGAACGAATGAATATAAAAATATCAAGCAGGTTGTCATTGATGAAGCTCAAGACTATTACCCGCTTCAATATGAAATATTCGGCTTATTATTTCCAAATGCTAAATTTACAATCTTAGGGGATATGAAACAAACCCTTGCCAAAAAAGAGGATATATCTTTCTATGAAGAAATTCATAAAATACTGAATAAGAAAAAATCTTCTCTTATCGTGTTGAACAAAAGTTTCCGTTGTACGAATGAGATATTAAATTTTAGCTTAAAATTCATAGAACAAAGTCCACAGATAAAAAGTTTTAATCGGAAAGGGGATAGCCCGGAAGTATTTATTGCGGATAATTCCGAAGTCTTTATTGACAAGATTGTTGAAGAGGTAAAATCATGCCAAGAAAAAGGATTACAGTCAATAGGATTAATTTGTAAAACTGAAAATAATTCCATCTGCTTGTATAACAAAATAAAGCACAAACTAGATATACAAATAATCAGAAATGGAAGTGCAGCAGAGTTACAAGGTGTATTCATTATACCAGTATATATGTCAAAGGGGTTGGAATTTGATGCCGTCTTAATTTGTGATGCAGACAATCAAAACTACTATGATGAAGATGATAAAAATCTCTTATACGTTGCCTGTACCAGAGCACTCCATAGACTTAGCTTATTTTGTGAAAAAGAAGTTAGCCCATTGATATATGCAACTTCTAAACATACAAAACTAGCGCAGACAGAATAGGTCATGAAAACACATGGATAAGTTAATAATAATTCGGACAGATAATCAGAACAACTTATATGAACAAATTATATCGTTAATAACTGCCAATCAAGCTAAAATGGAAACCATGTCTTTTGGTGTTTTTCCTACACTCTTTTTTCCGGGACTGGAAATAAGGCAGCACCAACGCCGGGTATTTAGGGACGGGGAGGAAATAAACCTTACCCGCCTTGAATACAGTACCCTTGTATTCCTTGCTTCCAATCCCGGCAATGTCCTCACACAAGAACAGATTTTTGAAGCCGTTTGGAACATGGATAGCGATAGCTGCCATTCAAGTGTTGTCAACGTGATTTACAACCTACGGAAAAAGATAGAGCCGGACAGCAAAAACCCCACCTACATAAAGACCGTTTTAGGCATAGGCTACAAGTTTGCTTCCGGGGAATGACAACCGAATAACCGCCGCCCTTTTTGGCAGTCAGTAAACAGGAAATCAGAAAAAGGTTTCCTGTTTTTTTGCGCCCGTTTTTGTCAAATACTGTTACGAAAACACGAAAAGATTTTCCGGGGGACTTTGCCATATTTTTCTTCCAGTGCGTAGTAATAATGACGGGAAAAATATTGCCGCAAAGTTGGCAGAAGCCCCGCCCTCTCCGTCGAGGGTATCAGCAGAAGCCTACACAGCGGAATCCGTCACTTTCTTAGAGCAAGATTCTACCGCAGTACCAAAATTCGCTTTTCGCTCATTTTGCCCCTGCGGGAATCTTGTTGGGGAGTGCCTTCCCCAAACCCTGCTTATGCGGCTTGCGCCGCTTAAAAATCCCTCAAAATATTTTTTCGGATTTTTCAAAAACAGTTCCGCTTCACACCCCGTTTTTCTCCTATTAGTGAGAGGACACCACGCACAGAAAGGAGGTTTTACCATGCGAAAACGATACAACACACCGCACCGCAGCCGGGTAGTCAAGACACGCATGACCGAGGAAGAATACGCCGAGTTTGCGGAAAGGCTTTCTGCTTACAACATGAGCCAAGCCGAGTTTATCCGGCAAGCCATAACCGGGGCAGCCATACGCCCCATCATAACCGTTTCTCCTGTCAATGACGAGCTGCTTGCCGCTGTCGGGAAACTGACCGCCGAATACGGCAGGATCGGCGGCAACTTAAACCAGATAGCCCGGACGCTGAACGAGTGGCACAGCCCCTACCCGCAGCTTGCCGGGGAGGTGCGGGCGGCGGTTTCCGACCTTGCTGCCCTAAAGTTTGAAGTCTTGCAGAAAGTGGGTGACGCTGTTGGCAACATTCAAACATATCAGCTCTAAAAATGCCGACTATGGCGCAGCGGAAGCCTACCTCACATTTGAGCATGACGAGTTTACCATGAAGCCCACCCTTGATGAAAACGGGCGGCTGATACCGAGGGAGGATTACCGCATTTCTTCCCTTAACTGTGGGGGCGAAGATTTCGCTGTTGCCTGTATGCGAGCCAATCTCCGCTATGAGAAAAACCAAAAACGGGAAGATGTGAAAAGCCACCACTATATCATCAGCTTTGACCCACGGGACGGGACAGACAACGGCTTGACCGTAGACCGGGCGCAGGAGCTGGGCGAGCAGTTCTGTAAAGAGCATTTCCCCGGACACCAAGCCCTTGTATGCACCCACCCGGACGGGCATAACCACAGCGGCAATATCCATGTGCATATCGTCATCAACTCCCTGCGGATTTATGAAGTCCCGCTTCTGCCCTACATGGACAGACCAGCCGATACACGGGAGGGCTGCAAGCACCGCTGCACCAACGCCGCTATGGAATATTTCAAGAGTGAAGTCATGGAGATGTGCCACCGGGAGGGGCTTTACCAAATCGACCTCCTAAGCGGCAGCAAGGAACGGATAACGGAACGGGAATACTGGGCGGCAAAGAAAGGGCAGCTTGCCCTTGATAAAGAGAACGCCGCCAGAGAAGCCGCCGGACAGCCGACCAAGCCCACCAAGTTTGAAACGGACAAGGCGAAGCTGCGCCGGACGATACGGCAGGCACTTTCCCAAGCTACCAGCTTTGACGAGTTTTCTTCCCTTTTGCTGCGTGAGGGTGTGACTGTCAAGGAGAGTCGGGGGCGGCTTTCCTACCTCACGCCGGACAGGACAAAGCCTATCACAGCCCGGAAGCTGGGGGACGATTTTGACAAGGCTACTGTCCTTGCCCTGCTTACACAGAACGCCCGCAGAGCCGCCGAACAGACCAAAGCCATACCCGAATACCCTGCCGCAGTTAAAAAGCCGTCACAAGGGGAAAAAACCACAAAAACCACCCCGGCAGACAACACCTTGCAGCGCATGGTTGACCGGGAAGCCAAGCGAGCCGAGGGCAAGGGCGTGGGCTATGACCGCTGGGCGGCAAAGTACAATCTAAAGCAAATGGCGGCTACCGTTACCGCCTACCAGCAGTACGGCTTTTCTTCCCCGGAGGAACTGGACGAAGCCTGTTCTGCCGCCTATACCGCCATGCGGGAAAGCCTTACAGAGCTGAAGCAGGTGGAAAAGACGCTGGACGGGAAAAAGGAGCTGCAACGGCAGGTGCTTGCCTATTCCAAGACCCGCCCTGTCCGGGACGGGCTGAAACAGCAGAAAAACGCCAAAGCAAAAGCAGCCTACCGACAGAAGCACGAAAGCGACTTTATCATAGCAGACGCAGCCGCCCGTTATTTTAGGGAGAACGGCATTTCCAAGCTGCCAAGCTATAAAGCCCTGCAAGCAGAGATTGAAACCCTTATCAAAGAGAAAAACAGCGGCTACAACGATTACCGGGCAAAACGGGAGGAATACCGCCGCTTACAGACCGTCAAGGGCAATATCGACCAGATTTTACGCCGGGAGCGCAAGCCTGTGAAAAGGCAGGAACAGGAGCGATAAAAACCACCCCAAAATGTACCTGAACCCATACAGAACAAGGGGGCTGCCCCGTACCCTATCCCCAATACCAAAGGATTTTTTAACGGGCTTACAGGGCAGAAAAACCCCGAAAATGATACCGAGATGATACAGAATTACCGCCGATACCGCCACACCAGCGGAAACGGCAGAAAGGAGCGCACCCATGCCAAGAATGAGCAAGAAACGGCGGCTGGAATGGTCTTTTTTCCTGCGGCAAGTGAAAGTCGGGAATGCCACCTGCGACCGTATCACATACAACGACCTCTGCCGGAGCTGTACCCATAGCTGCAAGCAGAGCTTCCGGGCGGTTATCATACTCTGCCCCCGCTACTACTCCAAACGCCGGAAAAAGGAGGACAGGGACAATGGCAGATAACCGCAAGTATTACTACCTCAAGCTGAAAGAGAACTTTTTTGACAGCGACTCCATTGTACTGCTGGAAGATATGAAAGACGGGATTTTATATTCCAATATTCTCTTGAAGCTGTACTTAAAATCGCTGAAAAACGGCGGGAAGTTGCAGCTTGACGAGCATATCCCCTACACAGCGCAGATGATAGCGACACTGACCCGCCACCAGATAGGGACAGTTGAGAGGGCTTTAGAGATTTTCCGGCAGTTGGGGCTTGTGGAGCAGCTTGACAGCGGGGCTTTCTATATGACCGACATTGAGCTGATGATAGGACAGTCCTCTACCGAAGCCGAGAGGAAACGGGCTGCAAGGCTGGAAAACAAGGCACTTTTACCGCCCCGGACAAAAGGCGGACATTTGTCCGACATTCGTCCACCAGAGATAGAGATAGAGTTAGAGAAAGAGATAGAGATAGAAAAAGAGAGAGAGGGAGAAACGGGATACCCCGCCCCCGCCGCTTATGGCAGATACAACAATGTGATACTGACCGATACAGAGCTTTCCGGGCTGAAAACAGAGCTGCCCGACAAGTGGGAGTATTATATTGACCGGCTTTCCTGCCATATCGCTTCCACCGGGAAGCAGTACCACAGCCATGCAGCCACCATTTACAAGTGGGCGCAGGAGGACGCTGCCAAAGGCAAGGCTGCCCCGAAACAGGGCATACCCGATTATTCATGCAAGGAGGGCGAGAGCTTATGAAAAACGAGATTGAAGCTATGATTACGGACATTACAGCCACTACCGCCGAAGCAGAGGACTACACAGGCGAGGACGGGCTTTTATACTGCGGCAAGTGCCATACGCCAAAAGAAGCATACTTTTCAAAAGAAACCGCCCAATGGTTAGGGCATGACCGACACCCGGCAGAGTGCGACTGCCACCGGGCAGCCCGTGAAAAGCGGGAAGCCGCTGAAAGCCGACAGAAGCACCTTGAAACAGTGGAGGACTTGAAACGCCGGGGCTTTACCGACCCCGCTATGCGGAACTGGACATTTGAGCATGACAACGGCAGAAACCCACAGACCGAAACCGCCCGCTTTTATGTGGAGAGTTGGGAAACCATGCAGGCTGAAAATATCGGCTACCTGTTTTGGGGCGGCGTGGGGACAGGAAAAAGCTACCTTGCCGCCTGTATCGCCAACGCCCTTATGGAAAAAGAGGTTGCCGTTCGCATGACAAATTTTGCAACGATACTGGGTGACCTTGCCGCCAGCTTTGAGGGCAGGAACGAATATATTTCCCGCCTTTGCAGCTACCCTCTGCTGATACTTGATGATTTTGGTATGGAGCGAGGGACAGAGTACGGGCTGGAACAGGTTTACAGCGTGATTGACAGCCGTTACCGAAGCGGCAAGCCGCTGATCGCCACGACCAACCTCACGCTGGAGGAATTGCAGCACCCGCAGGACACGCCCCACGCCCGTATCTATGACAGGCTGACTTCCATGTGCGCCCCCGTCCGCTTCACGGGCAGCAACTTCCGAAAGGAAACCGCACAGGAAAAGCTGGAACGATTAAAGCAACTGATAAAGCAGCGAAAGGAGAGCCTATGACAGAAACCAAACAGACAAGCACCACCAAAACAGACCGCCGCCCGGACTGTGTAACGGAAATCCGCATGGGCAACTCCGTCCTTACCGTTTCCGGCTTCTTCAAGCAGGGCGCAACCGACACCGCAGCCGACAAGATGATGAAAGTGCTGGAAGCGGAAGCTGCTACACAAAAAACGGCGATTTGACAGACCATAAAGAAGCAGATTTGACGCTTTTGCCGCTATACAGACAGCCGCCCCATGTGGTACAATCAAGGTACGGAATAGTGGGGCTGGCTGTCGGAAACGGAGGATTTTATGTTAAGACAGACCAACCAACAACCAATTACCGCCCTTTACCCAAGACTTTCCCATGAGGACGAGCTGCAAGGCGAGAGCAATTCCATTTCCAATCAGAAGCGTATCCTTGAAACCTATGCGAAGCAGAACGGCTTTTCCAATCTGCGCTGGTACACGGACGACGGTTATTCTGGTGCGAACTTTCAAAGACCCGGTTTTCAAGCCATGCTTGCGGACATTGAAGCCGGAAAAGTCGGGACAGTTATCGTAAAGGATATGTCGAGGTTAGGGCGAAACTACCTGCAAGTGGGAATGTACACGGAAATGATTTTCCCACAGAAAGGCGTCCGCTTCATCGCTATCAATGACGGAGTGGACAGCGCACAGGGCGACAATGACTTTGCCCCGCTGCGGAATATCTTTAACGAATGGCTGGTGAGAGATACGAGCAAGAAAATACGGGCGGTAAAACGCTCAAAAGGCATGAGTGGCAAGCCCATCACAAGCAAGCCTGTGTATGGCTACCTCATGGACGAGGACGAAAATTTCATCATTGACGAGGAAGCTGCACCCGTAGTCAAGCAGATATACAACCTCTGTCTTGCCGGGAATGGTCCGACCAAGATAGCCCGTATGCTCACAGAGCAGCAAATCCCCACGCCGGGAACGCTGGAATACCGCAGGACGGGCAGCACCCGCCGCTACCACCCCGGCTATGAGTGCAAGTGGGCGACCAATACCGTAGTGCATATCCTTGAAAACCGGGAATACACAGGCTGTCTGGTAAATTTCAAGACAGAAAAACTTTCTTACAAAGTCAAGCACAGTGTAGAAAATCCCCCGGAAAAGCAAGTGATTTTCGAGAACCACCACGAGCCTATCATAGACACCCAGACATGGGAACGGGTGCAGGAGCTTCGCAAACAGCGCAAACGCCCAAACCGCTATGATGAAGTGGGTTTGTTCTCCGGCATACTGTTCTGTGCGGACTGCGGCAGCGTGATGTATCAGCAGCGATACCAGACGGACAAGCGCAAGCAGGACTGTTATATCTGCGGCAACTACAAGAAACGCACCCATGACTGTACGGCGCACTTTATCCGCACCGACCTCTTGACCGCTGGTGTACTCTCCAATCTGCGGAAAGTGACCAGCTATGCGGCAAAGCATGAAGCCCGGTTTATGAAACTCTTGATTGAGCAGAACGAGGACGGGGGCAAACGCAGGAACGCCGCCAAGAAAAAGGAACTGGAAGCCGCCGAGAAACGCATAGCCGAGTTATCCGCTATCTTCAAGCGGCTGTATGAGGACAGCGTGACCGGGCGCATATCAGACGAGCGTTTCACAGAACTGTCGGCAGACTATGAAGCAGAACAACGGGAGCTGAAAGAAAGAGCCGCTGCTATCCAAGCGGAGCTTTCCAAAGCACAGGAAGCCACCGTGAACGCAGAAAAGTTTATGAATGTTGTCCGGCGGCATACCAGCTTTGAAGAACTTACCCCTACTCTGCTGCGGGAGTTTGTAGAGAAAATCGTTGTGCATGAGTGCAGCTATGACGAGAACAAGACCCGCAGACAGGACATTGAGATTTATTATTCTTTTGTTGGCAAGGTGGACTTGCCCGAATAACCGCCCGACCTATCCGACACAATGCGCAAGTGCCGGATAGGAACGGCAAAATTTTTTACACTTCTATTACTTCTTTATCGCACATCAGTAAAATCCCAGGGAATTAAGCAGCTGATGAGCGGTGGTGGTGTTATCCTGATCGGAACACAGCTGATCCCGCTTCTGAGTGGATTATTTGGTTAAGAGAAAGGAGTAGAGATCCATGTTCAGTCAGATTTTTGATGCGATTGAGGAATGGATGAGGGAACTCTTAACCGGGATGATCACTTCCAACCTGGACACGATGTTTACTGATGTCAATCAAAAGACTGGTGAGATCGCTACCCAGGTTGGACAGACCCCGCAAGGGTGGAACGGCAGCATATTCAGTATGATCCGGAACTTATCGGATTCCGTGATCATGCCGATCGCAGGTATTATTATCACACTCGTACTCTGCTACGAATTGATTTCTATGCTGACCGAGCGCAACAACATGCATGATATTGATACCTGGATGTTTTTCAAGTACTTCGTAAAAATGTGGATTGCTGTTTATCTGGTGAGTAACACCTTTACGATCACAATGGCGGTATTCGACGTGGGCCAGCACGTAGTTAATTCTGCGGCCGGTGTTATCACAGGAAGTACCGCCATTGATATTTCTTCGGCATTGACGGATCTTTCCACAACCCTGGAAAGTATGGAAATCGGAGAACTTGTTGTATTGGCGCTGGAAACCCTTATCGCCGGCTTCTGTATGAGAATCCTGTCTGTACTGATCACAGTGATCATGTATGGACGTATGATAGAGATTTACCTATATACCTCAGTTGCGCCGATTCCATTTGCAACTATGAGTAACAGAGAATGGGGACAGATCGGCACGAATTATTTCAGAGGACTCTTTGCCCTGGCTTTCCAGGCATTTCTGATGATGGTATGCGTTGCAATCTATGCAGTGCTTGTTGCAGGTATCCAGTATTCAGATAATCTGAGTTCTTCATTATTTGGCGTTATGGCTTACACAGTGATCTTATGTTACAGCCTCTTTAAGACGGCCTCTTTAAGTAAGTCGATATTCAACGCGCACTAAATTACAGGAAGGAGTGAAAATCATGGCATATGTCAGCGTACCGAAAGATTTAACGAAGGTAAAGAATAAAGTAGCATTTAACCTGACCAAAAGACAGCTGATCTGTATCGGTATAGGTGCTGCAATGGGAATTCCAAGCTATTTCCTCTTGCGTAATGTGATGGGAAATAGTAATGCAGCAACGGTCATGGTGCTTTTGATGTTACCGGCATTTTTATTTGCCATGTACGAAAAAGACGGGATGCATCTGGAAGATGTTCTGATGCATATGATCCGGGTGAAGTTTCTTCGTCCACCCGTTAGAAAATATGAAACTGAAAACTATTATGAGACAGATCCGGAACAGATCAAGCAGTCTCCGGATACAGGAAAACTGAAAGGAGGAAAAACGGTTGCGAAAAAAGAAAAATAAGAAAACTGTCGCAGATACCGGATACAAAAAAGTAGACAGAAAAGAGAAAAAGAAAAAGGAAAAGCAGGAGGAAAAACGCAGGCAGAAAAAACTGTCTGTTCAGCAGTCGATCGCTTATAAGGAAATGGGAAGAGATGGAATCTGCAGGGTACAGGGAAAAACGTATTCTAAGTGCATCCGCTTCTATGACATCAACTACCAGCTGGCTCAGAACGAAGATAAAAATGCAATCTTTGAAAACTGGTGTGATTTCCTCAATTACTTTGATGCCAGTATCCATTTTCAGCTGAGCTTTATCAACCATAAGAGCAGCATGAAGGAGTTTGAGCAGGTCATCCGGATCCGACCACAGGAGGATGCTTTTGATGATGTCCGTATGGAATACGCAAAGATGTTGAAACAGCAGCTGGCAAAAGGAAACAACGGTCTGGTGAAGTCAAAATATATCACCTTTTCCATCGAAGCGGATAATATCCGGGAAGCAAAGCCAAAGCTGGAACGTATTGAATCAGATATCCTGAACAACTTCAAGATCCTTGGAGTTCCAGCCTATCCATTGAATGGAGTGGAAAGATTGCAGATTTTGTATGAGACTTTCAATCCGGATATCATGACAGACTTCCAGTTTGATTATGGTTCCATGATCCGTACTGGACTCAATACCAAAGATTATGTGGCACCGACCAGTTTTGTATTCAAGGACAGAAATACATTCCGTATGGGAAATACCATCGGAGCAGTCTCTTATTTACAGATCCTGGCACCAGAGCTTACAGATAAAATGCTGGCAGAATTTCTGGATATTGATAAGAATCTCATCGTCAACCTGCATGTCCAGTCTGTGGATCAGATGAAGGCAATCAAGCTGGTAAAAAGCAAAGTGACGGATATCAACCGTATGAAAATCGAAGAACAGAAAAAAGCAGTCCGGGCCGGATACGATATGGATATCATTCCATCGGATCTGAACACGTATGGCGGAGAAGCTAAGCGTCTGTTAGAAGACCTGCAGTCACGAAATGAGCGTATGTTCCTTGTAACAGCGCTCTTTTTAAATACAGCAAAGACCAAACAGGCACTGGACAATGCCATCTTCCAGACTGCCGGAATTGCACAGAAATACAACTGTGTACTGAAACGTCTGGACTATCAGCAGGAAGAAGGACTGATGAGCAGTGTTCCGCTGGGAGTCAATCATATCCCCATCAAACGTGCACTGACCACGACCAGCACTGCTATCTTCGTACCGTTTACCACTCAGGAACTTTTTATGGCAGGAGAATCCCTGTATTACGGATTAAATGCACTCAGCAACAACATGATTATGGTGGATCGTAAAAAGCTGAAAAACCCGAATGGACTAATCCTTGGTACACCTGGATCCGGTAAATCCTTTGCTGCAAAAAGAGAAATCACCAACGCTTTCTTTGTCACGAAGGATGACATTATCATCGGAGATCCGGAGGGTGAGTATTATCCACTGGTCCATGCACTTGGCGGACAGGTCGTACACATTTCACCGACCAGTAAGGATTATATCAATCCGATGGATATCAATATGGATTATTCCGATGATGACAATCCACTTGGTGTAAAATCCGATTTCGTCCTGTCCTTATGTGAGCTGATCATGGGAAGCAGGGATGGCATTGAAGCGGAAGAAAAATCCGTGATCGATCGTTGTCTTCCACTGGTGTATCAGAAGTACTTTGCAGATCCAAAACCGGAAAATATGCCGGTCCTCGGTGATCTGTATGACTGCCTTAGAAAACAGAAAGAACCACAGGCCCAGAGGATTGCAACAGCACTGGAAATCTATGTAAATGGATCACTGAAAGTGTTCAATCATAGAACCAACGTGGAACTGAATAACCGTATTGTCTGCTTTGACATTAAGGAACTTGGAAAGCAGCTGAAGAAAATCGGAATGCTCATCGTCCAGGATCAGGTATGGAACAGAGTTACGATCAACCGTGGCATCAAATCTACCAGGTACTATATCGATGAATTCCACCTTCTGCTCAAAGAAGAACAGACAGCAGCTTATTCTGTAGAAATCTGGAAGAGATTCAGAAAATGGGGTGGTATTCCAAGTGGTATCACCCAGAATATCAAAGATCTTCTTGCCAGCAGGGAAATTGAAAATATCTTTGAGAACAGTGATTTTATCCTGATGCTGAACCAGGCGGCAGGTGACAGACAGATCCTCGCAAAACAGCTGAATATTTCCCCATATCAGTTGTCCTATGTGACGAATTCCGGGGAAGGAGAAGGACTTCTTTTCTATGGAACAACAATTATTCCATTTAAGGACAAGTTCGATAAGAACTTGAAACTGTACAGTTTGATGACTACAAAACCGGAAGAAGTTGAAAAACGAGAGAAAGAAATGGAGGCGGAAAAGCATGAAGGAAATCGATAAGATCCGAATCAGGCAGTGGAACCAGGATAATCCTTACATTCAGATGAAAAATCTGGAAAATGCGCAGCCTGGATACCGTGTTCATACAGTTAATGACGATCATCATCTGTATGAGCTTCCGCTGGAAACACAGAATATTATCCTTGACTGGGTATTCTGGAATTTCTATCCGGCACAAAAGATCTACCCACATCTTACCAGTGATGATCTGAAAGAAGTTTTGTATAAACGAACCCAGATCTATCTGTACAATAACCAGTTCAAGGAAGCCATGCTGATCAATAGATTCTGGCCAAGAGATCCGAGTGAGATGAACTGGGTATTTCATATTCAGGCGAGCTCTCCAGCAATCAGGACACAGGCAGATGGTTATCCTGGTATCCCGATTATAGGACGCCAGGAACTGAATGAGTACAGAAAGAAAAGTTGTGCCAGGAGGTGATGACCTATAGCTGGAAAAGAATTTAAAGGCAAAGATAAAAAGGTCGCAAAGATGACCAGGGATGGTTTGACAGAAGAAAATCTTCGTGATGGTAGTGTAAAAGATATCAGTCACAGGAGTCGAGGACGACCGGAAAATAAGGAAGAATTTGTTCCTGAACGGGAACGGAAAAAGGCTGAGAATGAAGATTCAAAATCAGGAAAAGGAAAACGACTGCAGATGGAGAAAATCCGTAAATCTTCTGCCAGGCAGGAAGCTGTTGAGGATACAGTTGAAGTTACACCGGAAGAAAAAGTATCCGGATATCGAAAGAAACTGCATCGTTATGAAAAAATCCCGGATGATGATAATAATCTGAACAGCCAAAAGAAATCCATTCGGAAGAAACAGTTGCAAAAACAGATGACCAAAGAACAAGCAAAAGCCGGAAGATTATCTTTTGATGATGAAGGAAATCAGATGGTGAAAGGTGCTGGCATGAAACCGGGAGGGACAGCCGGGAAATACATTGCTACACAAGCTGTTATATCTGGCATAAAAGCAGTCTCTCCCGAAGAGGAAGAAACAGATGAAAATGCAGGTGTGGAAAGTGCCAGACTTGTAGAGCGTGAAACAGAAGATGCGTTACGTGGTCTGCGTCATGCTCAGATCCGAAGCAAACGAACGGATGTGAAAACCCATCGCAGAGGTTATCGTGAGGCTACCGTAGAAAAGAAACTGAAATTTGGTTCTGCAGAAAGTATGGAAGGAGTCAAGAATGCAGAAACGGTAAAGAAAGCCGAACAAAAGAGACATTTCTATAACCGCTTCTTCCAGAAAAAACGATATAAGGATGCTTACCGAGCAGCCAGAGCCGGAAAATCCGCTGACAGTCTGGGTGGAGCAACAACCATTGCCGGTGTTGAGAACATGACGGTAAAAGCAAAGATCGCCTTGAAAGAGATCATAAAGCGTAATCGTGCCATGTTCGCAGGCATCGGTATTTTTGCGCTTCTTTTTCTAGTCATTTCAGTATCTCTGGGGAGCTGCAGTGCTTCTATCGAGGGAGCTGGATCTGTGATCGGTATTACAACGTATCCAAGTTCAGACGAGGATATCTATGCTGCCGAAAACAGATATGCTGCTTTGGAAAGTGCCTTGAACCAGCAGATTAATGAGATGGAACGAAGACATCCGAATTATGACGAGTATCAGTACAACATTGCTGAGATTGGTCATAATCCATACCATCTTATCTCGTATCTTACTGCAAAATATGGGGACTGGACGTACTCAGATGTTGAAAATGAACTGCAAGCTCTTTTTGAAGCACAATATCATCTGAATACGGAAGGTCGAACAGAAACGGTGACAGAAACCAGAAATGTTCGAGTCGGAGAATCATTGGGACAGGTAGTGACCAGTGGATATTGTAACTGTCGAATCTGCTGTGGTGTATGGTCAGGCGGACCAACTGCCAGTGGTGCATATCCAACTGCAAACCATACCATTGCCGTAGATGCTTCCAATCCGTTTGTGCCGATTGGCACTAAGGTAGTAATGAATGGTGTGGAATACACAGTTGAGGATACCGGAGCCTTTGCAAGATATGGTGTGCAGTTTGACGTTTACTATGATAACCATGCTGCAGCCTCTGCTCATGGACACCAGACCTGGGAAGCCTATATCGCAGATGACAATGGCAGTCAGGAAGTAACGGTTACCAGTACAAGCACTAAGAAGATTCTATATGTGACACTGACAAATGGAAGCTTTGATGCTGTGGCAAGAGCCAATCTGAATGCAGAGCAGCTGATTATTTACAATGCATTAAATACGACCTATGGAAACAGAAATTATCTGTGGGATGTAAACAATGTGACCAGTGGATCAGGCGGTAATGGAATGAGTTATGAGATTCCACCGGAAGCACTGCAGGATGAAGAATTTGCCCGGATGATCCGAGAAGCAGAAAAATATCTGGGAGTACCTTATGTATGGGGTGGCTACTCTCCATCTGGATTTGACTGCTCAGGTTTCGTATCCTATGTCCTTAACCATTGTGGTAATGGATGGAACTATGGACGATTGACCGCAGAAGGATTAAGAGGCGTATGTACTTATGTATCACCGGGAGAAGCAAAACCAGGAGATCTGATTTTCTTCCAGGGAACGTATAACACATCCGGTGCAAGCCATGTGGGTATCTATGTCGGTAACAATATGATGATCCATTGCGGGGATCCGATCCATTACTCAAATATCAGCACATCCTACTGGCAGCAACATTTCATGTGCTTTGGAAGACTGCCATAAAGGGGTGAACGAAGGGAGGTGAAAGTTTGAATAAAAAGATTAAAAAATATCTGGATGAGATTGCCAAGACAGAGAAAAAGATCGCGGATCTGCAGCAATATCTTAGGGGTGTCCAGGCTGCATTAAAGCAGGAAGAGGACAATGAGATGATCAGGTGCATCCGTGGTATGAAGATGGATAATGATCAGTTATATGATCTTTTGGATGGTATCCAGAGTGGAAAAGTTAAATTTCAGGTAAGCAGGGAGTCTGACGATGAAGGTTCAGGCTCCTTTGTATTCACAGAAGAAAATAAGGAGGAATATCAGAATGGTGAAATGGAAGAAAATGAATAAGAAAATGGCAGGACTGCTGTTGGGAGTCATGATGCTTTTTACAGCATCAACCACAGCATTTGCCTATGTGGATGAATCAGCAGAGGCATCCAAAGTAGAGACAACTCAGACGGAACAGTCAACAGACAAAGAAGAGAAAAAGGACGAGGCGACAAACACAAACGAGGTGCTGCCAGAAGATGGAACAGACCAGGGAACTGCATTTACGACACCTGGCAATGGTGAAGTCAAGGATGACATTACCGATGATTCCACAAAGGAATTTCTTACGGTTACAACGAAGAATAACAACACTTTCTATATCGTGATCGACCGCAGTGCCACATCCCAGAATGTCTATATGTTATCTCAGATTGATGAGAATGATCTGTCCGAGTTTCTGGATAAAGACAGTACAGCTGCTGTTGTAACACCACAGCCGGATACATCGAAGGTTGTGCTGGATGAGACAAATAATGAGGATGTAGACAAGGAAGCTACCATTGATCCGGAGAAAACAGCATCTGCAAAAACCAATATGGGTGCAATGGCAACAATCCTGATTTTGGCTCTCGGCGGCGTGGCAGCTTACTACTACTTCAAGATCTATAAACCTAAAAAAGAGGAAGATGAGGATGATCAGCCGGAAGGTTTGGAAACAGGTGGACTGGAAGAAGTTCCGGATGAGGAAGAGTCTGAAGACGAAGATTTTGAAGAAAATGAAAAATAAATAAACTTTTTTAGCGGAGGGGGCTGTAAAACATGCTCTCTCCGTTTCGTTATATGAAGGAGGTAATACATCTTGTATTTAGTAATTGCAGAAAAACCAAGTGTATCAAGAGCAATCGCAGAAGTGATTGGAGCACAGGAACGAGAAGACGGATATTTACAAGGAACCGACTGTATGGTCAGCTGGTGCTTCGGACATCTGGCCGAATATGTTTCACCGGATGCTTACGATGAGAAATTTAACCAGTGGAGATATGAAGATCTCCCGATCATCCCGAAAGACTGGAAAGTTACAGTCTCAGAAGATAAGAAAGATCAGTTCTATATCTTAAAAAGACTGCTCAACAGTCCGGAAATTGAATACGTCGTAAATGCCTGTGATGCCGGACGTGAAGGAGAATTAATCTTCAAACATGTCTATGACTTATCCGGAAGTAAAAAGCCGGTGAAACGATTATGGATCAGTTCTCTGGAAGATTCAGCAATCCTTGATGGAATGCAGCATCTGAGATCCGCAGAGGAATACCGACATCTGGCCGAAGCTGCTGTATGCCGTTCTCAGGCTGACTGGCTGGTAGGAATGAATGCAACCAGAGCTTACACCACAAAGTACTTCAAAAAGCTGACCGTTGGAAGGGTTCAGACACCGACACTTGCCATGTTGGTGGAACGTGCCGGACAGATCAGCAATTTCCAGAAAGAAAAGTATTTCAATGTGGAACTCGATTGTGATGGAATTCCGGCTGTAAAGCCAAAAATCTTTGATCCGGATGAGGCGGAACAGTTAAGAAGCAGATGCCAAGGAAGTGAAGCTATTGTCACAGCAGTAAAAGAAACGGAAAAGAAAGTAAAAGCACCAAAGCTTTATGATCTGACCACACTGCAGAGAGAAGCAAACCGTATCTACGGAATGACAGCCAAACAGACACTGGATACCGCTCAGAACCTGTATGAAAAGAAACTGATCACTTATCCAAGAACGGACAGCCAGTATCTGACCGAAGATATGGAGCAGACCGCAAGAAATGTGGTTCGTCAGATTTATGAGAAATATCAACTGACAGGTCCTTTTGATCAGCCGGAACAGCCGGATGTGAAGAAAGTCATGAATAACAGCAAAGTGACAGATCACCATGCAATCATCCCAACGATGGAGCTTTCATCCTGCCATCTGGATGAATTGAAATCCTGGGAAGAAAAGATTCTTTTCCTGATTGCAGTTCACACGGTCATGGCAATGAGTAAGGAGCACGTTTACCAGGAAACAGAGATTGAAGTGGAATGCCAGGGAGAAATCTTCAAAGCAAAAGGAAAAACTGTGTTGCAGGATGGATGGAAACTCTTTGAAAACTGCTTCAAGAATAAGGACCGCATGGCAATCGTAGATCCGGATCAGGAAATGAAAGAGAAGATCCCGAAAGTAACCCAGGGACAGACTTTCTATGCTGTAGCTGCAGAAAAGACAGAACATTTCACATCACCGCCAAAACCATACAGTGAAGATACGCTCCTTGCGGCAATGGAAACTGCTGGAAATAAGGAATTCGATGAAGATACAGAAAAGAAAGGATTAGGAACTCCGGCAACAAGAGCCGGTATCATCGAAAAACTGATCTATTCCCAGTATGCCACCCGAAAAGGAAAACAGATTCTTCCAACAGAGGATGGAAAAGTCCTTGTGGAGATCCTGCCGGACTTCCTGAAATCTGCAAGTATGACTGCAGAATGGGAAAACCAGCTGCTCTTGATGGAGCATGGAGAGATTGCACCGGAACAGTTTATGACCGGGATCAAAAACATGCTGACCATGATGCTGAATGGATGC
The DNA here is from genome assembly GCF_014287355.1 of Ruminococcus hominis. NCBI lineage: Bacteria > Bacillati > Bacillota > Clostridia > Eubacteriales > Oscillospiraceae > Ruminococcus > Ruminococcus hominis. The sequence continues at coordinate 3,382,818 of NZ_JACOPE010000001.1, read as the reverse complement.
GATGCGATTTCCGAAGAAGAAACAAGAAGATTTCAGACCAGAGAAAGCATTGGAACATGTCCGGTATGTGGAAGCCTGGTATATGAAAGCAAACCCAACTTCTATTGCAGCAACCATGATTGTCACTTTGCGCTCTGGAAAGATAACCGCTATCTGCAGAGCATGGAAAAAACCATGGATAAAAAGATGGCTGCAGAACTTCTGAAAAACGGAAGTGTGCATGTGAAAGACCTGTATTCCAGAAAGAAAAATATGTACTTTGAGGCAGATCTCCATATGGATACAGATGAAACCGGAAAGGTGAATTTTTCTTTATCCTTTCCCAAAAAGAAATCAAAAAACAAAAGCAAAAAGAAATAAAAAAACAGATTAGAGGAGGAAACGAAGAATGAATTTTAACGAATTTGTAAGTGAAGTAAAGGATAATATCAAACTCTTTTTACCAGAGGAGTATGAGAATGTAGAAGTATCAACGATGGAGTGTCAGCAACTGAACCGTGCCTATACGGGATTGATGGTGAGAAAAGAAGGTGAGATGCTTATCCCGACGATCAATCTTAATCAGTTGTATGAAGCATATAAAGCACAGCCTGGCGTAACAATGGAAACTGTATGCAGAAAGATTGCAGATATAGTTATTGAGGCACCGATACAGGTTGATCTGAAAGCTATTTTTAATTATGAAGATGTGAAGGACAAGCTGTTTATCCGTGTATCATCAGCCGAAGCAAATAAGGAAGTCCTCGAAAATGCTCCACACCAGCTGAAAGAAGACCTCGCAATTACCTATCATGTGGCAGTAGACAAGGATGAGAATGGATTAAGTTCCATGTTTATCAAGAATGATCTGCTTGAACAGTATGGAATCTCAGCAGAACAGCTTCATGAAGATGCTATGAAAAGTTCACCACGAGTTATGGTCCCGGAGGTATCAAGTATAGGTGCATTGATAGATGAAATGTATCAGAAAAATATTCTCATGCTGACACCGGATGAACGTGAAATGCTGCAGGAAACATTGCAGGAATCAAGTGAGATGCCGACATTCTTTGTTGTTACAAATACAGAAAGAGTTGATGGTGCCGGTGTGATCTTTTATCCGGAATTCATGGATAACATGGGGGAACTTCTGGGAAATGATTTCTTTATTTTGCCATCATCCATTCATGAAATGCTGATTTTACCGGATGACGGGCAAGTGGATGCTGAAATGTTAAGAGATATGGTAAAAGAAGTCAATGCGACTCAGGTAGCACCAGCAGAACGCCTTACCAATGATGTATATCACTTTGACACAAAGGATCACGTCTTTGAAAAAGCCGACAGATTTACAGAACGTCAGAAAGAAAAAGAAGCGCAGGCTGCAAAAACAGAGAAAGCAGGAAAAGAACAGCCGGATCAGAAACCGAAAACAAAGAAGCACGATATGGAACTTTAATAAAAAATAATCATCTCGTCAACTAATAAAAAGCCCTGCGGCATAAACACAATGTCGTGGGGCGTTTTTGGAAAGGAGTATTATGACAGAACAAAACAAAACTACTACTATTCCACTGCCGGTTCCGGGAAAAGATATGGACAGCATTATGCAGTCACTGGAATCCGGTGTGGAAGAACTATTTACAAGTAACCGCTATCAGGAATTTCTTAAAACCATGGCAAAGTTTCACAATTATTCTTTTAATAATACAATGCTGATCGCTATGCAGCGACCGGATGCCACACTTGTTACCAGCTACAAAAACTGGCAGTCCATGGGTAGACAGGTCATGAAAGGTGAAAAAGGAATTACAATCATTGCCCCGGCACCATATAAGAAAATGAAGGAAAAAGAGGTTCTGGATGAAAATCAGCGACCGATCATGGGAAGCGATGGAAAACCTAAGACTGAACAGGTGGAAGTTACAGTTCCGCATTTTAAAGCAGTTACGGTATTTGATATTGCTCAGACATCCGGAGAACCGATCCAGACACTGGCACCAGAATTACTGACTGCAGCTGTACAGGATTTTGATTCTTTCATGCAGGCTATTCAGAAAATATCCCCAGTACCGATACGATTCGATGAGATCGATGGCAATGCTAATGGATATTATCATAATGCAGATAAGGAAATTGTGATCAAAAAAGGACTCAGTGAAAGCCAGACCTTAAAGACTGCTATTCATGAAACAGTCCATGCAAAATTGCATGACAGGGAGATCATGGAAAGCCTTGGTGTAGAAAAAGACCGATTGACAAAAGAGGTTGAGGCTGAATCCGTTGCTTACTGTGTGTGTTCTTCCTTTGGTTTGGATACATCGGATTATAGTTTCCCTTACATTGCAGGTTGGAGCAGCAGCCGGGAAATGAAAGAAATGAAAGCATCTATGGATGTGATCCGCAAGACAGCCGGTGAAATGATCGATCAGCTTACAGAAGAGCTGGAAATCATTCTTGAAGAAAAACAGAAAACAGAATTACATGATAAATACGGCATTCTGGTAGATGCACTGGAAGCAGCCGGATACCGCTATGATTATCGGGAAAGCGAACCGGGACATATTGTACTGGCGCCGGATGGGACACATGAAATTGCCGGATACTTGCAGTTTGAATCATGGGGAGATATCAAAGACTGGCTGGAAGATACGATTGCAGAAGGAACGGATATTTCGGAAAGAGTTGATCGGGCTTTGTATCCATTTAAGTTTGATTATACCCTAGAGGAAGAAATGTTCAGAGGTAATGGTGACCGCTATGCGATTTACCACGTGGATGAAGACACACCTGGAAAACAACATTTATTTATGAATATGGCAATGGTCAAAGAAGATGGAATTACAATCGATGCAGCAAATTATAAATGTGTCTATTCTGGCAGATTACATGAAAATGAAAAGCTGGATGATTTGTATGCCGTATTCAACGATAATCCACCGGCAGATTATAAAGCACATTCTATGTCGGTTAGTGATGTTATCATTACAAACCGTGGTGGGGATATGCAGGCATATTACGTGGATCGATTTGGATTTGCAGAACTTCCAGACTTTGCAGTACAAAGAGAAAAAATACTCGATATTGTCCCGGAAATAGAAAATGTGGATTATGAAAATGATCTTACATGTATCAGCTTTTATGCGGCTGAATGTGCTGAATTTCCTGTGATGGGTGAAGTACATTATGACCTGACATTACCGGAAGCCTTGGAAGCTTATGAGAAAATCCCATCAGAACGTATGCATGGACTGAAATGTGTTGGCTTTGATCTGAAAGACGGAAGTGATTATGAAGGAATGCAGAGTCTGATGATCGAAGGAAAAATACAGAAAGAATTTTTGAATTCGATTCCTGGATTTAGAGAAAATTCTTATGTGCAAAATGCAATCAGTCGTGTGGAAAAGTACTTGGAAGAAAGACATCCAAATGTGGAAAATCCTCTGGAATCCAATAAGAAAGTGGATAACGAAAAAAATATAAGCAAAGAAAAAAACGAGAAGGAGCTGAATATACAGATGAAACCAATACCGAAAAAGAAAAGGGGGGAAATGAGCCTATGAGAAATGTAAACCTGGAAGAAAACGAACTGACTATTACTGCTATCTTCCAGCAGCACACAAAGGAAGAAACAATCCAAACACTGAAAGAAGCTTTGGAAGTTATGGAACAGGAAGAAAGTGATCCTGAGAATGATGAAATGATTGAGATCATCAATTCTACAGTTGGAAAATTACAGCAGATCGAAGACAAATACTACTATTCTCTGGATCTGAATTATTATCTGAATAACTTGGAGAACGATGCCTATGAAGCTTAATCAATTTGCAGTCTACCGAGTAGATCAGCAGACAGCAGGAAAAGCACTGTGGCATCTGCCATATCAAGAGGCAAGACAGCAGAATGTGTCGATTACTGTCGAAAATTACCGATTAGTCTCGATTCATGAAATGCAGGAAAATGAAAAAGTCGCTGACATCTGGAAACGAATGAAAAAGCAATGCGAAGTCAGTGACGTGCTCGTATTGAACAAGAACGGAGAAATCAGTTGCTACTATGTAGATGAAAACTATCCACAGTATCTGGCCGGATTCATTCGTATCAATACATCCGGTGCACTGATCACTATGGAAACTGAGAATTATCAGATCGATGGGAAAAAAGGAAACTGGATTGCCACAGACACCATCATTATTGATGGAAAACAGTTTTATTTGATGGAACATCAGGTATACCGAGATCAGGCCCAGGGTGTTATCCTGGATGCCTATGGAAAAATGGTTGTCGAAGAATGTAAGAAATTCGATGAAAAGACAAAACAAAAGATTCATGATTACATCCAACAGCAAGTACCGCTAAATCCGGTCGAACAGCTAAAACAAGATGGTAAAATCCGTCTGGAACATTACCAGAAATTCTACCAGAACGGCACTTATGAACGAAGCAGAGAATCTGGTACCGAAGCCAATTATGATATGGTGGACGGTCTGGTGAATAATCAGAAGAAGAATCAGGAAAAGACCTCTGATGCTAGCAGCAACAATCAGACCTCCCGAAATCAACAGGATGGAAAATCTAAGAAACGAAGATCCGTGATCAAACGTCTGCATCAGAAACAGATTGCCATTGCTCGCCGGTCCGGAAAACCGATACCCAAATACCTGGATCAGGAAATGGAAAGAAAGCGGGGGTAGAATATGCGAAGGTTAAAGTGTGAAAAAGAAACGATTATTCTGACCAATGAAGATGACGGATTCTATGATGTGTATACCTTCAATCAGAGCTTGCAGAAACGGTTACGGGCATTCGCTGAGAAGTATCCGGATGATTGCTGGTTGAAAGGATCTTCGGAGGATGGCAGTGAAACGTATATAATCAAAAAGGGCCGGTTGTCATTGAATTTAAGACCACCCTATTCTAAGGACAGAATTCATAAAGCAACAGAACGAATTATTGAAGAACAGAAGGAACAATCAAAGGATTCATAGAATGCGATTTAAGAGAAAAAAGCCTCATGACCATGAGGAAAAATGAAAGCAAAATATGTTAGCTGATAAAGTGTATAGGCTCAAAAGGGAAAGTTCCCTTTTGGGCCTTATTTTGTTTAAAATCATTTAGTAGTACAAAACCTGATTTTATCTTTTATATATTTGATAACAAGTAGTGAATAGTTGATTTAAGTAGTTTTCAGTGGTACAATTATTTGAGGAAAATTCATGTAATAGTATTAAATGCAGGGAGAAAAAAATGGCAAGACCAAAAAAGAATGGAACATACCTTAATGTATGTATTGAAACTCCTATTTATGAGCGATTAGAAAATTTTTGTAAAGATGCAGGACATACAAAAACGGTTGCTGTTGAAAGAGCATTAATTTCTTATTTCGATGAATATGAAGAAATGAAAAAGAAATTAAAAGAATTAGAATCTAATCAAGACAAATGAGAAATTCATGCAGGGGAGAATCAAGCAAATGATCAACGGCAAAGATCAAGAAATTATAACTATAAATAAAACAGGAAATTCAATATTAAATAACGCAAAATATTCTGCAGATAACACGGATGAATGGTATACTACATATGAAACGATAGCTGAAGAATTATCTCATTATAAAAATCAGTTTATAGACAAGGTGGTACTTTGTAATTGTGATGATCCGTTTGAATCAAATTTTTGCTATTATTTTTTGCGACATTTTAATCAATTAAAACTCAAAAAACTGATATGTACATCTTATTCTGGATCCAAAATAGATCAGTTAGTCAATGGTCAATTAACATTAGATCTTTTGGATGCGGATGGCAATCCAGTTATTAACAACAAACATGGATATGTATTAACTATTACACAAATACCAGGAGAGCATGAAGAAGAAGTACCGGATAATGTTATTAAAAATGTATTACAGAAAAAGAATGTTGTAAGAAAACTATCTGGAAATGGTGATTTTCGTTCGCAAGAGTGTATCGAGTATTTAAAAGAATGTGATATCTGTTGTACAAATCCACCGTTTAGTTTATTTTCAGAACTATTTTCTTTGTTGGTAAAGTATGATAAGAAGTATTTATTAATTGGTAATCAAAATGCTATTACTTATAAAGAAATATTTCCGTATATTAAAGAGAATAAAGCTTGGGTTGGATATAGATTTGGGGATATGGCTTTTCGTGTCCCGCAAGATACCATGCCAAGAAAAACGCGGTATTGGGTAGATGAGTATGGACAGAAATGGAGAAGCCTAGGAAATGCTATGTGGTTAACAAACTTAGATACAGAAAGGCGTCACCAAGAACTAACATTAACACAATGTTATGATCCCGTTAGATATCCTAAATATGATAATTTTGATGGTATAAATGTAAAAAAAGTAACGGAAATACCTATGGATTATGATGGCATTATGGGTGTTCCTATAACTTATTTAAAATATCACAATGAAGAGCAATTTGAGATTGTTGGAGAAGCCAATCATGGATCTGACAATGAGTTTGATTTATTTAAACCTAAAATAAATGCCTTTATCGCTCATACCGTCCAGCAGCGCGTCAAGCTGCCGCCGCCCGGTGGATTTCTCCGCATTGCTGTTCGGGAAGAAAAATTGATCTACCGAAATATGATACCGGGTTACAAGGTCATAGAATACCTGTAAACTCGGCTGTTGTCCCTTGTTCTCGATATTCGCAAGGTAGCGCGGGGAAATATATAACTCGTCGCTTACCTTTTTGCGGCTCTCGCCGTATTCATTTCTCGCGGCTTTTATAGCTGCCCCGAAAGCCTTAAAGTCGTACAATGGTACGGGTCTTTTTGCCATTTTCATTCACCCTGTTACATTTTACAGTTCACCTTTCTTTTTGGATATGTCCACACAATTCATATCATTAGGTTAAATACTTCCTGTTGTGTATTGACAGTAGACTGATTTTCTGATAAAATAAAATTTATGTAAAAGGAGGCGGCGTTTATGTTGCATAGCATGCGTATTAGATAAGCATTGAAAAAAAGGATTTTCCCATTTTCAACATGGGCTTTTTTGTCATGCTTATTTTGCGGATGCTATACAAAAAACTAACGACGTATAGATATAGTATAGACATAGTGCAAGCTATGCCTTAGTTTTGTTGTACTGCTCTGTGCATTATAAATGCTGGTCAATGCTCATGTTGAGGATTGACCTGCATTTTTTTGTGTAAAAAGGACGAGTGAAATATAATGCTTAAAAAATATTGGATAAAATGTCCGATTTGTAACGGAAAGACGAGAGTTCAAGTATTTCATAATACTGTATTAAAAGATTTTCCTCTTTTCTGCCCTAAATGCAAATTGACGCATATCATTGATGTAGAAAAATTAGAGATTGTAATCAAAAATACAGAAAAACAAACTTTTATTATTTAGAAGAAAGGATATAAAAATGAAACGTTTACCTAAATATACGCCTGCGGAAGTACGGAATGATCCATACGGATTTACTTACAAAGAAATGTCGGAAGTTATTGGCGAGAATGAAGCAAAAGCCTTATATGAAGAATTATATAAGCAATTACCACGCAAAAAAAATCTATCAATGTTGGTAAAAAATATTTGCAAAAGCAGTGATACTGAAAAGTATGTTTACGAACTGAAAGACAACAAATACATTGAAACGGTTTTTATCAAGCGGCGAGATGGTGGAACTGTTTGCGTGAGCACACAAGTCGGTTGTCCTGTTGGTTGTATTTTTTGTGAGTCCGGGCGAAATGGCTTTGTTCGTAATCTAACATCGTCAGAAATCGTACAACAGATTATATTGTTGCGTCGAAAAGTAAACCGTATCGTTTTTATGGGTATGGGAGAGCCTTTATTCAATTATGACAACTTGATAAAAGCAATCCATATTCTCCGAGATAGATATGGGCTCAACTTTCCAACCGACGGCATTACCATATCAACAGTTGGTCCGGTCGATCAATTAAAAAAATTGCGCGAGGAACATCTTAAAATTCAGTTGACAATATCTTTACACGCAGCAACACAATCTGCAAGAAATCGTATTATTCCTCACATGCGCATATATGCTATTGAAGATGTTGTTAAGCAAGCCTTATCCTATTCTGAAAGGCATAATCGCAAAATTGTCTTTGCGTATTTGCTTTTACCGGGTATAAATGACCGGCCCTCAGATGTAAGACAACTTGCAAAATGGTTTCGGGGCAAAAAAGTTATGATTAACGTGTTACAATACAACCCAACAAGCAATTCAAGAATTAAAGCACCACAGAAACGGGAAATAGTTGCATTCAAACATCAATTAGAGCAAGCAGGACTTGAAGTTACTATGAGAGTTTCTCATGGCAGAGAGATTAACGCGGCTTGTGGACAGTTAGCTAACACATATAATAAATTCAAAAAAAAATGATTAAAAGTGCCAGACGCATAGACGCAGAGCCGATAACGCATTAGGTCAAAAAACCTATGTGTTATCGGCTTTTTTATTTAATATTGCGCAAAAGCCGCTGTTCCCTATTATAGAATGGATTGCGGGTAGTGTATTAAAGTCGCCCTTTTTTAAGGATACGGCGGTATCGGAGAGGTATCGCCGTGTCCATTTTTATTTACTGTAACCCGCCTAATGCTTTGCGGTCAAAAAAAGCTATGCTCCGCAAGCGGGATATTCCGGCTATGAATGTGAACTGTCAATACATTTAGCTACTGCTTACATTTCCTTTGCGCCCGTCCGCGTCTTGCGGACGGGCGCATTTTGCTTTTTTCAACTTTTTTCTGAAAAGCGCACTCAAGAGCCATCTCCCGAACGGGTACGGAGCGAAAGGGGCAGAGAGGACAAGCCCTTAACTCCCGTCCTCTACTCCACGCGGGAAGGAGGTGAACTCTATGGAGCTATCTTCTTCCGACAAGGAAAGAATACAACATCAGTACGACGCATTAGCAAAGAAAACTTTGGTCGGCGAAGCGAAAAGCCACCGCCGCACTCTTGCGAAACGCGCAGCACGCGAAGTTACTTTTTCGGATTTGAGCGAAAGCGAACTCGCGCAGCTTTTCACAACGGACGAATACGAAAGCGATTATTTCCGTTTTCAAGTGTCCGGCTTTGATGTACTCGTCAAAAATGAACTGCTTGCCGAAGCCCTTAACGCTTTGCCCGAAAGGAAACGCGACATTATCCTTTTGTCCTACTTCTTGGATATGAGCGACGCGGAAATTGGCGAACTGCTGAATGTTGTACGCACGACGGTTTTCCGGCACAGGAAATCCGCGCTTGCGAAAATCAAACAGTATTTGGAGGGAAAAGCAGATGATGAATACCGTTAGGAAGTCTGAAAATCTGTTGCCGTTCCCTGTCATTTCCGCAGCGGCAAACGGCGACACAACCGCCATGTGCGCGATCTTGAAGCACTACGAGGGTTACATAGCGAAACTTTGTACCCGCACGCTGAAAGACGACGCGGGCAATACCTATTCCTATGTGGACGAGGAAATGCGTAACAGGCTGCAAGTGCGCCTTATTACCCGCACCCTTGCTTTTCATGTAGGATAATCTTTTAGCCCATGCGGGGAGCGTGTCCCCTTTCCACGCTTCCCGTTATGGGCTATTTGTCGTTCCGCAAAAGCATATCCGCTGTTGATGTGCTTTTGCAGGCCGACAAAGCCTATTGTTCTTTGACAAAGAAAGCGGCCTTTGGTGCGCAGCATAACAGGCAAACGGGTACATTCCGTCTGTACCGAGCCAGTCGGCGGGTACGCCATGACAGCTTTTCCCCATAGGGGAAAAGCCGAGCGAGAACTACCGCGCCGTAAAACAGGTTTAGCAGCTTGTGGGCGACGACATACAAGGCGGCACAATGATACTCCCGCGTTGAACACCCTCAAAGTATTGCGCGGCGCACCCATAAGCATGGGCCGGGGTGAAACTCCCGTGAGGTTGCAGCTAACAACCGCCCGTTTTTGCCTTTTGACGAATATAGTTTATCCATACAGGAAAAGGAGGTTTTTCTAATGGATAAAAAACAGACAATTACAACCGAACGCAAAATAGGGAAAATCACCTATCTTGTTCAAGCGTTGCCGAGTGAAAAGGCAACCGATACAATCCATAAAAAGATTGAGAAACTCATTGTAAAGGATTTGCAGAAAAAGCCCGGAAATCCGGGATTTTTAGCGTCCGAGTAGTGCATTAGGCGGCGGGATATGGTATAATGATAGCAACACATTATACCTGTTTATTCGGCTGTCGGAAAGGAGGACTAATGTTACAGTCGAATAAAATCACCGCCCTTTACTGCCGTTTAAGTCAAGAGGATATGCAAGCCGGAGAAAGCGGAAGCATACAGCACCAAAAAATGATACTTCAACGCTATGCGGACGAACACCATTTTTTGAACACAAAGTTTTTTGTGGACGACGGATTTTCCGGCGTGAGTTTTGAGCGCGAGGGGCTGCAAGCGATGTTGCAGGAAGTGGAAGCCGGACGAGTGGCGACGGTCATTACCAAAGACCTTTCCCGTCTTGGCAGAAACTATCTGAAAACGGGCGAACTCATAGAGATTGTATTTCCCGAAAACGGAGTACGCTATATCGCGATCAACGACGGAGTTGACACAGCGCGGGAGGATAACGAGTTTACCCCCTTGCGGAACTGGTTTAACGAGTTTTACGCCCGCGACACAAGCAAGAAAATCCGCGCAGTTAAACAGGCACAGGCGCAAAAAGGCGAGCGCGTCAACGGGGAATATCCATACGGCTATATCCCAGACCCGAACAACCGCCACCACCTTATACCCGACCCGGAAACCGCGCCGATTGTCAAACAGGTTTTCGCTATGTTTGTTAGCGGCGTGCGTATGTGCGAAATCCAAAAATGGCTTGCGGAAAACAAAGTCTTGACGATTGGAGCGTTGCGCTATCAGCGTACAGGACAGGCGCGGTATCAGCGGGCAATGATCGCCCCCTATACTTGGCCGGACAAAACGCTCTATGACATATTAGCAAGGCAGGAATATTTAGGGCATACCATAACCGCGAAAACTCACAAGGTATCCTACAAGTCGAAAAAGACCCGGAAGAACGAAGAAGAACAACGCTATTTCTTCCCAAACACCCATGAGCCGCTTGTTGACGAGGAAACCTTTGAACTTGCGCAAAAGCGGATTGCTACCCGCCACCGCCCGACAAAAGCAGCGGAGATTGATATTTTTTCCGGCTTGCTGTTTTGCGCTGGTTGCAGACATAAGATGTATTACCAACAGGGCGTAAATATCGAGCCGCGCAAGTTTTCCTATTCTTGCGGCGCATGGCGCAACAGGGCAAGGACAGGCAGCGAGTGTACCTCTCATTATATCCGCAAAAACGTACTTCTTGATTTAGTGCTGGAAGATATGCGGCGGGTTTTGCGGTATGTTAAGGAACACGAACAGGACTTTATCTGTAAAGCTACCGAGTACGGCGACATGGAAGCGAGAAAGGCATTAGCGCAGCAGCAAAAGGAACTTTTCAAAGCACAGGCGCGTATGACCGAACTTGACACGCTTTTCCGCAAGCTGTATGAGGACAACGCATTAGGCAGACTGACAGATGAACGGTTTGTGTTTCTAACTTCCGGCTATGAGGACGAAAAGAAATCCCTTGCCGCAAGGATAGACGAGTTACAACAGCAGATCGCAACCGTTACCGAGCGAAAAAGGGATATATCAAGGTTTATTCAGATTGTCGGGAAATACAGCGACATACAGGAATTGACCTATGAAAACGTCCATGAGTTTATCGACCGTATTTTGATACATGAATTAGACCGGGAAACCAACACCCGGAAAATCGAAATCCATTATAGCTTTGTCGGACAGGTTGATACCGAGCAGGAGCCGACGCAAGTTGTCAACCATGACCGCCGCAACATGGTAGATGTAAAAAGTATCGCTATCTAACCCCAGCAAAATTCGTACCCGTATAGCCATCGTCCACATAGTAGGTGGGATTTGGAAACCCGTGTTCCTTAGCGTACTTGAATAGATATTCTTTTTGATTTACGATACTGTTGCTCTCGCCTTCACGTCCATCGTCCTGACTCAGACGACAGTACAAGGCGGTGATTTCTTCCTGCTGTCTTTGCAATGCTTTCTCCTTTCCGACAGCAGACACGATAGTATGAAGTGTAGATACAGTATACCACGCCTGCGGTCAAACTTCAACGCTTTAAAGCGATAATCTTTCCGATATTTCTTAATCCTCATCATAACCCTCGGAATCAAAACTGTAATCTGTTGTGTCCCGCATGAATATCCTGCTGAGAAGCCCAAGCAAGTCCCTCCCGTCCTCTCGGAAATGTGCGGTCACTGTATATTCCGTGCCGCCGATTTTCTCGCAGAGCGTTGCCTGTTCAGGGATACGCATAAGGGGCATAATGTTTTCAGCAGGCGGCAGGGGCGGGTACACCCTATTCGGGTTTACCATTGAGATACCCTTATTTTCGTCTAAAATTTCCGTAAGTTCCTGTTCTGTCAGTCTGCTCATCGCAATGCGTCCTCCCTCTTGCGGTCTGTCCTGCCATTCTGGTTTGACCTTTGATTTTCAACCGTATCGTGGATTTGGTTCAAGCAGTCATCAATGTGGGCAGAGCGTTTTTCAATCCCGTCCGCATATTTCAGCCGCTTTCGCAGCTCCGTTATCCGTTCCGTCACCCCGTTTTTTTCTTCTCGGAGCGTTTCTTTCTCGGCGGGTGAAGCACGCCGTATCTTATTCTGCAAATGCCGCCGATAGTTGGTAAGCCTGTCCATTTCCGTCTGGTTCTTCTCCCTGTCGGCGTGCAAATCGGAGAGGGTGGAGATGTTATGCTCCGACATATAGCGTACCTGTGTGGTAATCTCATCCAGTTTCCGAAGCTCCTCTTTCATAAGCGGGCTTGTCGGCTTGTAGTCCGTGCCTTTGGGAAATATCCCCAACTGATAGCACCAATAGTAATACAACGCTAAGATTCCCCTTGTTTTCTGGTGCGGTTTCCAAGCCTTTTTATATTCTTCGGGCATATGGGGAGAGTAGGAAATCTTTGCTTTGTAGTTCCCATATCTTGCCCTTGTGCCTAAATGTGAACGGATAAAATCGGGCGTTAAGCGTTCATCAAGCGTATCTAATCTTGTGAAATGCTTATACTGCGGCAGCTTCATTTTCCAATGCCCGCCCGAAAAATCAACCTCGTAGCCTTTGTCGATTAGATACTTCATCATGTGCGGAATATCCCGACTGCCGCTGATTGCCTCCGCTAAATCTTCCAGATAGACGTTGTAGCGTGTCGGCTTGCCGCTCTTTTCATCCAGATACAGCGGTCTTGACGGTGCTTTCTTCGGGTTCTCAATCACCGATAATCCGTACTCTCTGCACAAGCGGTCTGACGTTTCCCTTAGCCGTTTCTGCTCCGATTTTGAGTAATTATATTTGCTCCCATCCAGATAGGAAACAGAGTTGAAGCAGAAGTGATTGTGGAGATGCCCCCTGTCAAGGTGGGTGACAACGATTATCTGGTACTTGTCGCCCCACATTTCCCTCGCAAGTTTTAAGCCGATTTCGTGGCATTGTTCGGGCGTTACTTCGTCTGGCTTGAAGCTCTGGTAGCCGTGCCAAGCGATATACCCGCCTGTCTTCTGGTACTGCTTTTTCGTTAGAATCATCTGCTGTAACGCTGTTTCTTTTAAACAGTTGATGGCGGAAACAAACTCTCCATTGTCCGTTTTCTGTGGATTCTTCACATAGGAGAACACGTCAAAGAAGTCCTGCATCTCCTTATTCGGCACGGTCTTTTCTGGGTTTTCCACATAAGAAATTAAGTCTTTCAACCGTCCTTCGATGTGCCAGAGGCTCGTTGCCGCCATATCAGACTGCCCCCTGTTCCGTCAATTTTTCCATGTCAAACTGCTGTGGGAGGGTATAATTCCGTTGCAGTTCCAAGATAAAATCCTCAATCTCCCTGCATATTTCATCAGCGGAAGGGGCGTAGGGGATACACTTTTTAAAGGCTACGTGTACTTCGTAAAGCGTGCCTAATAGTTCCCAAAATTCTTTCTCTGGCTGTGGCTGCGGTGCGTTTCCCCTGCATAACTGACGCATAAATTCTGCGGTGGACAGACCGCAGGCGGATGAATACTGCTTTAATTTTTCATGTTCTTCTTCGCTCAATCTAAAAGTAATGCATACTTTTTCTGATTTTTCTCTACTCATTTTTCTTAATCCTCCAGTTTTATTTTTCCTTTTATCGGGGTAGCTAGGGGTTGTCCCCTAAGTTAGTCCACACGCCTTTAGGGTGTGGATTGGATTGTGGCTGACACAATCCGATGCTCGCTATCTCTGTGGACAACTCCGCAGAGCATTTTTCTGTGTAACGGCTTTCTTAATGCCTGCCTTTACCCTCCGAAAAGGAAATCCTATGTCCTTTCCACCTCCGTTCTGGATTTTATTGCCTTTGACTTTTGGATAAATGAAAAAGCCGCCACACTGCATCACGAACGACAAGAGGATTCCCTCCCGCTCTGATTCGCAATGCTATGTAGCGGCTTTGAAATTCAAAACCCATGTCAGCCTTGCCGATTGGCTGACATTTCAATCTTATATCTATGTGCTTATTTAATTTTCAATCTTCCAATTTCCCCATTGGTATTTCAGAATACCATAGCGGCAATATGGCTGTCAAGATTTTGCACAAACTTTTTAGTATTCTCTATGGACAGGGATTTTATTCACTTATTCTAAAATTGGGTGGGAGAATTTTATCCCCCACCCAATAGCCCATAAGAAAGCATGCTGTATTAGATGACTATAAAATCTTCCGCAACTTTTTTCTAAGATGGTCTAACCGTGCATAGATAGCACCCGTCGTTAAATGCACAAGCGGGGCAATCTCTTTTGTGGAATACCCTTTCATTTTCAGCAGAACGATTTGCAGTGTACGCCTGTCCACCGTAAGTAATGCCTGATACAGATTTTCATCTTCGATTTCATCCAGTAAATCTTCAACGGTCTTTACTTCGGCTGACTGTTCCCTGTCTGCCATTCCCTCAAGGTATTCCCCGAAATCGCTTGTCCAATGGTAAAACCGCCTGTTGGAATTAAAGTCTGCCCTGTCGTCAATACGGATTTGTTCGATGGTAGCTTCATCAACTCCATGTTCCCGCAACACTTTTTCCTCGGCTTCTTTCCAGATACGCCACTTCCTGTCCTCACGTCCGTTGTTATATGCCATTCTTTTTTCCTCCAATCAATCTGAATCTTTGAAAACATAAAAATCCAGATTGAAAGGCGGCGAACGACACTTAACACCAATAATAGTCCTGCGGCACTTTCCAACCAAAAACGACAAAAGAAAAACCGCAAAGGCTTTGTGACCTTTACGGTTATGGGAAATACTAATTCTGTTGTATGGAGATTGTACTTCTACCTTCATGGTGGGAAGTACCGTTGCACTGGCAGGGATTTTTTTAACTGGCTTCCCGCCATTCCCTGATGTGCTATGTATAAATTAACTTTGCTTTATATAAGCAGATGGGCAACCGCCCGAAAAAAGGAACATAAAAACCCTCCAAATTTAAAAACAAATTCAGAGGGTAATTTAGGGTATAACAAAATAACCCACCCGAATATCGTTTTTTTTATTTGGTGAGTTTGTTCTTTCAAATACGAAACAAAAAGAGCCGATGATTCGTGAATTGTTCCACAATTTCATCGGCTCTGCGTCTTAAGCGTCTGGCTCTTTGATGACAGTTATCTTCAAGTTGTCAACTTTAATCAATCTTTCTTGTCTGCATTTTGGACAATAAAGGGGATAATTCTTCAAAACAGTGTCCTTCCTAATTTTATTACGGGTTTTGCTCCCACAAACAGGACATAATATCCATTCGCATTTCATCATAATTAGCTTCTAATCCTTTCAAATCTCATTTTATACGACTTATGCAAGCTGTTAGGCTAACTTGTGGAACATATGCCGAACCTTATCTATACGGCTATTCGGGCGGCGGGGTTGGCAAATAAGTTTACCAGTAGCTGGCTGGTATCCTTTTAACTCTGTCAAGCAGACTCCCTGCCCATTTGTGAAATAAGTTAAATCGTTCCTGTATTCTTGAATACATCTAGCAGGGATTTCTCCTTTCAGAATGACCTCGTCATTCTTTATCTGAGTACTTACAATATCTGCACAATACCTTGGAGCATCATGATACGCCCGTGAGAGATATTCCTGCGGTGCATAAATTTCAAAGTGGAGATATGGCTCTAATAGTTCTGTCCCTGCTTTTTTTAAAGCCTGCTCCAATACGATAGGGGAAAGCAGCCGAAAGTCTGCGGGGGTACTTACAGGACTATAATACAATCCATATTCAAAACAGATTTTACAGTCTGTCACTTTCCATCCATACAGCCCCTGCTCGCAGCCATAAAGAACCCCCTCCATAACCGCATTTTGGAACGATTGGTTTAAATATCCAAGTGAAACTCTGCTTTCATACTGCACTCCACTTCCAATAGGGAGCGGCTCTATGGACAACCCGACAGAAGCCCAGAAAGGATTTGGCGGGACTTCTATGTGGATGGTATATTCTGCTTTTCTAAGCGGTCTTTCCATATATATAACAGTAGGCTCTTTTATTTCTGCCTCCACATGATATTTTTCCTCAAGGATGGCACAAATGACTTCCATCTGCACATTCCCCAAAAAAGAAAGTATAATCTCATGCGTTGTAGTATCCACATAATATTTTAAAAGAGGGTCGCCATCTGAAATTTCTGTAAGTGCCCCAAGCAATATTTCCCGCTGTTCAGATTTCTTTACTGCAATCGTTGTTTGGAGCATAGGGAGAGGATTTTCAATAAATTTTCTCTGCGGCAACAGTATTTCGTTCCCCAAAATACTGTTTAGCTGCAAAACATCATTTGGTAAAATTACAATATCACCAGAGCAGGCTGTATCGGATGAATATAATTCACCGTTTGTCGGAACACACATCTCTGTGATTTTTATTTTCTCTTTTTCAGATATTCTAATAACATCCCTCAAATGCAATGTTCCGCTATATATACGCACATAAACAAAACGCCGCCTTTTCTCTGAATATTCAATCTTAAAAACCTGCCCGCATAGTTCAGATTGACCTTCAGGCGTTGATGAATAAAATTTACTGGCAATTACTTCTATAAGCTGCCGAATCCCCAGATTGTTTTTAGCGCTTCCGTGATAAACGGGAAATAACGTTCCGTTTTGGAATCTCCTGTTTTCTTCCTGTTCCAGTTCTGACATTTTAAACGGTTTCCCTGACATATATTTCTCTAATAGTTCATCGTTTCCCATAATTACCGCATCCCACTGTTCCATATCGTCATTGTCCGTTACATTTATATGAGGATGCTGCCCAACCTTTTGCTTCACTATAATTTCCGAAGAAAGCTTTGCTTTCATTTCTTGATATACCATTGGCAAATCAATCCCCTCTTGGTCAATTTTATTGATGAAAAAAATTGTCGGAATCTTCATTGTCTGTAGTGCATGAAACAGTATACGGGTCTGTGCCTGTATGCCATCCTTTGCAGAAACTAATAATACTGCTCCGTCTAATACGGATAAAGAACGGTATACTTCCGCCAAAAAATCCATATGGCCTGGCGTATCTATAATGTTGACTTTTACATCCTCCCACTGAAAAGATGTCACTGCTGTCTGGATAGTGATTCCCCTTTGACGCTCCAAATTCATTGTATCTGTCCTTGTTGTGCCTTTATCTACGCTCCCTGGTTCTGCAATTGCACCACTGGTATACAATAAACTCTCCGTTAATGTTGTCTTTCCTGCGTCAACGTGAGCCAGAATGCCTAAGTTAATTATTTTCATGTGATTTTCCTCCTATCAACACCCAAAAAAGGGCATAAAAATACCCAGTGATAAATACTCCTATCACTGGGTAAATAACTCCAATAGCCCCAAAACACTTATATGTTTTCGGGCATATAAAATTACATGATAAAAGTATTCTTAAACTGGGTACAAAAAACTAAGCCCCATATTAAAAGTGAAACGGGACTGCTACTTTTTGTTCCCACTATCAAATTGACAGTTTATTTAAGAATACCTTGCCGCATATTTATTAACTCCTTGTATAATACTGAATCTAATTATATTCCTTAACCCTTTATTTGTCAAGCTGACAAACTAAAGCAGAAAAAGCGGCAGGATTTCCCCCTGCCACTAATCATCTGTTTATGCAAAAATAATTTCCTTTTCCACAATCTCCCTCGCACAAGCCCTTATGTTATTCGTTCTTCCAGTCCATTCTAAGGCGTTTTCTTCCTTTAGGCATTCCGTTATGCCCTGTGCTTGCTTCATGCCCTCTATGAGCCGTTCAAAGTGTTCCTGTGCCTGTCTGTCAATGTCGGCAAGGTAAGCATTGAGCCTGCCGCTTGTGAGAAGATTGGTGTATGTAATTTTGCGGTACTCCCGCAGATAGTCCAAGTGCCGCCGTCCGAATAAGTCTATCGACTGTTCCTTTTCGGGTGGTATGGTAAGGCAGGGTAAAATGTATTCGCCTTGCCGTTCGTATCTGCCGCCCATTTCCTCAAAGATTGATTGTACCATTTGTTTTTCCTCCAAATAAGATATTCACTCCATACTCATGTCTGCTATCATTAACACAATTTACGTTTTCTCCTTATCTGGTTTCATACATTATTTAAAATTAAATAAAAAAGTTAATTGGGTAAAATCATGTTTTGCTACATGTGATAAAGATGAATTGTTTTTAGGAAAAAATGTATTAAATGCGAGAATTACACAAGAACAGTTTGTTGAAGAAATGAAAAAAATTAAATAGTATTAAGATAATAAAACGCCCACTTTGTAGGCGTTTTATTTGAAATACAGATTTAATTCAACTATATAATTCTAAGGAACTTAATAAAATGAAGAAAAATAATATAACACTTGTATTTGTTGCTATCGTTTTTTCGATTATTGTTGGAATGATAATTGGAAAAAGCTTATTAAAGTATAAAGAAGGTGAGCCAGATGTAGTTGGCAGTTTTTCTATGAATAGAGATGAAAATTTTACAGTAGTTGCTAACAGAAAAAATATTTCTGATAAAGAAGCATTTGCAAGACTGCTTTTAAAAATGTACAAAGAGAATTCATTTCATTCAATAAAATTTTCTACAGATCATGGATATGCAACCAGCCTTGATATGACCGTATATTCTTGGAAAGAAGATATCGAAAATGGCGAATCCATTATGCAAATAGAATTTAGACCGATTGAATATGGAAAAGATTATGATATTGTTCATAATCCGGATAAATATGTGCTTTTTATCGATGGAACAGAAATAAAATGAAATATATAGATATGCAGATAAAGCGCAGAAAAAGAGGATTGCTCAACACAGGAGGATATTTTCAATTACCCTCAAAATGATAAAAGCGAGGCAGCGGAAAATCCGTTGCCTCATATCAGTATTATGACAATTAATCTAGTTCCGCCCCTAACTCATACCTCCAATACTCCGCCGCCTCATATTCCCTAGGTTCTGAGAGTACCGGTACAGTAAAGAGTTCAACCGGAACACCGAGTGTTGATGCAAAGATTTTCATAAGATCCTCTTTTGGTGTTCGGACATCGCTTTCATACTGAGCAATCCGGACATCAGCACAGCTGTCGGGAAATCCAACAGCCATGCCAAGTTCTTTCTGGGTGAGATGATTTTTCTGTCTTAAATGTTTTAATTTTCTTCCAAATGTAATCATAGTATTATTCTCCTGTACTTCCGAAAGCCCCGGTTCCTCGTTTTTCACCGAGATCCAGAACAAAGTCTGCGATCACGACTGGTGTGATCACCAGCTGACCGACGCGTGTGTCTTTATGAATGGTCTGAGAAGATGTGCTCACGTTGCTGATAATGGCATGTATCTCTCCACGGTAACCGGAGTCGATTGGTGGAAGTTCACATACCAGTCCTTTTGCTGCCATGCTGCTTCGTGGAAAGACATATCCGGCAAATCCATCTGGGATGATGAGACCGAATCCAAGCGGAATTCTTGCAATCTCGCCTGGTTTTAATATGCAATCATAAGGCATGAATACATCCGCACCGGCATCATTTTCATGTGGCCGGAAGGGATGATGATCTGCTTTCAGACCAAAGTCAATCAGTTTAATCTTCATGGCTACGCACCTCCTTCCGAATCAGCAATGGATAATCTGTTTTTAAGATATCAGACGGCATCCAAAGTTTTGAAATAGGGTTTTGGCAGGACATCTGTTTTTCCATACAGCTTCCTCTCTGACAGAATGGACCGGTCAGATCCGGTGCAAAAAGAATCGGGCTTAATTTGTACAATCTCTGCCAGATCTGTAGCATCACAATCCTTGTTTCATCCGTATTTCTTCTGCAGGTTCTCTGACCGATCATATGCTTCCACTGGTAAGGCGTTGCACTGATGATCAGTACGTTTCGAAGTCCCTGAGGTGTGGCATATCCGGCTGAATCATGATCAATGCCTAAGGCACAGAGTTCTATATAGTGGTCCAGATCTGACTGACAGCTTTTCTTGTAAATATCCTGGATTTCTTTATCTGCTCTCATAATTCCATATGGTATAGCAAATGCAGCATGACTGGAATAATTGCTGTACTGCAGAGATGCACTCATGTACTTTACTTCGTTCTGATGCCTTGTGATCTGTGCCAGGAAGCGTCTGCTTGCACCAACAACAGCTACGGTAATGACCATGAATTTCTGTACGGTTGGATGTGGAAGCCCCGCAATGTTTTCTACGGTCTTCTGACTGTAGGATTGATGGTAAAGGTCCATCAGATCTGCCATGCTCTGGATTGTATGACCGTGTTGTGTGAGCCTGGCAGCAAAGACCATATTTTGTTCTGCTTCCCGGATTCCATAGCAGTTTAAGATAGCTGTTTCAATGTGATCCATAGGCCTGTTCCTCCTTTACCAGAGCTTTTAAAAGGATCAGATAATTGATGCAGTCTGTGATTTTTTCATCCCACTGTTCCATGTCAAAATGTAACAGAGTGGAATAACACATATCGTAAAGGGATACGACATGTTTCGACATCATACCGGCCAGTGCTGCTTTTGGATCGCAGTTCTGTAAAGCGGCAGCAATCTTGAATGCACTGAGACGGTCAATATTGTCACCGGTATATTCTTTCTTTTTATGTGCCAGAATATCGGCACACTTTCTCATCTGAAGTTCAAATACAACATTAAATTCTTCTTGTGTCATGTGATAGTTCCTCCTTTGTTTTGTGATAGTTATCGTTCGAGATCTTTGATTTTTGATCTCACTGGTTCTGGAATCTGCATCTGAAGAATGGCATCAACATTCTGATCGGCAGTATCCAGATCTTTTAATTTTTCTTTCAAGCTGCTTATTGCTTCTTCTTCGGAAGTTATCTGCTGTTGCAGTTTTTCTTTTTGCAAAGTCAAGGCTTTTAGGCTTGTCATCTTTCCATCCTGATAAAAGGATCTCAGCCAATTTCTGGCTTCTTCATATTTCTGAATTTCCTTCTCATGTTCTTTTCGGTACTTTCCTTTGTACTTTGCATTTGAAAATTGGGAATAAACTTCCTTATTTGCATAGTACTGTCCGGTATAACGGATCTGATCGTTGAGGATCCTTAGATTGGACCGATGCTGAGCAACCTGTGTCTGCATTTCTTTTAGTTCTTGCTTTGATGCAAGCAGTGTGTTTTTCAAATCTGACTGCGTATCAAATCCATGTTCCTGCACATAGATAATGGTATTTGCCATTTGCTGCAGGTTAGAAAGTTTTACCCGATGAGCATAAGCCGGGCTCTGCATTGCTTTCACATTTGTCTGGAGATTTACAACCAGGCACAGGTGAGACCTGACGTAGAGAATGGCCAATGGATCCTTGCGTAAGAAGGTCTGTTCCAGGTGCTCTTTTCCATAGCGTGTTCCCAGTGCACGTTCAGTAATCCGTTTCTGTCGATCAGGATGAAGATAGCTGTATCTGCCACGATACTCAATCACAGAGATTTGAAATTGTTCCAGAAGTTTGGATTGGAATTCATCAAAACTATTGGATGTGGCAGCACATTCATCAATCGCATTTCGTAAATATTCTTTCTGTGTAAGGAACACGGTGGATGTTGGTTTGAGACCATCTTCAATAATTTTCTGATTGATCTCATCCAGTTTTTGCTGGCCGTGTTTCTGTGACATATATTCTTTCTGAGTAATTTTTCTCTCAGCCGGAGCAAGAAGATCTATCTGGTGAAGTCCTTCCTGTTGGCACCGATCCATGACAGTTTTCTTAAAAGCGTTCATGAATTTATCAGTGGAACGATGCTTGTAACCGGCAGCTTCCTCATGTGGTTTATCCATATAAGGCTGCCTTTCCACTGCAGTCATCCTCACACTGTTTATGACGATGTGGGTATGAATATTTCCAGATTCATTGTGTCCATCGGTATGAGTAACCACCAGAGCCTGATATCCGGGAAACATCTGCTTCGCAAGTTCCAAACTGATTGCCTGTGCTCTCTCTCCGGTAAGTCCGTTTTCTGTAACATCAGCTGGATCGTAGCTGATAATGTAGTGGTGACTTTTGATATCTTCACGTTTCTTATTTTTGTGAAAATGAGCATTTGTCAGTTCACATTCCTTGTCAAAAGACATTGGATCACAGCTCAACCCATCCATGTAAAACTCTTTTCGCAGGATGCTTCGTCCGGATTCATCTACAATCTTTTTCCCAGTTTTTTCATCATGTTCAAACAGAAGGTAATTGATAGCAGCCGAGTAATTAGCATTTCTGCTTTTAATGTGTTTTACGATTGCCATTCATACCACCTGCCAGTTTCAGTACCTCTTTTCTCAATAGGAATAAGTCTGTGATGCACTGATGGATTTCATTTTCTATAGCACGTGACTGACTGCCACCGCTGTTAAAATGCTTGGCGATCTGATTGAGATTCGATCCGATTTTTCCATATTCACTGACCAGTTTTCTGAGATCTTTCATGTCTGCAACAACTTCAATCTGATGATGGATTTGCTTTTCCAATAGAAGTTTCCTCAGATATTCTGATCGGCTAATAGATAAACAAGCAGCGCCTTGGTCTAATAAATCCAGTTCGACATCTGTAAGACGTAATCCTATAAAATGTCTGTGATTCAGTTCTTTATCTTTGTTTTCTGTTCTCATACTCCTCCTTCCGCTGAGACTATTCCTCCCGCCGGGAGTCCACGTATTTCAATATCGGCTGTCCCTTCCGATATTAGAAATAGTGCTGTGAACACCTTTAGGTGGAACCAACAGACGAGTGAAACGTCTGTTATTGAGAGGGTATGGGGAGATCCCCATCAAGATAAATCCCATAGGAGAACAGGATGCCAAACGGCAATACTGTTAAACATGGGTGGATCTTGCTCTTATTTGTATCCCTCTATATAACGAAACGCTCAGAGGCTGTTTTACAGTGGGGGAAAAGAAAAAATATCAAAAAATTGATGATTAATGGTGAGCTTGTGATAGAATGGAAAAAAGAGAAAATGCATAAAGGATGTAGTTGTGGAGAATATTTGTTATGATTAGAAAGTTGCTGAACGGAGATATCAATAGAGTTGCTGATATATGGTTAAAGACAAATCTGAAAGCACATTATTTTATTTCCAATCAATACTGGAAAAGTAATTATGAATTAGTAAAAGAAATGATGTCACAATCCGAAGTTTATGTGTTTGAAGCAGATAAAATGATACAAGGATTTGTAGGACTAAATGATAAATATATAGAAGGTATTTTTGTCTCCGATGAAATGCAGTCATGTGGCATAGGTAAGCTTTTATTAGATTATGTTAAGGATAAAAAAGTTAGCTTACGATTAAATGTATACCAGAAGAATGCCAGAGCAATTTCTTTTTACCAAAGAGAAGGGTTCATTATTCAATGTGAAGGCTTGGATGAAGCTACTGGTGAAAAAGAGTACACTATGCTATGGAAACGAAAATAGAAATCGGAAGTTGTAGTAAAGGAGGTTTACAATGGGGTTTTGGATTTTTATGTTGGTTATGGATTTGCTTCTTCCATTTACGATGATTGGTTTTGGAAGATATTTTATGAAAAAGACTCCCAAGGAAATAAATTCAATATTTGGATATCGGACTTCGATGTCTATGAAGAACAAAGACACATGGGAATTTGCTCATAAATATTGTGGTAAAGTTTGGTATGTCTGTGGAATGGTTATGTTGCCGATAACAGTAATATTCATGCTTTTAGTAATTGGAAAAAATGAAGATTGTGTTGGGAGTATAGGAGGAATTATCTGTGGTGTTCAACTTATTCCTTTAATTGGATCTATTCTCCCAACAGAAATAGCATTAAAAAAGAATTTTGATAAGAATGGAACAAGACGATAAATTCAAGTTTTGAGGGATGACAAGCGGATCAGTATGATATTAATTGAAAATGCGTATATGGTTGATTGGTGTGTGCGGTAATATACTATATTCAGAAAAACTATTCAGGAGGGTGTTAGTGTGAGAAAATCAGATTGGGCAAAATGGTTGATCGTGATTCCGGCAATGCTAGGCATTGTGTTGGTAACCTATGTGGATCGTACAACAGATATCTGGGGATTTGGTGCATTTATCTGCCAGCTGATTGCGATTTTAGAAGTGGCTTATGGTATGCGAATCGCGATGCTGGCACAGAGTAGAAAGAAGTCCTACCGGTTAACACCGGAAGAACGACATGAGTATGCACAGTATTTATATGAGAAACAATATCAACGTTACCCTGCTGTGGCGAATCAGATGCTTTTGGTTATGGCAAGGATGAGTATACTTCTTGACAATTATGAACGGGCTACACAGGAGCTGGAAGATATTTGTATAGATAAATTTAATCCGGCACAGTTGAAGGTGTATTATTACCTGAAAGTGGTTACAGCAGTAGTGGCAGGAGATACAGAAGGGCTTCAAGAGAGCCAGATGCGTTATGCAGGGATTCCGGATACTAAATGTGTATATCCGCCAGAAGCTGAGCTTGCTGAATGGATAGAGCAGAGAGATACAGTGCAGATGGTAGAAGCACTGAAAAAGGTAGTGCCGGATAAGAAAGAGCATCCGGTACGGATCAGTGTCATTACTTTGATTCTTGCATATAGTACCTTCTTTTACGGATTGTGGTATGGTATAAACCGTGATATGGGATATGAAGTGAGATATCGTTTCGCAGAAATATCGATTGCTGTTATTACAATCAGTCTGGCGATTCTTTTAATCTGGGGAATCGTAAGCTTGTACAGACACAATTGCCAGGCATTATCCATACAGCCTGGTAAAAACAGAGTGGCATTAATAATCATTTTTGGAGCTGCTGCGATATTTACACTTTTGATTATTGGAATGAGTGGTCTGAGTGTAGTGTTCGGAATGGATGGAGCGGAGACGGTGACTGGTCATGACAGCAAATATACGTATATAACCGTGCAGGAGGATTATGGCGGCGAGCGGAGATATCGAACCAATAATCCATTTGTTATGCAGAGTATGGATGGTCTGTGGTGGTCTTCGGATTCTTCGGATATAATGGATGCTGAAGAAGATAACGAAGAATCATCGGATGCGGATACAGAGGATTCCCCAGTGACAGAAGATACTCAGAACGGAGATGTGGTAGAAGATTATGAGGCAGAAGGACAGCATGATGGTCTGACGATTCAGAATGCGATGCTGGCGGTCTATAATTATCTTCAGGAGAATAATGTACTTCAAAATATGGCATTCAGTTACACTGCGAATGCAAAAGGAGAAATCTATGGTGTTGTCAGTGAAACGCAGGAAACAAAAGATGGTAATACGGTAAATGTAAAATATTGTCTGTATGACAACGGGGCGAAGACGGATGCGGATGGTAATTCTTGCGAAGAACTGGTGTTAGAAAAAATATATCCAGACGGTAATTACGAGACCGAATTGGTAGATTTTTATCTGGTAAATACGGATACGATGCAGGTGACAGATGAACAGAAGAATACGTGGTAAAATAAATTCTGGGGAAGTAGGTGCATTATATGACAATGGGAGAAAGAATAAAACAACTGCGAAGTTCAAATGGGTTTACACAAGAAATGCTTGCTAAAATTATTCGGATTGAAAAATCGGGAGTTGGAGGATACACGCATGAAAATTGTAATCATTAATGGAAGTGCCAGAAAAGGAAATACGCTGGCAGCAATCAATGCATTTATAAAAGGAGCGTCAGAAAAGAATAAAATTGAAATCATTGAACCCGACAAACTCAACATTGCACCATGCAAGGGATGTGCTGTCTGTCAATGCTCTAAGGGATGCGTCGATAAGGATGATACAAATTCTACAATTGATAAAATTGCTGCCGCAGATATGATTCTTTTTGCTACACCAGTTTATTGGTGGGGAATGTCAGCACAATTGAAACTTATCATTGATAAGTGCTACTGCCGTGGATTGCAGTTAAAAAATAAAAAAGTTGGCACGATTGTTGTAGGCGGTTCTCCCGTAGACAGTATCCAGTATGAGCTGATTGATAAGCAGTTTGACTGTATGGCAAAATATCTTTCATGGGATATGCTTTTCAAAAAATCATATTACGCAACAGCCAGAGATGAACTTGAAAAAAATAAGGATTCCATGAACGAACTTGAGTGGATCGGAAAAAATTTATAAAGCACACACCAAATTCCAGTTTGTTGAATTAAAAATGAAATAAAGTTCCAGTAATCATAGAGTGTATGGATTCAATTCCATATGCTCTTTTTCTTTACTTAATTTCATGAAAAATGTAAAAATCTAATGTTACGAGTTGCATTAAAGAAAACTCGTAAGAAAAAAAGTAAAAAAATTTGCTTTTGACCACTGTAAAACATGCTCTGAGCGTTTCGTTATATGAAGGGATAATTTTTCTTTCATATTTCAAAGAAAAGAGGATAAAGAAATGTCAGAAAAAAGATGTTATACAGTTCAAGAGTTACAGGAAATCTTAGGAGTCAGCAGACCTACTATTTATAACCTTTTAAAGAAAAAGGAATTCCGGTGGATCCAGTTGGATGGCGGAAAGTATCGCATCTCTAAGAAGAGTTTCGATGACTGGCTCGATAACTTGGAACAGTAAAAAACAGGGTGTTGATCAGGCAGATTTTATCTGCAATCGACATCCTAAATTTTTATCTGGATTTGAGATATGATATAAGAAAAAACACTAACACTAAAAAAGACAGGAAGTGAAGAATAAATGGCAACAGCAATTATGAAACAAAAAGAAGTTCCGGAAATGGACGATGTTGAAGAAATCATTTCGAAAATATCAGAAGAAAGTCCTTACAAACGGCGTCCAACACAAAAGAGGACCTGGATGACCGTGCCGGAAATGGGAAAGCTACTGGGATTAAAAAAGACAGATCGATATTGGCTGGTGCATAAAAACGTTTTTGAATCAAAAGAGATTGCCGGAAAGATACGAATCAATATTGCCAGCTTTGAAAAATGGTATGCCAATCAGATTAAATACCATAAAGTTACCGGAGAAGAACCGGGGAAAGAATTGAAATCCTGGTCCTATTCTGTTAAGGAAGTCGCGGATCTGTTGGGTGTTGATGAATATCTTGTTTATGAATTACTCAAGAAAAATCAAATGGAAGCTGTTATTGTCGATTACTGGAAACGAATACCAAAAGAATCTTTTCAGAATTGGTATAAAAGCCAGTCCCGGTATCGAACAAAGGAAGACAGAGAAAAAGACGCTCTTTTGGAAAATGCAACTATTACGATGCCTGAGATGGCACAGCTGCTTGGAACAACCAGAAGTTCAGTATATACAATTCTTGATAATCCGAAGTATAGTCATTTTTTTGAATTCATTGTGATTGCAGAAAAGAAAAGGATCACAAAAGAGAGTTTTCAAAAATTCCTGGAAGGTCAGGACCGTTATAAGCTGGATCCATCGAATGATTATGAAGAACTTGCACAGGAACAGAATATTGCCCTGGCTAATTTCCGGCGGAAGAAATTATCACAAACCGGAATACGAGGAAGCAATGGAAATATAAAGTATCTTACTTTTGATGAAGCCTCCTATCTGGCAAAGGTCAGCAGAAGCATGATCAACAAGTGGGCGGATAAAGGAAAGTTCACAGTAATAAAAGTTGGCAGTCGAGTTAGGATCCGTCGGGATGAATTTGAGGACTGGATGGAGCAAAGAGATTTGGAAAGGAGTATGCAATAATATGGCATCTATAAGAGAACGAAACGGAAAATTTAATGTAATCTATTCTTATACGAATGAAAAAGGTGAGAGGAAACAGAAGTGGGAAACCTATGAAACGAAAGCCGAAGCAAAGAGAAGAAAAAAAGAAATTGAATATAAAAAAGAGATGGGATCATTTGTCGTCCGTAAATGCAAAACACTGGACGAGCTTATTGCAGAATATGTTGCACTTTATGGCAAAGAAAACTGGGCGCTTTCTACATATGAAGGAAATGTCTCTCTTATCAATAACTATATTCTTCCGATCATTGGTGATACGAAACTCTCAGAGATCAATACCCGTTTCATCGAAAGATATTATCAGAGTCTTTTGAAGAGACGTGCAGTTATCAATCCATTGAATAAAACCAGTCGAAATGAATTTGTATCTTCCAGTACGGTCAGGGATATTAATAAGCTGCTTAGAAATTGTTTTGAACAGGCAGTGAAATGGGAGTTGATGGAGAAGAATCCTTGCACCCATGCGACTGTACCAAAACATAAATCACAAAAAAGAGACATCTGGACAGCGGATACATTAATGTATGCGCTCAGTGTCTGTGAAGATGAGCGGTTAAAGCTTGCAATAAATCTATCCTTTTCATGTTCCTTACGACTTGGTGAGCTGCTTGGTCTTACCTGGGATTGTGTAGATATTTCTCCTGAGGCAATTGAAGAAAACCGTGCATATGTCTTCATCAACAAAGAATCACAGCGTATAAGAAAAGAATCGTTGAATGCATTGGATGGAAAAGATGTGTTGTTGGTATTCCCGACAAATCATAAGAAGAATTCTACGGTCCGTATTCTGAAAACACCAAAGACAGAAAGCAGTGTGCGTAAGATATTCTTACCAAAGAGTGTCGCTAATATGTTGGTAGACTGGAAAGCGGAACAGGATGAAATGAAAGAAATCCTTGGTGATGAATATATGGACTATAACCTGGTTATGGCAAGTACCTTTGGTCTTCCTCTCGGAGATGGAGCAATCCGTGGTCCTTTAAAGAAACTGATCGAGGACTATAATCTCCCACCAGTTGTGTTTCACAGTTTCCGTCATAGCAGCGTTACTTATAAGCTGAAACTGAATGGTGGGGACATCAAAGCGGTACAGGGTGATTCCGGTCATGCTCAGGTCAATATGGTTACGGATGTGTACTCTCATATTCTGGATGATGATAGAAGGAAAAATGCAGAGCTTTTTGAAGAAGCATTTTATGAGAAAAAGAATCTGGATCCACAGATGCATGTACAGCAGGAAAATAATAATACTGTTGCCGATGAAGTTGATCCGGAACTTCTGGCAAAAGTCTTGGCAAATCCGGAGATGCGGGCATTGCTCAATTCACTGGCGAAGACGATGAAGTAATTGTCTATCTCCATCATATCTATTGGAATCTCCATCATTTGATGATGGAATGATGGAGATTCAGTTACAAAAAAGGTTACAGATATTTTTACTGAATAAAATTTGCCAGTCAAAAACGCATGGACAAACCGTCTCGTATGCGTTATATTATTTATAGACAAGAAAATATCTTGTGCTTTCGATAGGAAGTTTAATTGAATACTGTTTACCATGATCGAACGTACAAAGCATGGTGGTCATATAACAGATGTCGATGGTAATATCAAGGCATTCCCCGATTATTAGCTGGAGCAAACAAACAGCTAACTTTCAGAGCTTTACAGAGCTTGACAAAGGGGGTATTCAGAATAACTCGAATTGAATCGGAAACAGTTTTATATAGTGTCCCATATGGGTTTACCTTACCTCAGATTGACAGAGAGTGACAATAGGTTGGAGCTCTCCTAAGCGAGGGGTCGGAGGTTCAAATCCTCTTGGCGACGGGCTTCAAAGCGTTCGAAAATGTTAGCTGGATTAGCTGACAGCGAACGCTTTTCTTGTTTTTTAATTACGTTCGTGACATGAAAATCCATTCAAAATGATCCATTTCCAGCTAACACAATCCGATTTTTGTTAGCTGACAGCTAATCAAAATCACAGGTTTGCAAACATTAATTAGCTGAAACAGTATACAATTCTATTAGCTACAGCTACGGATATATCAAAGAGAAGCTGATCAGCAGCATACACAAAGAAATTACCATAGCAGAGATAAAGGGGCGAGATAAGTCACCCTTTTTTCGTCGGATAATTCATTTCTTTACGTTTCTATACTCTGTAGGAGTTAAGGAATACATTCTCTTAAATGTTTTACAGAAATAATCTGCATTACTGAATCCAGTTTCTATTGAAATGGCACTTACTTTTTTTTCTGTATTGGTAAGAAGTAATGCTGCCTTCCTTAACCTGTAGCATATCAGATAGTTGACAGGAGATGTATTCAGTACATTACGAAACAAATTCAAGGCAGTACTGATACTCACTTCCCCAACTTTGGCAATATCCAAAAGAGAAATGCTTTCAGGGTAATTCGAATGTATAAATTGCATCATCATTTGTAACCGTGCAAGTGAGGAAGCATTCACATTTTGAGTTTCTGGGTAACAAATAACATTTGAAGTTATGAGTGCCCATATCTTTTGTAATTGAACAGATATTTGTAGTTCATTTATTTCACCTCTGCTAAACTGTATAAGCTTTTGCATTTCAGACAAAATTTCTTTCTGCCATTCCTGTGAAGAAGAAAAAATGTAATAACCCAAAGATGAGTTCAGAAAAGGTAACACAAATTTCTGATAGATTAAACTTTCTTTCGGAGCAATCAGAGACGGAAGAAAGAGAAAATTTGGAATTACAGCGTCATTTTCGGAATGCATTTTATGAATAACTTTGGAATTAATAAATATTCCCTGTCCCTCGGACATGTCAAAATTATCTTCTCCTACATTAAAGTGAACTATACCGGATTCGATATATACAAATTCAAATTCGGTATGCCAATGCCAGTCAATACAGTTAAAATCATAATCGGTTATGTTTTCATCATAGAGTTTGTATGGAAAAAGATGAATCCCATGTAAAGCAGTTTCCATCAGTGTATCATCGGTTTTTATACTTACAAGCTTTTTCTTTTCTTTCTGCGACATGGCAGTCCCCTCCTGAACAATCTGTTTTACGATATTATACAGCATAATTGCGATATTATATAGTGAAAAATAAACAAAATTGCTATATAGTTCTATTTAGCCGTAAGGAGAAGATAAATGTATGAACAGGTTGAATTTGGTTTATGTGATGAAAAAGAATGTATTTCTATCATTTTAGATAATGAGGAACAGGTAAATGAATTTATGTTAATGCTTATTGAAAAGTCATTTATAGTGAATTGTGAACCAAGATACTTAGGTGCGTTCTATGAGGGATGTGTTTGGTGTGGAGATGAGCATTATCTAAGAATAACAACAAAGAGAGTTGAGGAAAAATGATGAAGAATTATAAAAAGACAAAATTGGCGTGTTATTTGGGATTTATTACGCAGGCAGTTGCTGCGAATTTTGCACCTTTACTATTTCTGAAATTTCATACAGATTACAATATTTCACTTGGAAACATTGCTATGATATCAACATCCTTTTTCTTTACACAGCTTTTGGTAGATTTGTTTTGTGCCAAGTACGTGGACAAAATTGGATATAGAGTATGCATTGTTGCTTCAGAAGTATGTTCGGCTGCAGGCCTTGTAGGTTTGGCATTTTTACCGGAAATAATTCCATCTCCGTTTATTGGTATTATTATAAGTGTCATTTTGTATGCGATTGGAAGTGGCTTAATCGAGGTTTTAGGAAGTCCTATTGTGGAAGCATGTCCGTTTGAGAACAAGGAGGCTACTATGAGCCTTCTGCATTCCTTTTACTGTTGGGGAGCAGTTGGAACTATACTTGTTTCGACCGCTTTCTTTCTGCTATTTGGAATTGGCAGCTGGAAATGGCTTGCTGTTATTTTTGCATTAATTCCTGCTATCAATATTATTAATTTTGCAACTTGTCCGATTGAATCATTAGTAGAGGAAGGACAGGGAATGGGAATCAGAAAATTATTTTCAAATCCCATGTTCCTGATTGCCATTGTGATGATGGTCTGTTCCGGGGCATCGGAGCTTGCAATGGCACAATGGGCATCTGCGTACGCAGAATCAGCCCTAGGATTTTCAAAGGCAGTGGGAGATATTGCCGGACCTTGTATGTTTGCTGTGACGATGGGAATTTCACGAGTGTTGTTTGGAAAAGCCGGTGATAAAATGAAACTAAACAGATTTATGATTGGTTCCGGTATCTTATGTTTTGTATGTTATTTATTAGCGTCATTTTCAGAAAATCCGATCATTGGACTTGCTGGATGTATTGTATGTGGGTTTTCTGTAGGAATCATGTGGCCCGGTACAATCAGCATCTCTTCCAAGGCATTTCCAACAGGAGGAACTGCAATGTTTGCACTTTTAGCAATGGCAGGTGATCTTGGAGGAAGCATAGGTCCAGCCATTGTAGGAAGGGGTGCGGACATGTTTGGAGGTAGTATTCATGTGGGCATGCGCATTGGACTCCTGTTTCCGATTACGTTGTGTTTTATGCTATTTTTATTCAATATAATGAACCACAATGCGAATAAGCAGAAATAGCTGTTATGTTCATGTGACAGTTAAATGTTGCCAGATGAAAGAACACTATGGGGAGAAAAATGCCCCTTAAAGAAACCAACGAATCTTCCGCATCTATCCACATCTGCATAGTACCGTCAAGATAAAGTCGAGCATACTTCACAGGATTGTCTATTGCCAAAGCATTCAAGGCACACTCTGAATTAGGTGTTGTCTTTAATCCTTCCTCTGCCTTTGCACAATCAATCTGAAGAATATATCCGGCACAAGTGCATATATCAATGCTGTTATGATAAATGTTGTAATCTGCATATATTATGTTCATTAAACCAATCCTCTTTTCTGTAAAATTCAAAAAGCATTTCAAGCAGTTCACACAGTCCGTTCATATTATGCTATAATGTGTTATGCGATTTTGCTTCCCTTATTTTTTCCCTTACGAGGGTTCGTAAAGCCTTGTGAAACGATATAACACAAGGGAATACCTAAGGGAAAGCTCACCTATAGAAAAGTTAGTGTTTATAAGGGTTAGCGGGGAGTTTATTAATAAAATATAACAGCTAATGAAACCCTTAAATTAAGTGATTATACAATCGGTATTTAACGAGGAGGAATTCTGTAATGAGATTTTTTGAAAATACCCGTAAGCCACAAGGCTTCGGCGGAAAATTGATGACGAAGATGATGAACAGCGGTCACGCCAAATTATCGCAATGGGGATTCTCAAATATCTCCGCGAAGTCTGATGCTGAAGTTCTGGACATCGGCTGTGGCGGCGGAGCAAATATTGCGGTCTGGCTTGATAGATGTAGAAATGGCCACGTGACAGGAATGGATTATTCTGAGGTTAGTGTGGCAGAATCTCAAAAATTGAACGCCCTCGCCATTAAACAAGGGAAATGTAATGTAGTTCAAGGAGATGTATCTGCTATACCCTTTTCTGACGCGACTTTTGATTATGTTTCTGCCTTCGAAACAGTTTACTTTTGGCCAGGATTAGTAAAATGCTTTTCCGAGGTCAACCGTGTGCTGAAAAGCGAAGGCATATTCCTGATTTGTAACGAGAGTGACGGAACGAATGCCGCAGATGAAAAATGGACAAAGATGATCAATGGTATGAAGATTTACACATCTAAACAACTTGTTGCCGCTTTGAAAGAAGCGGGTTTTACAGAGATTAAAACGTATTCAAATGCAAAAAATCATTGGATAAGTATTGTTGCAACGAAATAGCCAACTTCCAGCTTGAAGAAGAACTTGAAGAAGAAACAAAAATCATTCATGTCCTTTGTCATATAGTTTCTGTATATTTTTTGGAAGTTTATCAGGTAACATGGCATTTATCGTATCTTCATTACCATCTTTCATTGCTGTTTCATAATACCAGCACTTAAATTTTAAGAGGGAGAGAGTTTTTTGAAGTTCCTGGATTTCAGTTTCAACAGCTGATTTTCTGGCTTCAAATAATTCTTTCCTTTTTTCATAGCTGGCGCTGCCTTCAGATACCCAGATAAAAAATTGCTTTATATCTTTGATCTCAAGCCCAGATTTCTTCAGACATTCAATGATACGAAGCGCTTCCAACTCATTATCGCTGAAATAACGGATGTTTCCTTTACGTTCTAGATTAGGGAAAAAACCTTCCTTGTCATAATATCTTAAGGTAGAAACAGGAAGACTAAACATTGCAGAGACCTGACCGATTGTATACATAAAAAACCTTCTTTCAAAATATGCTTGACCTAAAGTTAACTTTAGGTTGTATGATATTTATATCATATACTATTGTTAGTATAATTACAAGAAATTTTGCATATGGAGGATGTTAAATATGTTAAAAACAGAAGAATTAAAGTTGGTATCTGAATGGGATAAAACTTTTCCACAGAGTGAAAAAGTAGACCATAAGAAAGTGACATTTGTAAATCGTTATGGAATCACACTTGCTGCAGATCTGTATAAGCCGAAAAATGTGTCAGGGAAATATCCTGCGATTGCCGTAAGCGGACCATTTGGTGCAGTCAAAGAACAGTGTTCTGGATTATATGCACAGACGATGGCTGAAAAAGGATATTTAACGATTGCATTTGATCCTTCTTTTACGGGGGAAAGTGGAGGAAATCCAAGATTCATGGCCTCTCCGGATATTAATACAGAAGATTTCATGGCTGCTGTTGATTTTCTTTCTGTTCGGGAAGATGTGGATACGGATAAAATAGGAATCATTGGAATCTGCGGATGGGGTGGAATGGCTCTTAACGCAACTGCATTGGATACAAGAATAAAAGCAACTGTAGCATCTACCATGTATGATATGACAAGGGTAAATGCAAATGGGTACTTTGATTCTGAGGACAGTGAAGAAGCACGTTATGCAAAGAAACAGTCACTGAATGCCCTCAGAACACAAGAATACCGTAAAGGCGAGTATTCCAGAAGCGGTGGTTGTGTTCCACTTCCGGTTCCGGAAGATGCCCCTCTCTTCGTAAAAGATTATAGTGAGTATTATAAAGGCAGATGTTATCACAAAAGGAGCCTGAATTCCAATGGGGGCTGGAACAGTATTGGATGCATGTCATTTATGAATCAGCCAATATTAAAGTACAGTAATGAAATCAGAAGTGCAGTCCTTATCGTTCACGGAGAAAAAGCACACAGCTATTATTTTGGAAAAGATGCTTATGAAAATATGATCAAGGACAGCAAGTACACATCCAATAAAGAGCTGCTGACAATTCCAGGGGCTGTTCATACAGATCTTTACGATAATCTGGATGTAATCCCATTTGATAAAATCCAGAAATTTTTTAAAGAAAACGGGGTTGGTTAATCATGACATTTGAAGAATATTTGAGTAATATGAAGCCCGGATATACTGTAGACGGTGGAAGTGAAGACCATCTGATCATGCATGAGCTGTCTCAAAGGGCATTAAAAATAACGATGGAGCTGAATAACAAATATCATACAAAAGAAGAAATTGTACAGCTTATGTCAGAACTTACCGGGCAGAAAATAGATGAGAGTTTTGGAATGTTTCCTCCGTTTTATACGGATTGTGGGCGAAATATCCATATAGGTAATAATGTTTTTATTAATGCAGGATGTAAGTTTCAGGATCAGGGTGGTATTTATATAGAGGATGGAGTCCTGATTGGACATAATGCAGTACTGGCAACAATCAATCATATGGAAGATCCTGAGAAAAGAGCTGGTATGATATTTCAGCCGATTCATATTGAAAAAAATGTATGGATTGGAGCAAATGTAACGGTTCTTCCAGGGGTTACGATTGGTAAAGGTTCGATCATTGCAGCCGGAGCAGTTGTAACAAAAGATGTTCCGGCCAATATGATTGCGGCAGGAGTGCCTGCGAAAGTTATACGTAAGGTTAAAAAAGACGCTGAAAAAGGAGAAATTTAATTGTGGCAAAAAAAGTATTGATCATATCTACAAGTTTTCGAGGAGGCAGCAATTCTGATGTACTCGCAAAGGAGTGTGCAAAGGGAGCAAAAGAAGCTGGGCATGATGTGGAACTTCTTTCTTTGAAAGGAATTATAAGTTTGAAAATCCTTAGATCGGACCAGTGCTGAGCAAACTGTGTCTGCATTTCTTTCAATTCCTGCTTTGATGCAACCAGTGTATTTTTCAAATCTGACTGCGTATCAAATCCATGCTCCTGCACGTAGATAATGGTATTTGCCATTTGCTGCAGGTTAGAAAGTTTTACCCGATGAGTATAAGCCGGGCTCTGCATTGCCTTCACATTTGTCTGGAGATTTACAACCAGGCGCAGGTGAGATCTGACGTAGAGAATAGCCAACGGATCCTTGCGTAAGAAGGTCTGTTTCAGGTGTTCTTTTCCATATCGTGTTCCAAGTGCTCGTTCAGTAATCCGCTTCTGTCGATCAGGATGAAGATAGCTGTATCTGCCACGATGCTCAATCACAGAGATATGAAATTGTTCCAGAAGTTTGGATTGGAATTCATCAAAACTATTGGATATGGCAGCACATTCATCAATCGCATTTCGCAAATATTCTTTCTGTGTTAAGAATACGGTGGATCGTAGCTGATAATGTAGTGGTGACTTTTGATATCTTCACGTTTCTTATTCTTATGAAAATGAGCATTTGTCAGTCGTACTGCAACAAAATGTCTGTGATTTAATTCTGTTTCTTTATTTACTGTTCTCATAATCCTCCTTCCTTTGAGATGATTTCTCCCTTTGGAAGTCCACGTATTTCAATATCGGCTGTCCCTTCCGATATTAGAAATAGTGCTGTGAACACCTTTAGGTGGAACCAACAGACGAGTGAAACGTCTGTTATGAAGAGGGTATGGGGAGATTCCCATCAAGATAAAACCCATAGGTTGACGGGAGGTCAAATGGCAATACCGTTAAACATGGGTGGATCTTGCTCTTATTTTTATCCCTCTATATAACGAAACGCTCAGAGACTGTTTTACAGTGGGGGAAAAGAAAAAATATCAAAAAATTAATGATTAATGGTGAGCTTGTGATAGAATGAAAAAAAGAGAAAAGCATAAAGTATGTAGTTGTGGAGAATATTTGTTATGATTAGAAAATTACTGAACGGAGATATCGATAGAGTTGCTGACATATGGTTAAAGACAAATCTGAAAACACATTATTTTATTTCCAATCAATACTGGAAAAGTAATTATGAATTAGTGAAAGAAATGATGTTACAATCCGAAGTCTATGTGTATGAAGATGATAAAATGATTCAAGGATTTGTAGGATTAAATGGTGAATATATCGAAGGTATTTTTGTCTCTGATGAAATGCAGTCGTGCGGCATCGGTAAGCTTTTATTGGATTATATTAAGGATAAAAAAGTTAGATTACAATTAAATGTATATCAGAAGAATGCCAGAGCAATTTCTTTTTACCAAAGAGAAGGGTTCATTATTCAATGTGAAGGTTTGGATGAAGCTACTGGTGAAAAAGAATACACCATGCTATGGAAACAAAAATAGAAATCGGAAGTTATGGAGGAGAAAACAACAATGAAAGAAAAGACATATCAGACTCGTTGCGGAACAATCCACTACTGGACAAGCATATCAAGCCTGAATGCAATTACCCTTGTTTTTTTGCCGGGATTGACCGCTGACCATAGATTGTTTGATAAGCAGATTCTTTTTTTTGAGAAAAAGTATAATATTGTGGTGTGGGATGCACCGGCACACGCTACCTCATGGCCGTTTCGGCTTGATTTTGATTTGTTCGATAAAGCAAAATGGTTGAACGAAATTTTAAATCAAGAAGAAATCAACAAACCTGTCATTGTTGGACAATCTATGGGTGGATATGTGGGGCAGGCTTATGCACAACTCTATCCAAACCAGTTGAAAGGTTTTGTTTCCATTGACTCTGCACCGTTGCAACGAAAGTATGTGACTGCGGTTGAAATCTGGCTTTTGAAGCGGATGGAACCGGTATATGCTCATTATCCATGGAAGTGGCTACTGAAATCGGGAACGGAAGGTGTTGCCACATCTGTTTATGGCAGAAATTTAATGCGTGAAATGATGCAGGTTTATGATGGTAACCAAAAGCGTTATGCACAAATTGCCGGACATGGCTTTCGTATTTTGGCAGAGGCAATGGAAAAGAATCTGCCGTATGAGCTTAAGTGTCCAGCTTTGTTAATATGCGGTACACAGGATCATGCCGGTTCGTGCATACGGTATAACAAAGCGTGGCATAGAAACACGAAAATTCCTTTAACATGGATTGAAGGAGCTGGACATAATTCTAATACAGACAAACCTGAACGGATAAATAGTTTGATAGAAGAATTTGTTACAAATATTTAACAATAGACAACTTCAAGTTTGACGGAGTAATAGATATGAAAATCCGAGAAGTGAATGAGAATAAAAAGCAATTTATAGCATTATTGTTATTAGCTGATGAGCAGGAAAATATGATTGATCACTATCTTGAAAAAAGTACTATGTATGTACTTGAAGATGGTAATGTAAAAGCTGAATGTGTTGTTACCGATGAAGGTAATGGAATACTTGAAATCAAGAATATCGCAGTCGATCCGAAAAATCAAGGAAAGGGCTATGGCAAAGCACTAATTGATTTTCTTGCCAGTAAATATGCAGATGAATATTCTGTTTTGCAAGTTGGAACAGGTGACAGTCCATTGACGATACCATTTTATGAAAAATGTGGATTTGTCCGTTCTTACAAGATTCCCAATTTCTTTACTGACAATT
Source organism: Ruminococcus hominis (assembly GCF_014287355.1). Lineage (NCBI taxonomy): Bacteria > Bacillati > Bacillota > Clostridia > Eubacteriales > Oscillospiraceae > Ruminococcus > Ruminococcus hominis. The sequence continues at coordinate 3,343,728 of NZ_JACOPE010000001.1, read as the reverse complement.
ATGACCACCCAATTTATGAGGGCGGCGTACAGTTGATAGATATGATATATTTGCAAAGATGTTTATAACTTCAAGTTTTTTAAACTAAAGAATTTATAATTTTGAGGGAAATAATGATTTCGTTACTTAATTGTCATTTTTGGGGATAGATTTGTTATTTGGAGCGATTCCGTCATTTGTTCTTATGCTATGCAGGGTATCGAAGAAGCAACTATGAGAAGAAATGGAATAACTGCGATAACAAAGGTAATTTCTGGTGTTACAGATGACATGCTTTCAGCCATGAATAGTATGGGTATAATCAGGAGGAGAGAATATAACTTGTCAGACATTGCATCCTCCAATGAAAAAATTGAAGAATTCTATAAGGATTATGGCGATGGCAATGTAACTAGTAGCTGGGATAAGGTCACTACTTTCTATAATAAGCAAGGTAAAAAGCTATTTAAATTCGGTCTGGCTTATGATAATGTTCAGTTGTTGGTGAAAGAAGTAAAAAATACGCAAAAAAGTATTTCAAATCAGAAAAGGAAGAAATAGAACAATCGGAAGTTAGAGAGGAGGAATAATGCAATGAGCTTCTTTGAAAATACTCGTAAGCCACAAGGCTTTGGCGGAAAATTGATGACGAAAATGATGAACAGAGGTCACGCCAAGTTATCACAATGGGGATTCTCAAATATCTCAGTAAATCCAGATGCTGCGGTACTGGATGTTGGTTGCGGAGGCGGTGCAAATATTGTAGCCTGGTTGAACAAATGCGGAAATGGACATGTGACAGGAATGGATTATTCGGAGGTCAGTGTGGCAGAATCTCAAAAACTGAACGCCGCTGCCATTAAACAAGGGAAATGTTGCGTGGTTCAAGGTGATGTATCTGCTATCCCTTTTCCGGATGCGGTTTTTGATTATGTTTCTGCTTTCGAGACAGTTTACTTCTGGCCGGGATTCCCCTCTATATAACGAAACGCTCAGAGGCTGTTTTACAGTTGGGAAAAGAAAAAAGTTTTATAGTGAATTGCAAGTGCATTGCTTTTAATGCATAATAACAATAAAGAAAACCTCATTACAGATATTGAGTCTAAAAAAACTTAAACGCAGTAGCAGGGAGATGACCACGCCCTTATTCCTCCTGCGTTGCCTTGAGATAGGTATTTCTATCGGAGATCTAGATTATTTGACGATTGGAATGGTGATGGATATTTGGACGGAGAAAGCAAATGATTCTGTGAAATATGATAACTTAGCTATGCAGGAAGATTTTGATAAGTTTTGATGAACAAATTGTAAATTTTGAAAGTTGTATTGCTATTGTACGCACAATCGAGTATAATATGATTATAAAAATATCGGAAAGGTGGTGCTGTATATGGCAGCAAAATCAGCGAATCTTTATGCTCGTATTGAACCGGAAGTGAAAGAAAAGGCAGAAAGCATTTTATCCGCACTGGGCATTCCTGCTTCCAATGCTATCAATATGTTTTATAAACAGATTATTCTTCAGAGAGGACTTCCTTTTGATGTGAAAATTCCATCTTCTCGTCCGGTAGATATGTCCGCTTTATCAGAAGCAGAATTGAATGCAGAACTTGAGAAAGGATATGCGGATATCAAAGCAGGAAGAACAAGAGAAGCAAGTGCAGTTTTTGCAGACATCCGTAAGGATTATAATCTATGATTTACACTATCAAAATTACAGATCAGGCAGATAATGATATCCGTAACATCTATGAATATATTGCCTACGAACTGCAGTCACCGGAGAATGCCAGTGGTCAGCTGGACAGAATCGAAAAGTGTATTATGAGTCTTGACGATATGCCAGAGCGCTATCGTTTTTATGATAGAGAACCGTGGAAAAGTCGTGGACTTCATATTGTTCCAGTAGATAATTATTGCGTTCTCTATATTGTAGATAATGATGATAGGACAGTTTCCATTATGCGAGTGATGTATGGCGGTCGTGATATTGATGTTCAGCTTGATAAATACACGAAATACGAAGAGTAGTGTAAATCGGAATTTGGAGGATTGAATTATGTGGAATGAATTAGGTATAAGCGGAGGAACTGCAATTGTTATTTTGATTGCGCTGTATTTCGTTATCAAATGGGCAGTGAAAAATGGCATCAAAGAAGCCTACAGTGCTATCACTGGAAAGAAAACTGATGAAGATATCCAAAACGAAAAAGTGCTGAAAGAACTTGGATTGGATTCAGAAGATCAATAACTTCTAATTGAGCGAGGTGGAAAAATCATGGAAAAAGATAAAAAAGAGAAAATCAGGTGTATATGTTTTTTATTTGTTTCAATATGTAACTTTATAGTGTCGATAGTGAATTTTATGGATAAAAACACTACACAAGCAGTAACATATTTATTATTAGGTATTTCACTTTTGCTTTTATCTACTACGAATTTGAGAAAAAATAAATAAATACAACTTCAAGTTTGTTAAATTGGAAAATTTGAATTTGTCAAAGAAACTTGATGACAATTAAGTGATAGTGAGGAGTGTAAAATGAAGTATTCTTATTGCGAAAAGCTAATGTGGCTTGCAATGAACGGTGTAATCTTTAAATTGCTGGAAGAAAAAACGCCGGATGTTGATTGTAAACAGTGGAAAAAGAAAAGCAAAGAGCGTTATAAACAAATCATTTCTGAGTTGGATGAGATTGGCGACATGATGAAAAATCCGCTTCGTGTATCGTTAAGCGGCGGCGCTGTCTGGATGGCTGTTTATGAAACAGCCCCAAATAAAATGAGTGAAAAACTTTTCTCTGAAATGGTTACTGCAACAATGGGCGCACCGATTATCAAGAAAGCCTTTAGCGGTAAAAATCCGTTTTCTTTAGATTATCAGAAGAAAAAAGCAGAGAAAGATAAAATTGCTAATGGAATGAGTAGCAGTCCATATAACTGGGTTACGGAAACTATCCCCGGCAGAGATGGCGATGAGTACACTACAATTTATCGCCAGTGTGGGCTATGTGGACTTGGCAGAAAACTGGGACACAGTGAACTTGTTCCTTACATGTGTCAGATGGATTATATTTCTGTGGACATGATGGGCGGGGTGCTGCATCGGACAAAAACACTGGCAACCGGTGGAGACTGCTGTGATTTCTATGTTTGTAAGAAAGGCTCGAAATGGGATACTACTGAAAAGAATAGATAAGTACAACTTCAAGTTTGTAAGTCTTAATATGATAATTAAATTATAGAAAGACAAGTAGAAAAACATGAACAACGTAATTATTGTATTTAAAGATGGTGAATTAAAACTCGAAGTTAACGTAAGAGATAACAGGGAATCTATTTGGTTAAACCATCAACAAATTGCCGAACTATTTGATTGTGACGTGAAAACCATCAACAAACATATTAGTAATGTTTTGAAAGAAAAATTAAATGAACAAGTTGTTGTCGCAAAATTTGAGTCCACCACTAAGCACGGAGCTATTGAAGACAAAACTCAAACTGGATTAATTGATTATTTCAATCTTAATTATCTCTTTACTATTGCTGTAGATTATTTTGTAGCTATTGCAAGGTACAGAAAGTGAGAAAATAATACCTATTATGGATAAAAGAATTTTAAAAACAAAAGAAAAACTTCAATCGGCATTAAGAATACTTCTAGAGACAAAAGATGTAAGTGATATTACTGTAAGTAGTCTATGTGAAGTAGCGGATATCAACAGGAGTACATTTTATGTTTATTACAGTAATATACAAGATTGTTTTGAGGAAATTACAGATTCTATTATGGATGAAATGCGAACTTTATTACAAAACAATCTAAATCCAAGCCAAGAAGGTTTTCTTTTAGTGTATTTTAGAACTGCGCGAAAGTATAAAAATGTATTTTTAGCTATACACAGGCAAGGTGTTCACAATTCTACGATTCAAAAGATGGTGGATATTAATAACGATTGGCTCCACGGAGAATTATTTATACCAACCAGTAGCAATCGTTTAGAATATAATTTTATATTTTCGGGATTTTATGGAATGGTAGAAATGTGGCTACAAAATGGTTGTAAAGAGTCTGACGAGCAACTTATCAATATATTAAAAAAATTTTATGTAGTAAACCGCTAGATATCCAACACAATGTCTTTAATTGTCGAGATACTGTACTTGAATCATGCTAAAATGTGAATTGTAAAAGCATGATTTTTTATTATATCAAGGAGATAAGGACAATGAATAAAAAGTATGAAGCACTATTTACACCATTTTTTATTGGAACTTGCGAAATAAAAAATAGAGTAATTATTCCAGCTATGGAAGGTACCAATATTATAGAAAATATGATGGGACCTAAATTCAACGAAAAGTCAAAACAATACTACATTGAACGAGCAAACAATGATGTAGGTCTTTTCATCCCAGGGATGATTCCAGTTTATTCTATGATGGGAGGTAAATGGTTGCACAAAAATCCTAAAGTATTTGCGCAAGCAAAACCAGTCATTGACGAGATTCACGCAAACGGATCTAAAATATTCTTCCAACTTGGCGCAGGTTTTGCGGGAAGAAATTACACAATTCCAGATAAACTGCTAAAGATTGCAGATAATAAAGCTCTTAAGAAACTTACTAATCCATTCTTGCACTTAAACGAAATGATGGTTGCCCCTGACGAAGGACTTCCTATGGTTTTTGCACCACAACTCACAACTCGCCAAATTACAGAAAAAGAAATTGCTGATTATATTGAAGGATATGCAAAATCTGCAAAGTTATGTAAAGATATTGGCGTTGACGGGGTAGAAGTTCATGCTGTTCATGAAGGCTATCTTATGGATCAATTTACAACTAAGTATACAAATCACAGAACTGATAAATATGGTGGTTCTTTTGAAAATCGTTATCGTTTTGCAGTGGAAGTTGTAAAAGCAATTAAAAAAGAATGTGGTGATGATTATCCGGTTATGTTACGCTACTCAGTTACTAGTAAAGTAATAGATTTTAAAGTAGGAGCAGTTCCTGGTGAAGAATTTAATGAGATTGGTCGTGATATGCAAGAGAGTGAAAAGGCAGCTAAATATTTACAAGATGCAGGCTATGATGCATTAAATGCTGATAATGGTACTTATGATTCTTGGTATTGGGCTCACCCACCGGTTTATATGCCATTAAATTGTAACCTAAAAGAAGTTGAACATATCAAAAAATATGTGGACATTCCAGTTATTTGTGCAGGACGTATGCAAGCAGATGTTGCAGCAGAATCTATTGCATCAGGAAATATAGATGCAGTAGCTATAGGTAGACAGTTTATCTGTGATGGTGAATACTTGACTAAATTAAAAGAAGGCAGAGAAGAAGATATTAGACCTTGTATCTCTTGTCATAATGCATGTCTCCCAGTAGCATACTATAAAAACTCAGGTGTAATAATGGATTTAAAAGATATAGAAACACAAGGACATTGTGCATTAAATCCAGTAGCTTTCGAAGAAAATAAATATCAGATAAAGAAAGTAGCTAATCCAAAGAAAGTTGTTATCATCGGCGGTGGCATTGGAGGCATGGAAACAGCTAGACTTTGCGCAATGATGGGTCATAAAGTTGATTTATATGAAAAAACAGATAGATTAGGTGGGGTATTTATTGCCGCAGCTGCTCCAGAATTCAAGGAAAAAGATAAAGATTTGATTAAATGGTATTGTACACAAATCGCAAAACTTCCAATATCTGTACATTTAAATACTGAAGTTAAAGATATATCTAAACTAGATGCAGACGAGATTGTCATTGCTACAGGATCCAAAGTAAGAAAGTTACCAATCATTGGTTTCGAAAAAGGTGTTGAAGCAGTAGATTTTTTACTAGGTAATAAAGAAGTTGGCGAAACAGTCGCTGTAATTGGTGGCGGATTGACTGGTTGTGAAATCGCTTATGATTTAGCACGAAAAGGTAAAAAACCATTTATTGTTGAAATGGCTGATGAACTTATCAAATCAGCTGGTATTTGTGCAGCAAATTCTAGTTGTCTAAAAGATTATTTGCGTTTCTATAAGGTTCCTGTATACTTAGAAAGCTCTTTAAAAGAAATCAAAGATAATGGTGTAATAATTCAAACTGCAGATGGAATTAAGGAGATTAATTGCGAATCAGTCATTTTATCTGTTGGATATACACCAAATCCATTATGCGAAAAGTCTGAACATATTCATGTAATCGGAGATGCTGCAAAAGTAGGAAATTTAAAAACTGTAATTTGGGGAGCTTACGATTTAGCATTTTCATTATAGATGAAGAAAATATACATCTAGAAAAATTCCAGTTTGTATATATCTTTTAAAAGGTATATGATTAAGAAAAACGGCAGGAGGTATCTGAATGAAATCACATAAATATTGGTCTATCGGTGCACTGATTACAATGCTTGGAACTTTTTATACAGGTTATAAGGGATTAAAAGAAGGCCATAAGTACTTTGCAGCAAGTTCTTTGCTTTGCATGATTATGGCTATTTATACAGGACACAAGATGATTTCTGGTAAAAGTAGGAAGAAAAAAGAAGTTTCAGTAGAGAGTGTTGAAGATTAAAAAACAAAATATTTTAATAAATAACGCCGGTGCGGGATTTTTGATATCCAGTACTGGCGTTATTTATTCTACAGGGGCTTGGGGGTGTAGCCACCAAATATACTATTCATTTTCTGTTTCGGCAAGTTTGTTAAGGATCCACTCCCGATTGATAACAATGTCCTTATCATTGCGGAGATCCTTGAAATCATTGTAGTGTGAAGAAGCAAATTCATACATATTGTCAATGTCAACTGCACCAGTGATCTCACCCTTATTAATGATTAGCAGCAACAATCGGTTACGGGTCTTTTCTGTGAAGTATCCGGATGATTGCTGGTTGAAAGGATCTTCGGAGGATGGAAGTGAAACGTATATGATCAAAAAGGGACGGTTGTCATTGAATTTAAGACCACCCTATTCCAAGGATAGGATCCATAAAGCGACAGAACGAATTATTGAAGAACAGAAAGAACAATCTGAGGATTCATAGAATGCGATTTAAGAGAAAAAAGCCTCATGACCATGAGGAAAACTGAAAGCAACGGCTATGATGAGATGGAGAGGATTGAAGAATAACATTCGAGCCTGTGCCGATGAGATTGTATTGAATGATATTGTGTATTCCTAACGGATACCAACCGAAGAAGAACTGCTGTCAAACCGATGGCAGTTTTTCTTTTTCGGCAAGTATTCAAGAAGTCATTAAGTCGTGAGTATAATCGAAGTGGTAGAAAAGTTATCTCTTATATCGGTTGTAACTTTTTTATGACTCTATTGACAAGAAAACTTGGTATGTGTATAATTAAAACATGCAAAGAAAACTTGGCATGGAGGTGTTTTTATGAAAAAAGACGAAATATTAAATGCAAGCAGAAAAGAACATCGCAATAAGGACTTGGCTGAAATGGAAGTGGTATATCAAGCCGGAAGTCACGCAAGCAGAGTTGGTGCTTTAGTGTGTTGTTTGCTTTCGCTGTTATCTTCTGTGCTTGCTCATACTATGATTTACAGTCCGTGGGTTATATACTTCAGCATTATTGCAACACAATGGTTAGTTCGTTTTATCAAAATGAAGCGAAAGAGCGATTTGGTCTTGACTGTTCTGTTTTTTGTGCTTTCCATTTTGGCATTTGTTGGATTTGTTAGCCATCTTTTAGAGGTGAGAATATGAAAGAACAATTACAACTGAAAAATCACTTAAAGGAAGTTCGCACAGAAGCAAATCTTTCTCAAGCTCAGCTTGCAGAAATGGTAGGGGTATCAAGAAATACCATTAGTTCTATTGAAACAGGACAGTTTAATCCAACTGCAAAATTGGCTCTAATTCTTTGTATTGCATTGGACAAAAAATTTGAGGAACTATTCTATTTTTAGGAGGTTATTATGGAAAATATTATAATGTTGATTTTGGGAGTGTTCATATCTGTTGTGGGAATTGTAAATATCAAAGGCAATATCAGCACAATTCACTCTTATAACAGGCGAAAAGTAAAGGAAGAAGATATACCAAAGTATGGAAAAACAGTCGGCACAGGAACGCTGATTATAGGAATATCTCTTGTATTAGGTTTTATTGTTTCGTTTTGGAGTGAAATAATTATAGATTATATCATTCTTCCAGCAGTTATTGTCGGATTAGGCTTTATATTGTATGGACAGTTCAAATACAATAAAGGAATTTTTTGAGAATCAGGGAGGTATAAAGATGGAATTGAACACAATATCAGGTCTGGCGATAGCGGGAGTTATCTGCTCCGTTGTCCTCTCGATGGGGGTACCGATTGCTTTGTTCATTGCAGGAAGGGTGAAGCTTAAGGCAAGGATTTCCTCGTTCTTTATCGGAGCAGGAACCTATCTGCTGTTTGCCATGCTGTTGGAGCAGCTGCTGCATGTTCTTGTCATTCAGTTCTGCGGACTGAACGCACAGAGCAGGCCATGGCTTTACTATGTGTACGCGGCTTTGGCTGCAGCGGTTTTTGAAGAGACCGGAAGACTGATTGCCATGAAGTTCTGGATGAAGAAATGGCTGGATTTTCCAAATGCACTGATGTATGGAATCGGGCATGGCGGTGTGGAGGCCATTCTGCTCGGAGGACTCTCCGGAATCAGCAATCTTGTGTCCATGCTGATGATCAACAGCGGAGCCATGCAGAATACGCTGGAGGCACTTCCTGCTGAGTCTGCAAACCAGACCGTGTCACAGCTGTCGGCCCTATGGACAACACCGGCACCACTCTTTTTTGTAAGCGGAATCGAAAGAATCAGTGCCATCATTCTGCATATCGGGTTGTCACTGCTGATCTACCGGGCGGTAAAGGCAGGCAAATGCAGAACAGCGGCTTTTACAGCGGTTCTTGCATATGGGATTCATTTTATCGTGGACTTCTTTGCCGTGGCAGGTCCGGTGCTTCTTCCCATCTATGTGATTGAAATTGGTGTCTTTGTGATGGCAGCCGGAACTCTTGTTATGGCGCTGAAGATGGGAAGGATGGAAGAACTGTGAATTCCAGTTTTCTGCTATCATAAAACAGAATATATCTGACAGAACGCACCGTAGAAATACGGTGTTTTTTGTTACCCAATAGGAATACTTTCAGAAAGTGCCAAAGGTTGGAAAAAAGAATTAAATATGATTTCATGGAATGGAGCTGCAGAAAAATATGATATTCGTGACAGGGCACCAGAACATGAAAAAATGGGAAAAGGAATTACTTTATCTCAAGAAGAGGCAGAAGCTCTGTATGAGTTACTGGGTAAAACTCTAAAAAAATAGTTGTAATTAAACAAGCCAAAGACGTTTGATTGGGTGAACAGTTAAATGTCTTTGGCTTTCTTCGTAGAAATATAAATTTAATCCAACTCCGCCCCTAACTCATACCTCCAATATTCTGCCGCTTCATACTCTCTAGGTTCTGAGAGTACTGGTACGGTAAAGAGTTTAAGCGACAATACTGTTAAACACGGGTGGATCTTGCTCTTATTTGTATCCCTCTATATAACGAAACGCTCAGAGGCTGTTTTACAGTGGGGGAAAAGAAAAAATATCAAAAAAATAATGATTAATGGTGAGCTTGTGATAGAATGAAAAAAAGAGAAAAGCATAAAGGATGTAGTTGGGGAGAATATTTGTTATGATTAGAAAGTTGCTGAACGGAGATATCGATAGAGTTGCTGACATATGGTTAAAGACAAATCTGAAAACACATTATTTTATTTCCAATCAATACTGGAAAAGTAATTATGAATTAGTGAAAGAAATGATGTCACAATCCGAAGTCTATGTGCTTGAAGTGGATAAAATGATACAAGGATTTGTAGGACTAAATGATGAATATATCGAAGGTATTTTTGTCTCTGATGAAATGCAGTCATGTGGCATAGGTAAACTTTTATTGGATTATATTAAGGATAAAAAAGTTAGCTTACGATTAAATGTATACCAGAAGAATGCCAGAGCAATTTCTTTTTACCAAAGAGAAGGGTTCATTATTCAATGTGAAGGTTTGGATGAAGCCACTGGTGAAAAAGAGTACACTATGCTATGGAAACGAAAATAGAAATCGGAATTTGTGAGGAAAAGACGAATGGAACAAAAAAGTAAAAATGGGGTTTCAATCATAGGTGGTGCAGATGGTCCTACAAGCATTTTTATAGCTGGACATTCAGAAAAGCAACCATTAACGATTAAGATCAAAAATAGCATATATAGATATAAGAGAAAAAAAGTGGAGAAGACAATAGTTGCAAATCCGCATTCTCTTTCTGAAACAGTACAGTATGCAAAAGAAAAATACGGATTGACAGAAACAGCTCCAGGCGATAGAGAATATATTGAACAAATAAAATGCCTAAAAGAAAGTTTGATTTTGCAACATGAACCAGAACTTTTGGGTGAATTGAAGGATATTCCATTACCAGATTATTTTAATGAAGCATCCGTTATAGAGTATTTTGGTAAAATAAAGACTCGAAGTGAAATGATTGCTGAAATGCCCGATAGTATAATTTCTATGGATTTCCATTTGTATAAAATAGAAATTAATGATAATTTTCTTGAAATGGAAATAGATTATACTTGGAATATATTTGGAATATCTTATTCAGGAAATAATGCGGTAATGAAAAAGTTTAAGAAAATAGCCAGAGATTTATACAGTTATTATGGTGTTACCGAGGAAGATATTAGAAATAAGACAAAAAGATATTCGTCACTGGTAACGAATTTGAGTTCATAAATTATAAATTTAAGGAGTTAGTTATGGCTTTTGATTTTAAGAAAGAATATAAAGAGTTTTATATGCCTAAAAATAAACCGGAGATCGTGACTGTCCCTAAAGCAAATTATATTGCGGTCAGAGGAAAGGGTAATCCAAACGAAGAAGGTGGAGCATATCAGCAGGCAATTAGTGTATTATATGCGGTTGCATATACTTTGAGAATGAGTTATAAGACAGATCATAAAATTGCAGGATTTTTTGAATATGTAGTTCCACCACTTGAAGGATTCTGGTGGCAGGAAAATATACATGGTGTAAATTATGCAGATAAAGATTCTTTTAATTGGATTTCAGTTATACGCCTGCCTGATTTTGTAAATCAAAAGGATTTTGAATGGGCTGTTGAAACAGCAACCAAAAAGAAAAAAATAGATTGTTCATCTGCAGAGTTTGTGACCATTGACGAGGGATTGTGTGTTCAAATAATGCACTTGGGAGCATTTGATGATGAACCGGAAACTGTTGCACTTATGGATGCGTATTTGGAGCAGAATGGATATGTTAATGATATGAATATGGAAAGATTACATCATGAAATATATCTGTCTGATGCAAGAAAGGTTGCCCCAGAAAAATGGAAAACGGTCATTAGACATCCTATAAAGAAACTGTAAACTCGGAAATTGTCGAACTGACACAGTAGAAAGGATTATATATGAGTGAATTGTTTAAGGCTGATAATGAATATAAAGAGTGGATTGCCGGAATATCCACTGATTTTAGAAGAAGCCAAATCAGGGCTTCTATGAAGATAAATGATGAGATGCTAAGATTTTATTGGAAACTTGGTAAGGGCATTTCATCTATGAGTGAACAGTTTGGATATGGAACAAGATTTTATAAAACGGTGAGTGACGATTTGAAATCCATTTTGCCAGACGTGAAATCATTTTCTCCAACTAACTTGAAATATATGAGATACTTTTATGAGATGTATCCTGACGCAGTAATTTGTCCTCAAGTTGAGGACGAATTGATTACAGATGCAAATCGTTCCCAAGTTGGGGATGATTTACAAATCATTTTTAGAATACCATGGGGACATAACAAAATAATACTTGATAAATGCAAAGGAAATTCTGCAAAGGCATTGTTTTATATCAGAAAGACTATTGAAAACAATTGGTCAAGAGATGTTTTACTAAACTTCTTAGGAACGGATTTATATGAACGTCAGGGCAAGGCAATAACTAACTTTTCTAATACACTTCCGATAGAACAGAGCGATTTAGCACAAGCAATTACGAAGGATCCATATAATTTTGATTTTTTGACTTTGCGTGAAAGGTATGATGAAAAGGAACTAAAGGATGCGCTTATAGAGAAAGTTAATAATTTTCTTATGGAGTTAGGTACTGGCTTTGCTTATATGGGCAGGGAAGTGAGAATTGAGGTCGGAGATACTGAAAAATTTATAGACATGCTATTTTACAATACTCAAAGGCATTGCTATGTTGTTGTAGAAATAAAAACAGGAAAATTTGATTCTTCTTATGCAGGTCAATTGGGAACTTATGTTGTGGCTGTTAATCATCAGATGAAAACAGAAGCCGATAATCCTACATTGGGACTTCTGATTTGCAAAGATATGGATAAAGTAGAAGCCCAGTATGCATTAGAATCTACTAGCCAGCCACTTGGTATTTCTAGCTATGAATTATCAAAACTTATACCAGAAGAGTTTAGAGGTAGTATGCCTACCATTGAAGAGATTGAGGCTGAATTAAATGAATAATTTTTAGTTTGGGAAACTTGTTGTTGAGTTAAAAATGAATTTAAGTTCAAGAAATCATAGAGTGTATGGATTCAATTCCATATGCTCTTTTTCTTTACTGAAAAATCTAATGTTACGAGTTTCTTACGAGTTGCATTAAAAAAACTCGCAAGAAAACTCGTAAGAAAAAAAGTAAAAAAATTTGCTTTTGACCACTGTAAAACATGCTCTGAGCGTTTCGTTATATGAAGGGATAATTTTTCTTTCATATTTCAAAGAAAAGAGGATAAAGAAATGTCAGAGAAAAGATGTTATATAGTTCAGGAGTTACAGGAAATCTTAGGAGTCAGCAGACCTACTATTTATAACCTTTTGAAGAAAAAGGAATTCCGGTGGATCCAGTTGGATGGCGGAAAGTATCGTGTCTCTAAGAAGTGTTTCGACGACTGGCTCGATAACTTGGAACAGTAAAAAACAGGGTGTTGATCAGCAGATTTTGTCTGCATCGACATCCTAAATTTTTTTCTGGATTCGAGATATGATATAGGAAAAATAACACTAACACTAAAAGGACAGGAAGTGAAGAATAAATGGCAACAGCAATTATGAAACAAAAAGAAGTTCCGGAAATGGACGATGTTGAGGAAATCATTTCGAAGATTTCAGAAGAAAGTCCTTACAGACGGCATCCAACACAAAAGAGGACCTGGATGACAGTGCCGGAAGTGGGAAAGCTGCTGGGATTTCCTTTTAAATGCAGATAGTTTAGAGTTCTGACATCGGTTATAGATGCGTCAGAGGATATCTATACTGCTGATTATCAGGTAGATGCAGATGGACAGAGAACACTGTATTTTGCAAAGGGCGCACTGGTAGCAACCGTCACACGCTGTGCGGATTGTATTTGTATTGTACTTGTATCAATTGTAATTCGAGATTCCATGCCCATTATCTTGGATAAGTGCATAGAAATAAGTGAAATATCAATACAGTTGTATTGAATTAGTAATGGAATGGCATTATAATGAAGAAAAAAGGAGGTATCTAAAATGGCAAGTACAATTCAGATTAGGGTAGACGATGACTTAAAAAATAAATCAGATCAGCTTTTTAAAGATCTTGGAACTGATACGACATCAGCAATAAGGATGTTTTTAACGCAGGCGGTTGCATACAATGGATTTCCATTTGAAATAAAACGAACTGTGCATAATCCTTATAAATCTATGACGGAAGAAGAGATGCTTCAAAGATTGGAACAATCCAGAGAATCTTCAAAAAAGGGGAATTACCGAAATGCAGATGATGTGATTTCAGATATGAGAGGAAAATATGGATTATAAAGTAGTTGTAACAGCTGAAGCAGAAGAAGACTTAAACCAGTTTGTACAGTATCTGCTTTTCGCCAAGAAAAATAAGCAGGCAGCAAAGAATGTGCTTGATGATTTTGAGGATACTATTAAAAAGTTGAAGTATGTAGCGAGTAGTTTGAAGGTATGCGACAATCCACGTTTACAGAGCCTTGGATATCGTCGAATAAATTTTCAACAGCACAGATATTTTATGTTGTACAGAATAGAAAATGATGTTGTATATGTGGATGATATTTTTCATGAGTTACAAGATTATGAAAACAGAATGATATAAATTAAATATTGGCAGTAAAAAGATCATTTACCGTAAAACCGTAGATGGTCTTTTTTGTACCTTTTTGGGAAGGAGGAAATATTTATAGCTGCTCAGACATGGACTATGTAAAAGAATATTGCCTCGAAGTAGATGCAGCAAATTATAAATGCTTATATTCAGACAGAATGCTGGAAAGTGATGACCTGGATGGACTTTATGCTACATTCAACGATAATCCACCGGCAGATTATAAAGTACATTCTTTGTCAGTCAGTGATGTAGTCATCATGCACCAAAATGGAGAAACAAAAGCATATTATGTGGATCAATTTGGATTTGCAGAACTTCCAGACTTTGCAGCACAAAGAGAAAAAATACTCGATATTGTCTCGGAAATAGAAAATGTGGATTATGAAAATGATCTTACATGTATCAGCTTTTATGCGGCTGAATGTGCTGAAGATGAAATTTATGGTCTTACTGATAATACTTTATATCAGTTAAATCGATTAAATACATATGGGTTGCTCTGTATGTGTATCCCTCTATATAACGAAACGCTCAGAGACTGTTTTACAGTGGGGGAAAAGAAAAAATATCAAAAAATTGATGATAATGGTGAGCTTGTGATAGAATGAAAAAAAGAGAAAAGCATAAAGTATGTAGTTGTGGAGAATATTTGTTATGATTAGAAAATTACTGAACGGAGATATCGATAGAGTTGCTGACATATGGTTAAAGACAAATCTGAAAACACATTATTTTATTTCCAATCAATACTGGAAAAGTAATTATGAATTAGTGAAAGAAATGATGTCACAATCCGAAGTCTATGTGTTTGAAGTGGATAAAATGATACAAGGATTTGTAGGACTAAATGATGAATATATCGAAGGTATTTTTGTCTCTGATGAAATGCAGTCATGTGGCATAGGTAAACTTTTATTGGATTATATTAAGGATAAAAAAGTTAGCTTACGATTAAATGTATACCAGAAGAATGCCAGAGCAATTTCTTTTTACCAAAGAGAAGGGTTCATTATTCAATGTGAAGATTTGGATGAAGATACTGGTGAAAAAGAATACACCATGCTATGGAAACGAAAATAGAAATCGGGATTTGAGGTGGAAATATGGCATCAAGCAAGGAATACTTAGAGTTTATTTTAGGGCAGCTATCTGAGTTAGAAGAAATTACTTATCGAGCTATGATGGGAGAATTTATTATTTATTATCGTGGCAAGATTGTAGGTGGTATCTATGATGATAGATTACTTGTTAAACCAGTAAAATCAGCAATTAGTTATATGCCGACAGCTCCGTATGAATTACCCTATGAGGGAGCAAAAGAGATGTTGTTGGTAGATGAGGTTGATAATAAGGAATTTTTGACAGGCTTGTTTCATGCAATGTATGATGAATTGCCAGCCCTAAAACCGAAAAAAAAGAAATAAACAATTCCCAGTTTGTATAACAGGAAAATTTGAATTTGATGAGGAAGATTATTTATATAATCTACCGTCTATGGTCTGAAAACGACCACCTATCGAGAATCGGTGGAAATCAATTCTCGATTTTCTTATACTGTAACCGTAACAAAGAGGAGGTGAGCAAATGCAAATTGAAATCAAGTTAGATGAGAACTGCAAGGAACCCAAAATCATCGTTGTGACAAACAAAATGACCGACGAAATCAATGAAATCATGAAAAGGCTTTCAGACGAGCAGCCGAAAATGATTGCCGGATTCAAAGATGATATTGTCGAAGTGTTGGAGCCGTTTGATATTTACCGCATTTTTGCTGCATCGGGCAAAGTGTTTACCGAAACAAATCACGGTGAGTACACGCTCCGTCTGCGGCTTTACGAAATGGAGCAGCGGCTGGACAGCAACTTTTTTGTCCGAATATCAAACTCGGATATTATCAATCTGAGAAAAGTCAAGGGTTTTGATTTAAGCTTTGCAGGAACAATTTGTGTCACGCTTTCAAATGGGACGGTTACTTATGTTTCAAGGCGTTTTGTCGCCAAGATCAAACAATTATTAGGAATATGAGGTGGTAAAAATGAAAAAAAAGATGATTCAGCGTGGGCTTCTCGGATTCCCTCTCGGCATTGCTATCGGTTTTGTAATAACTGTGATTATATCAATGTGCATAGGAGATGGTTCGTTCTATCCTGTCAACCCTGAGCTGATTGATACAATGAAAAATGAATTAAACGCAGTTATTCTTCAAACAATTCTCTGCGGAATTTTGGGTACAGGCTTTGCAATGGCTTCCGTTATTTGGGAAATTGATTCGTGGAGCCTTGCAAAGCAAAGCGGAATTTACTTTTCCATTGCCTGTGTTACGATGTTTCCGATTGCCTATATTACGAATTGGATGAAGCATAATGCCATTGGTATTCTTTCATATGTAGGAATATTCGTTGCAATTTTCGTCATCACTTGGCTCGTTCAATATTTTGTATGGAAACGCAAAGTGAAAAGAATGAATGACGGAGTTCGGAAGAGTAATAACGCAAAATGAGCATAACCTTCACAACGGCAACTTCAAGTTTTTGAAACTGAGAAATCTGAATTTAAGGAGGTCATATGAGTTTTACGATGTTATTGCTTCTCACATACATAGTAATGGGTGTGGGAAGTTTTATCGCTTTTAAGCGAAAGCACAAAGCAATTGGTATAGCATTGCTGCTTGTAATAGTGCTTAGTGTCTTGATTTTGGGATACATGTGGATTCATTCGCCAATGTAACAATCGGAATTTGGAGGAGATTCTTATTTATGAAAAAAGGGATAAACAAATCAATCTTATTTTACATTGCATCAGTTCTGTTTTTCATAGCGTCAGCTATTGGCTTTACGAGTGGAAATGAAAATACTATGGCTATAATATGGTTAAGTCTTGGTTCCGCATTTCTTTGCTTAGGTTCGACTTATAAGAAAAAGGAAAACAATAAAACAAATACAGATGATAAATAATTTCCTGCTTGTATTGCTGGAAAATCGGGATTCATAGAGTCCTTTTGTGATTTGCAACTGCTGGTTGACAGATTTACAGCCTGAAATGGTGGAATGCAAACAGCAAAACTGTTATATTTAGCTCATAAAATCTGCAAAAGGAGGAAAAAATGATTTTAGCTGATAAGATTATAGAGGAAAGAAAAAAGAATGGATGGTCACAGGAAGAACTAGCCAATCAGTTGGGCGTATCCAGACAGGCAGTATCTAAGTGGGAAAGTGCAGGAGCTGTTCCAGATTTGCAAAGAATTTTACAGATGTCGGAGCTATTTGGTGTTAGTACAGATTACCTATTAAAAGATGAAATGCAAGCAGAAAATATCACCTATCACGAAAGTACTGAAAGCTATGCAGAACCGTTGAAAAAAGTAACTATGGAGAATGCAAATGAATTTCTTGACACGAAAAGAAATGGATCCAAAGTAGTGGCAAACGCAACAAGTATGTGTATCTTAAGTCCAATATTATTGATTGTTCTTGTGACAATGGCAGAAGATAGCGTATTTCATGTTTCGGAATCTCTGGCAACAGTATTTGGATGTGTTTTTTTGCTTGGAATGGTTGCGGCAGCTGTCTTTTTGTTTATTACATATGGAATGCGTGAATCACATATGGAACATTTTGAAAAAGAATGCTTTGAAACAGAGCATGGTGTATCTGGAATGGTACGAGAAAAAAAAGATTCCTATGAACCAATTTTTATCAGAGGAACAGCTGTTGGGGTAGTGCTTTGTATACTGGCAGTGATTCCGACAATTATTGCCGGATCTATGGAAGCGTCCGACTATTACTGTGGTCTTTCCGTCGGATTACTGCTATTCATACTTGCAATAGGAGTGAATCTGTTGGTTCGTGTTGGGATGGTAAAAAGCAGTTACGATACCCTTCTTCAGGAAGGCGAATATACAAAAGAAGAAAAACTGTTTAAGAAAAAGACTGACACGTTTTCTGGTGTATATTGGTGCTTGACTACAGCGATTTACCTTGCATGGAGCTTCTGGACGATGAGCTGGGATATTACATGGATTGTATGGCCGGTTGCAGGTGTTTTGTTTGCAGCATTGCTTGGTGTGGTGAAAATGGTGTTAAAGAATGGCAGTGAAACTCAGCACTATATTTAAGATGGAGTTAAGTTTATTTTCCGCATATTATACGCATCCAGAAATTCAAGTTTGTTAAATTGGAAAATTAGAATTTGTGAAATCCACATATTTTAAGAAGGAGCCTTCGCTTATGCGAAAGCTCCTTTTCTGCACACCTTACTTTTTCAGCTTTAAGCCATCTCGGAATGCTTCGCCCACACGCTCGTTGACTTTATAATAGCCGTGGGTGTAGGGGTCAAATGCGATGGCGTTGACCTTAGACATATCAACTTTTCCATCTACCATAACGCTCTCATCGGCAGTGACATTGACCACCTTACCGATGACACCGCATCCGTATTCATTGTTCTGATATTCGATGAACCTGCACTCCAGGCAGATCGGGAACTCGTTGATGACAGGGGCATCTACTGTTTCTGCTTTGCTGGCTGTCAGACCGCTGCGGGCAAATTTATCGGCAACTTTATTGCCGGACTCTACACCGAAATAGTCTGCTTCCACTATGTGGGCAGCATCGGCAATGCTGACGGTGAATGCTCCCCGTGCCTTGATGTTCTGTACGGTCTTGTGTGTCTCGGTGAGGTTCAGAACAACGGAGTCCCGCTCCTGCATGGTGCCCCATGCGGCGTTCATGACATTGACGCTGCCGTCCTCGTTGTAAGTTGCAACCATCAGAACCGGCATTGGGAAAATGCCTTCGGTAATATTCAGTTTTGTTCTCATGATAACTCCTCCTTGTGATCATATTGACAGGACTGTTCATCCTGCTTATAATTATATCCACGCAAATTATAAATTCAAGTACTGGTAATTATAACAGGTACTATCTTAGGAGAAAGTAAATGATACAGAACTATATTGAGAACGCCAATTTCGAGGATACTGGCTTTGCCTACACATTGTCGCTGATCTCCGGCAAGCACAAGATGGTCATTCTTTACTGCCTGATGGAGTTTGAGACGGTGCGATTCAATGAGTTGAAACGGTATCTGAAAACCATTTCCGACAAGACTCTCAGCACGAATCTCAAGGAGCTGGAAGCGGATAAACTGATTGTCCGTACCGAGTATCCACAGATTCCGCCGAAGGTGGAATATGCACTTTCGGAGCGTGGGAAATCGCTGATGACTGTGCTGGATCAGCTCTGTGTCTGGGGCGAGGAGAATCGACTGACAGAGTGATAACTTCAAGTTTATTAAGCATAATGTAGACGACGTGCTATAATACTGACAGTATACATCAGAAAAGAAGGGACAAAATATGCAAATCAGTTTATTACTAATGGAAGAGATTGCAAAGCTTTTTGCGATCATGCTTATGGGATATGCGGTTGTAAAAGCTGGACTTATGAAGTCATCAGAGAGTAAAAGCATATCTGTAGTTATGGTTTATCTTGTTATTCCATGTGTGATTATCGACGCATTTCAGGTGGACTATACATCAGATGTAAAAAAAGGACTGCTCCTGGCATGTGCAGCAGTTCTGGTACATGTTTTATTTCTGATACTTACCGCAATATTAAAACAAGTATTACAGCTAGATACGATTGAGCGTGCAACTGTTATTTATTCAAATGCCGGTATACTGGTGATTCCGCTGGTACAGGACTTGCTTGGACAGGAGTACGTTATTTACTCCAGTGCTTATATTGCGGTACAGCTGGTTCTGATCTGGACACACTGCAAAAATATGATTTGTGAAGAAGATAGATTAGAGTGGAAAAAAGTATTTTTGAACGTAAATATTATTTCAATCATAGTAGGGGTGATATTGTTTATCTGCAGAATCCAGTTACCTTCGGGTGTACAGGATGTCATGGATATGATGAATAATATGATTGGTCCGATCGGTATGCTGCTTGCCGGAATGGTTATTGCGGATGTACCTCTTAAGACTGTATTTACTAAAAAAAGGAACTATGTTTCGACAGTATTGAGATTGATTGTCTATCCAATATTTATATTGATTTTAATGAAAATGATTAATACATTTGCGGGATTAAATGATTCCAAACAGATTCTCCTGACTGTGTATATTGCATCCATAACACCTGCCTGTGCAACTGTGACGTCCATGGCACAACTATATGATAAAGATGCGGCATATGCGAGCTCATTGTATGTACTTACGACACTGCTGTCAATTGTGACCATGCCAGTGATGGTGGGAATGTATGAGATGTTTGTGTGAGAAAATAAAAAGATTGAAGAATTCTATTTATGAAATTTGTGATTATAATGTTCCATATGAGATTACATTGAAGGAAGCAATTAATAAAATGGAAAAAGCAGCGCCAGAAATTGTCAGGATGGACGGCGCAGATCTGTCAACATGAAATTGATCATTTGTCAGGGAAAATCATATAACCAATGCGGATTGTGAGGTGACGGATATGCTGAAAAATGTATTAATCGTGGTAAATGATATAGAAAAATCCATAGAGTTTTATAGGGATTTATTTGGATTACAAGTGATTCTTCAGAATGAAGGAAATGTGATTTTATCGGAGGGTCTTGTTTTGCAGGATGCCTGTTTATGGGGGAAGACACTGGATGAGATTTCCACTCCATTCAATAACATGATGGAATTGTATTTTGAGGAATTTGATATAGATGGATTGCTTGCAAAATATGAATCTGGTAAGTATTTCGTCCGATATGCCACTGAACTAGCAGAGATTGCGGGTGGTCAGAAACTTGTAAGACTGTATGATCCGAGTGGTAATCTCATTGAGGTTCGCACTCCATTCAGGTGTAATTAAAGGAGAGAATATGCAGATTTTTGGCCAAGATAAATAAGAATTAGAAACAGAACACAGGAGAATCGGGAGGTGTAGAATGATGGAAAAGGAAAGAACCTATATTGCAATCGATCTTAAGTCATTCTATGCGTCTGTGGAATGTAAAGAACGAAATAGGGATCCTTTGACGACCAATCTTGTAGTTGCGGATAAAAGCAGAACAGAAAAAACAATCTGTCTTGCGGTATCTCCAGCTTTAAAGTGTTATGGGATACCAGGAAGGGCTCGTTTATTCGAGGTTGTTCAAAAAGTAAAAGAAGCCAACAGCGTCCGCAGGTGGAAAGCGCCGAATAGAACTTTTATCGGAGCCTCTGATGACAGCACAGAATTAGATATCAATCCGGCACTGGAGATTGATTATATTGTTGCTCCACCCAGGATGGCTCTCTATCTGGAATACAGCACCAGAATTTACAGCATTTATCTGAAATATATTGCGCCGGAAGATATTTTCCCTTATTCGATTGACGAAGTATTTATGGATGTAACGGATTATCTGCATACGTATAATATGACAGCAAGAGAACTTGCAATGACCATGATACATGATGTGCTGAAAACGACAGGTATAACGGCAACTGCTGGAATCGGAACAAATATGTATCTGTGTAAGATTGCGATGGATATCGTGGCGAAGCATATTAAAGCAGATAAAGATGGTGTACGAATTGCAGAACTGGATGAAATGTCATACCGAAGGAAACTCTGGGGTCACAGACCACTTACTGATTTCTGGAGAGTAGGAAAAGGATATGCAAAGAAACTGGAAGAATACGGGCTTTATACAATGGGAGATATTGCAAGATGTTCCATCGGAAAAGAAAATGAATTATACAATGAAGATCTGTTATACAGGCTTTTTGGTGTTAATGCAGAGCTTCTGATCGACCATGCCTGGGGATATGAGCCCTGTACCATGGAAATGGTCAAGACCTACAAACCGGAAACGAACAGTGTTTGTTCCGGGCAGGTACTTCATTGTCCTTATGATTTTGAAAAAGCAAAATTAGTCGTCAAAGAGATGACAGACCAGATGGTTTTGGATTTGGTGGATAAGAAGCTTGTCACAGACCAGATCGTGTTGACAGTTGGTTATGATATTGAGAATCTGAACAATGCCGACAGGAAAAAACAGTATCATGGAGAGGTTACGATCGACCGTTATGGAAGAAGAATCCCGAAACATGCACATGGAACGACCAATCTGAAACGGCAGACTTCCTCAACAAAACTGATAATGGATGCAGTAATAGAGCTATATGACAGGATCGTTGACAGAAACCTGCTTATCAGAAGAATCAATATCACGGCGAACAGGCTTGTGGATGAAAGTTCGGTAAAGAAAGAAGAAGTGTATGAGCAGCTGGATCTTTTTACGGATTATGAGGCACAAAGGAAAAAGAAGGAAGAGGATGAAGCAGCGCTGGATCGCGAAAAACGTATGCAGGAAGCAATGCTTAGTATCAAAAAGAAATTTGGAAAAAACGCTGTACTGAAGGGGATGAATCTTCAGGAAGGCGCAACCGCTAAGGATAGAAATGAACAAATTGGCGGACATAAGGCGTAAAGGAGTTGGAAGAGGATGAAAAATAATTCTTATGACGATATTATCAATTTACCGCATCCGGTCTCTAAGAATCATCCGCAAATGCCACTTCAGGATCGGGCAGCGCAATTTGCTCCTTTTGCAGCTTTGACCGGACATGATGCTGCGATAAAGGAAACGGCAAGATTAACCGATGAGAGATTGGAACTGAGCGAGGAAGTGATTGCTCAGCTGAACGAAAAAATCAATATAATCAGAAATAATATCGGTATAGAACAGAAAGTATCGATAACTTATTTTGTTCCCGATGCAAAAAAAGCCGGCGGATCCTATGTTACGTGCGTAGGTATTGTAAAAAAGATAGACGAATATGAGCATACCATAATCATGACGGATCAAACGGTTATTCCAATCGAGCAGATAAGTGAAATGGCAAATCAAAATTTGTAAGAATAAATCAGAAGTTTTATCTGCGGCATTTCCGTGTTATTAACATTATCCTTGCACTAACATTACTGGAGTGCATTTGGGGAATGTTAAGATAATTGTTGCTTTTAGTGAAGCATAATCTGGATTATTTAAAATGTCTTCTGTCGCAGATCCGCCGCTTTTATTCGACTTTAGTTCACCGTTTACAACAATCACATCCGGATTCTCAAGAAAGGGACGGAATGAAAACACACTTATTTGGTATAAAAGCTTGCAAATCCATCTTCTTTCCGTTAATATATTGACAAAAAATATGGAAAGGAAAGAAGGTATGTTTCAAACGATTATTAGTACAATAAGTTCTTTTATGTATAGCAAACTACTGGTTATTATACTGATTGGTGCGGGAGTGTATTTTACAGTCCGTACAAGATTTCCACAGGTAAGGTTATTTAAGAGAGCTTGTGGATCCGTAATGGAAAAGCCAGAGGATAAAGAGGCAATTTCCTCTTTTCAGGCACTTATGGTTTCAACAGCATCCCGTGTGGGAACGGGAAATATTGTCGGGGTTTCATCGGCAATTTGTATAGGGGGATTTGGTTCTGTATTCTGGATGTGGGTGATTGCGATCATCGGAAGTGCATCTGCTCTGATCGAGAGTACATTGGCACAGATTTATAAGAAAAGAGGGGAAGACGGAAGCTGTTATGGGGGACCGGCTTACTATATTGAAGCGGCACTTCATTGTCGCCCGCTGGCAATTGTTTTTTGCGTTGCAATGATTTTAACCTACGCATTTGGATTTAATATGCTGGCATCTTATAATCTGCAGTCTACATTTTCAGTATTTTCTTCTTATAATGCAGAGATGAGTCCATGGATCATCGGTGGAATTTTGGCTGTGCTGACAGGATGGTGTCTGCTTGGCGGCGGCTCACGTATCGTAAAAGTAACGTCAAGGGTTGTGCCAGTAATGGGGATTGCGTATATCGGAATTTCACTTTTAGTAGTAATTATTAATATTCAGAATGTGCCGGCAATGTTTGTGCGCATTTTTGAAGAAGCATTTGATTTTAGAGCAATTTTCGGAGCATTTTCCGGTTCAGCCATGATGCAGGGAATCCGCCGGGGACTCTATTCCAATGAGGCAGGTATCGGTTCTGCTCCGAATGCATCTGCTTCAGCAAATGTCAGCCATCCGGTAAAACAGGGGCTGGTACAGATGTTATCCGTATTTATTGATACTTTGCTGCTTTGTACAGCAACAGCAATGATGTGTATGTCATCTGGGATTGACCCGGCAAAAGAATTGCAGGGAGCACCATGGGTGCAGGCGTCTCTGCAGGAATCACTTGGTTCCTTCGGTCCGGTTTTTATTACAGTAGCAATGGTATTTTTTGCATTTACAACTCTGCTCGGAAACTGTTTTTATTGTGACAATCTTTTAATATATATTCACAAAAAACAGCCGGGAAAAGCTTTTATGAAAGGCTTCAGACTGGTATCGGCACTTGCAATCTTTCTGGGAGCAGGAATGGAGATGTCTCTTTTGTGGGATCTTTCCGATGTATTGATGGGGGTTATGGCGCTCATTAACATTCCGGTTATCCTGATTTTATCAGGGATTGCATTTAAAGCGGTCCAAGATTATGAAGCACAGTTAAAGAAAGGACTTAACCCTGTTTTTAAAAGCGCAGACATCGGGCTTAGTCAAAAAACAGATTTCTGGAGATAGGTTTAACAAAAGCTAAAAGAATATATACCCAAATGATAGAAAAATATGATTATCAGAGATTCAGCCGATTGGCTGAGAAATAAAAAAGGCTCGCATCCGTTCTGGATATGAGCCTTGCAAGAATTGTAATCCGTAGATTTTATAGGTAAAATGTTTCCAGTTTTGTTTTAAAAAATTGAATTAATGGACCATTGAAGCAGGCATTTATAATTGTACCAATCCCTACTACCGACCAGATACCTGCCCCAGATGCAGTGGCAAATATAATTCCGATAATTACGACAACAACATCCGAAAGAATCCTTGCTTTATGGAATGGAATTTTTTGATGTGTCAGTTTCTCGATTATAATTGCGACACTGTCATATGGGGCAATTCCCATATCTGCAACCATATATAATGCCACTCCCATGGACGCCATCAGCTGAGCAAGCAGCAGTGCAAGGATACGCAGTGGCAGATTCATCTGAATCTGCACTACATCATTTGCTACATAACAGATAAAATCTGCAATATATCCGACAAATACCATATTGATAATGGTACCCGCACCAATGCAGGTTCTTGCCTGAAAGAATACAACTACAAGAATGATCGCATTGACAAGCAGTTGCCACGTTCCAAAACTCCATCCGATAAACCCACTGATTCCAAGATTCATCGCACTGAACGGATCCACACCAAATTGTGAAAGTCGTAAGAAAGATACACATAATCCAATAAACAGTATTCCCAGTAACATTCCACTGATTCTTTTTGTCTTCGTCATGCTCTATCTTCCCTCCTGAACTTTTTTACCTTTCAGCATATATATTCTAGATTCAAAATCGGTACAAGGAGTCACATTTCCAGGCACTTCACCAGCTGTCACATCGGATGTGATCAATCCATAATTCATTAATTCATCTCCGTAATTTTCTGTATGGTTCCATACATTTTCATAAACCATATCTGGGTTCAATCCCTGTAATCTGACACGGCTATACGGCTGATTCACTCCATTTAAAACACGATAGTATCCTACGATTGCAAGCGTGCGGTCTTCATTTGTCACCATCCATACCGTCTCATTTCCTTCGAATGGACTTTTCAGACGATAAAATGTTCCAAACTGTAACACTTCTCGGTATTCTTTCATAAATGTGATCTGTTCTTTTACTTCTTTGATCTCTTCTTCTGTCAATTTGTTGAGATCCAGTTCATATCCAAAAGTTCCAAAGTATGCTACATTCGCTCTTGTATGTAATGGGGTATTGCGAAATACCTGGTGATTCGGGACAACAGACACATGGCTTCCCATACTACTGAGCGGATAACACATAGAAGTTCCATACTGAATCTTCAAACGCTCAATTGCATCCGAATCATCGCTTGTCCATCCCTGCGGTGCATAATACAGCATTCCCGGGTCAAATCTTCCGCCACCGCTGGCGCAGGATTCAAATAATACTTCTGGAAACTCATTTGTCAAACGCTCATATAGATCATATACACCTAAAATATAACGATGGAACACTTCACCCTGTCTGTCTGAAGGAAGTTTGCTGCTGTAGCATTCTGTAATGCTTCGGTTCATATCCCATTTAATATATGAGATTTTCGACTCTGATAATAACTTTGCCATCATTCCGTAAATATGATCTACTACTTCTTTTCTTGCAAAATCGAGTACATACTGGTATCTGCCGTGTGATGTATTTCTTCCCGGTGTCTGTAAGATCCAGTCCGGATGTGCTCGATAAAGATCAGAGTCTTTATTTACCATCTCCGGCTCAAACCAAAGACCGAATTTTAATCCAAGTGCTTCAATTCTTTCTGACAGGCCTTTGATGCCATTTGGCAGAAGCTCTTCATTTGCCACCCAATCGCCAAGACCGGCTCTGTCATTTCTTCTTGCACCAAACCATCCGTCATCTAAGACAAACAGTTCTACTCCACATTCTTTTGCTTTCATGGCAATCTCTACAAGACGATCTTCTGTAAAGTCAAAATAAGTTGCTTCCCAGTTGTTATTTAAAATCGGTCTTGCCTTATCGCGCCAATACCCTCTTGCGAGTCTCTTAGCATACAGCTTCTGGAATGTCTGACTCATGCCATTTAATCCATTTTCACTGTAAACCAGAACTGCTTCCGGTGTCTGAAAGCTTTCTCCCGGTTCTAATTTCCAATCGAATCCTTCCGGATTGATCCCAGCTGTAATTCGTGTCACATCATGTGTATCTACTTCTGCCTGCATACGGAAATTTCCACTGTATACAAGGCTTATTCCAATTGCTTCTCCTGCATTTTCATCTGTATTGTGACGTTTTAAAGCAAGGAACGGATTATGTTCGTGAGAAGAATTTCCGCGCATGCTGTCGATAGCTGTTATGCCTTGCTCCAATGTTCGATTCTTTATATAGCGCTCTCTGGACCATGCACCGGACAACTGCATCCATTCATAATCCTTATCTGGAAGATCCAGGCTTAAACTCATCATATTTAATACATGCAGATTTTTCTCACCTGCATTTTCAATATACGCACTTCTTGCAATTGCACCGTATTCATCAAAAATGGTATATAAAAGTGCTAGTTTCGCACCGGTCAGAGCGTCTTTCAGGAAGATACGCAATGTCTGCGCCTCCCCCTCAGACTCTGTATAAGTTGCCGGCAATCCGGGAAGCTTTGGTTTTCCATCAATGATCTCATAGCTGTCATATTGGAACTCACTAATCCTGCTGCCGTTTTCCTGCAACAATTCAATTGCCGGATGTCTGTAATCTGTCGTACCGTAAACAGGATATTCCTGTCGGATATGTTCCAATGAAAAAGTACGATCCCATTCATATATATATGATGTCATTGGGCGTTCACATTTCTCAACCAGATAAGAAAAATCTGCTTTATCATGAAGTCGTTTTCCAAAATATAATTGTCCCAGATGTCCATTTTCTAATACACATAAGATATAACTGATTTTTTCATTGTATAAATGGAAAGTTTTTGTTTCCTCGTGAAAAATAATCTGTCTCATATACTACCCCTTTTATAATTGAATTGTTGACTCTTAAGCTGTCTGCTTTTTCGCATGCATTTCATTTACTTTTCTTGTGATTTCTTCCATCTTCTCACCTTTTAAAGTGTAGTATTTTTTGTAAATACCAAAGCTTGCACATGCAAGAATGATTGGAATCACAAGCATTAACACGCGAATACCCATTACGGTCGCTGCGCTCTGAGTTACCGCTTTTGCGTTGTATCCTACAATCTGAAGACCAATTCCTGTTAATCCACCTGCTACTGCCGTAGCTGCCTTCATAAGAAATGTCTGTGCAGAGCATGTTACGCTTTCATTTCGTACACCAAATTTTACTTCTCCATAGTCGATAACGTCTGCCATACAGCATGTTGTTACTCCAAGTGAAAGACCTGATCCGAAGAAAAGCAGTGCACAACATACAACAACTAATACATTACTCTGTGGTGCTACATATCCTGCTGCACCGAGCAGTACAAATCCAGCAATTGGAAGTCCACATGCAAATGCGTATACCTTTTCACGGCTAATTTTTGCTGCGATTTTTGGGAAGCATAAAAGTCCTGCCATCTCAGCAATAATTGCAAATCCAAAGATAGAATACAGATATTCATCGTGGCATACACATTTGAAATAATACACAGCAAAGCTTTTTGCAATCTGTGTACAAAGGTTAAATGTCAAAAGTAATCCGATAAATGCAAGCAACTGATCATTTTTTACAATTACATGAAATGCCTGTTTCAGACTTGTCTTTTCTGCTGATATACCTACTGTTGATTCCTCTTTTACATTAAATACAGTAATTCCGATTGTAACGATGAAAATAACTGCGATAATAATTGCAAAAAGTGTATATCCTTTTTCTGCGTAGAGATTGCTCTCGCCTGCTGCTTTATTCAGGTAATTGATAATATAAAGCCCAAATGTTGCTACTGAAAATCCTGCAAGACTTGCGAAAAATCTTGGAATTACGGAAACTTTCTCACGTTCACGCGGGTCATTTGTCAGGTTAGGAAGCCATGACCAGTAAGGTACATCCATGATCGTATAAGTCATTCCATATAAAATGTACATAACGGATACATATACGTACAATGCTGTTCCTGACAGGTTAAAACTGTGGAATAACAAAACAAATACAACTGAATTTACCAATGTTCCGATTACAAGCCAGATTCTGAATTTACCAAAACGTGTATGTGTATTGTCAACGATCATTCCCATCATCGGGTCATTGATCGCATCCCATATTCTTGCTACCAAAAACAGTACGCCGACAAATGCCGGTGCCAGATACAAAGTATCTGTAAAATAAAGCATTAAAAATGCTCCTACTAAATTGCAAATCGCATCTTTGCCGATTGCTCCAATTCCAAAACATAATTTTTCTCTTGTAGACGCATATTTATATTGCGGATTTTTCTGAGTATCCTTTTGATTTTCCATGATTCTCCTCCTCTAACACTCATTTGTTTATTTGTTGTTTAAGTGAAGAAACCTGTGCACTTGTTCCTTATGTTTGTTGATACAAGTATAGCGTACAAAAAAAGCATCCGTTATACCTTTTTGTTAAGAGTTATATCTCAAATGTTAGGTATCAGATACTTTTTTAAACATTTTATCTATTCTTTTTCAATGTTTCCTACATAAATTGTTTTATGCTTCTTATATTCTTTCAGTTCGTTTTGTGCACTGATCAATTGTTCTCGGGCAGCCTTTCTGTTATCATTACGATATTGGGTCGGCGTCATTCCCATTTTCTGTTTAAATACTTTGCCGAAAGCAAGTGAATTGCGATAACCACAAGAAACTGCGATTTCCTCCACAGAGAGATCTGTAAGTGTGAGCTGCTCCTTTCCTCTGGAAATTCGAAATTTCGTCAAAAAATCCTTCGGCGAGATTCCAAGACTGTTCTTAAATATTGTATATAAATAACTTCGGTTAAGTGCCAGATAATCAGCTATATCTTCCACTGTGATTTTCTGTGAATAGTAATTCTTTATATAGGCAATTGCTTCCTGTACATGTATACTTTCTTTTGTATCATCCGCATATTGCTGAATTTCAATCCCGCGAGCCAGCACGGAGAAAAACTGATACAATTTTCCCTGGAGATAATAAAGATTTTCTGCAGTTGAACTCGTATGATGAAGCATTTCAAATACAATTTCTTTCAGTTCTTCTCCATATTCACACTCGCATGTAAGCTGACGACTGTTCAGTCCGAGATCTCTGACAAATCTCTGTGCCTCCGTACCACCAAATCCTACCCAAAGGTAAGACCATGGGTCCGTTTTATCTGCCTGATAAAAGGTAAGGCTTTCCGGTTCAATCAGAAAGGCCTGTCCTTCTTTCAGCGGATACTTCGTTTCACCAACCTGATAGATACCTTTGCCCTTCATTACATAATGCAAAATATAATTGGGTCTTGCGGCCGGTCCATAGCTATGTAATGGCTTACATTCTGCAAATCCGCAGAAACACAAATGAAAATCTTTAAACTTTGGTTTTAATAGTTGTAATACGTAAGAATCTTCCATAATCTGTATCCTCTCTTAATCCCTAAGATCACAAGCACTTTCCAGTCATGCTTACTTTTGCTGTTACTCACTCAACAATAGTTCGTTTAACCATTTTTCTTATTCTATCACAGTATCGTGTTATTCTTCCATCAGTTTTCAAACCAAGTACTAAAATGTAAAAAAACTTGCAAATCCATCTTCTTTCCGTTAATCAGATACTTTTTCTCCTACTACATATTTAGCATAGACTTCTCGTTCGTCCGCCAAATAAATCATTCGTTCTAACCGCTGCTCCACATTCATTTCCTGTGGATGGATTAAGCGTTTATCATCAAGCACTACGGCATCCATTTCGTACGCTGCTTCGAAACTTCCTACTTTACCAAAAAACTCTCCGCCGCCCTTTGTAGCCATGTAAAATACTTCAGGCATAGTTAATGGGGACAGTTTTTCATCTTTCAATCTCCAGCGTAGTTTTGAAGCCTGAATGGCATACCGCATAGCAACAAACATATTTTCAGTGGATCCGGCAGCAATATCACTTCCTAATCCTACATGCATTCCTTCTTCCAAATATTGTCTGACAGGTGCAACTCCTGAGGATAAATTCGTATTAGATTCCGGACAATGTGCGATAAACACACCATTCTCCTTCATTCTTTTAATTTCTCTCTCGTCTGAATGTACGCAATGAGCCATAATTGTCTTGCTGTCTCTTCCAAACAATCCAAACTGATCATATGCGTCTCCATAAAATTCTGATTTTGGACACAATTCCTGTACCCATGAAATTTCGCCATAATTTTCTGAAAGATGAGACTGTACCGGAATCTGATATTTTTCCTGAATATCTTTCAGTTTACACATCAGTTCATCTGTACAGCTTGGTATAAATCGAGGAGTCAAAATAGGTTTTGTATGTTGGTACTGTTTCTTTTGTACTTCTTCAAGCCAAGAGATTGTTTCGTTTACACTTTCTTCTGTTTCTTCTCTCAGATAATCCGGTGAATTGCGATCCATGTTCACTTTACCAACCATTGTAGCAAGCCCGGCTTTTTCAAGCATATCCATCAATAAAATAGTTGATTCTTTATGAATCGTTGCAAATATACATGCTCTTGTTGTTGCGCTTTTCTTCAGATTGTCTACAAACATCTGATAAGCTTTTTGGGCATAAATTATGTCTTTATATTTTGACTCCTCTGGAAAAGTATTTGTCTCCAGCCAGTCTAAAAGCTCCATATCCATGCCTAATCCACGGAAAGCATATTGTGGTGCATGTACATGTAAATCTACAAATCCAGGAACAATGATTCTGTTTCCATAATCCTCTACCAATATTCCTTCATATTCTTCCGGAAGTGTTGGATACACGCCCTTAATTTTATTTGCTTCATATACAAGATATCCATTTTCACAAATCTTTAATTTGTTTGAAGATTCAGAATATACAATCTGACCTTTTAAAGCTTTAATCATTTTCTTTTTATTCATAATTCAAACCTCCTATCACAAAGTCTTTTTTAGGAAAACAAAAAAAGAGTCACCACATAGAACTTATGTAGTCAACTCTTTACGGTAGTTGGTAGAAACACTGGACCAATCTCCAGCATATACATAATAATATTAATCGACTGATTCAATATGGATTATAATATTCTTATGTATGATTGTCTATTGACTTTATATTAAAAAAACACAATTATTTTTTGTGTATATTGCATATTCAATTTATCGGAAAATGTTGATTGATCATAACGACATTTGCATTTTGTGTTTTGAAGATATAAAATAAATCTCTATAGAAGGAGAATAAGACAATGTCAAAAGATGAATATTTAATTACAGATGTGCCTCTTAAAGCGCTGACTGTTTTTGCAATGCCTATGATTCTAGGCAGTTTTTTTCAACAAGTATATAATATGGCTGATTCTATTATTGTTGGTCAGTTTGTTGGTTCATCTGCACTTGCTGCAGTTGGTGCCTGCGCCGCACTTACGAATGTATTTATTTGTGTAGCATTGGGTGCCGGTGTAGGTGCAGGGGTGCTTGTGAGCCGTTATTTTGGGGCTCGGGATTATAGCAAAATGAAAACGATTGTGTCGACATCATTGATTAGTTTTCTGATCCTAAGTATACTTCTGGGACTATTTGGATTTTGCTTTTCCCATCCAATGATGAGTTTATTACAGACACCTGCTGATATATTGGATGAAGCGGTACTGTACCTTCGAGTTTATTTTGTGGGATTTCCGTTTCTGTTTATGTACAATATCCTTTCAACGATGTTCACTTCAATCGGCGAATCAAAGATTCCGTTAGGTCTTTTAATATTTTCTTCGGTTTTAAATATATTTATGGACCTTTGGATGGTGGCTGGACTTGGTCTTGGCGTGTTTGGTGCAGCCCTTGCGACTCTTATTGCACAGGGAATTTCTGCAGTATTTTCACTTTTGATTTTCTTTAGTCGGATGCGCCGATATAAAAGTCACTTTAGCTGGTTTGACGGGCAGGAGTTACGTTCAATGCTTCGAATTGCTGTACCTTCGGTTCTTCAGCAGGCTACAGTGTCAATTGGGATGATGATCGTACAGGCGGTTGTAAATCCATTTGGTACACAGGCACTAGCGGGTTATTCGGCAACGATGAGAGTAGAGAATGTATTTTCACTGATATTTGTATCTATTGGAAATGCAGTTTCGCCGTATGTTTCCCAAAATCTTGGTGCAAAGAAAATCGAACGTATCAAAAAAGGATATCATGCTGCACTGGTGTTAGATTTATGTTTTGCAGTTCTTGCCTTTATAGTTATTGAGACATTGCATACGCAAATTTCTTCGTTATTCTTAGGAAAAGACGGAACTGCTTTAGCTTATCAGGTATCAGGGGATTATATGAGATGGCTAGGCTACTTTTTCATTTTCATGGGTATCAAGATGGCAACAGATGGAGTTCTTCGTGGGCTTGGAATCATGCGGCCATTTCTTATTGCAAATATGGTAAATCTTGCAATAAGATTGTCAGTTGCCTTAATCTGTGCCCCTCGTTTTGGTATTGCATTTGTCTGGCTTGCTGTACCGGCTGGATGGCTCGCAAACTTTTTGATTTCTTATGCGGCACTCAGAAAATCATGGCCGACTGATAAGGTGGATTCAATTTGATATATAATTTGACAAAACAGCCGTTTCTCTATAATTGATTGCGGGGATTTCTCTGATTATTTATAAAAACTATTATTGAAAAAAGGAAGTGTTTCTCAGTATAATATTCTGTATTGGGGAATGTTAGTTAAAAGTATATAAGTAATTGGAGGTTGTTATGGATCAAGCACATTTAAAGAGAGTAGGTACAGTTGTAACGGTTATTTTAGGAAATATTCTCTATGCCTTTGTAATCAGACTTTTTCTTTTGCCGGGGAATCTGATGACAGGAGGAACAACCGGTATCGGTCTGGTAGTGAAGCATTTTACAGGAGCATCAATTTCTGGGTTTGTCTTAGTGTTTAATATTGTGATGTTACTAGTTGGATGGACGCTTCTTGGCAAGAAATTTGCACTGACAACAGTTATCAGTTCTTTTACTTATCCAATCGCATTGGAAGCGGCCAATCATATTTTCGGTGATCTGGTGATTACGACTGATCCAATGCTGAATACCATATTTGCCGGACTTGGAATCGGGATTGGTCTGGGAATTGTGATCCGAACGGGAGCTTCTACAGGAGGTATGGATATTCCGCCGTTGGTATTGAATAAGTATTTTCGAATTCCTGTGTCGCTTAGTTTGAATGTATTTGATATATTAATTTTGGTTCTGCAGATTGTATATAATCCTCCAGAGCGTGTTTTATATGGTGTGTTGCTGGTTATGATCTATACGACAGTGTTGGACAAAGTATTGATGATGGGAAATACTAAGACAGAAGTGAAGATTATTAGTAGTCATGTGGAAGAAATACGTCAGGCGATTCTTGCGCAGGTAGACAGAGGTGTGACGATGTTGTATGGTGAAGGCGGATATCGGCAGGAACAAACACAGATTGTGTTGAGTATTGTATCTAATCGTGAGCTTCCACAGGTTGAGAGATTAATCAGACATATTGATCCAGAGGCTTTTATGATTGTCAGCAGAGTTACAGAAGTACGCGGAAGAGGATTCTCATTGAGTAAACATTACGGAGAAGAGGACGCGTGATGAATATAGGGCATTTTGGATGGCAATTAAATAAAATTCCAGCCTGGTGGAAGTTTATCTTCCATCGGGCTGGAATTTTATTTTTTATTCTGAAAATTTATCCTTGTAATGAATGTGCATATCCTCCCAGTCCATAAACAGAACATAAAATACTCGTCCGTATTGCGGACTCTCCACGATTCTTCCATGGTCGAGTACAGAAAGATAAGAACCATCAGCTTTTCGAAGATGGAAGTGAATATAGTCATTTTCATTGCCACTGTCAATTTGTTCCCAGATGCTGGATTCTATCTGTTGTTGCTCATCTTCACGGATCAGATTGCGAAACCTCTTTTTTGTGAGTTTAAAGAATTCATCAATATTTTTATAACCAGTCATATGAAGAAATTCATGGTTTGCATAAAATAGTTCATCGTCTTTTTTATCCGCTTTGTATATGATAAATGCACCAGGAAGATGTTCAGCAATGTCTTTAAACGCAAAGCCAAGCTGTTTGCGGACTCCTGATTGAAGTCCTTTTCTGTAAGCCATACATCCATTTTTCCCATGAAGTTTTATCTCATAAAGAGCGGCATCTGCACAGCGCATGAGTTGCGCATAGTTGGGTGCAAATGTTGGATATTCCGCATATCCAAGAGAAATATAAAATGGATATTCTTTTCCTTTGTATGTAAATGTTTTTGGAATTTTGGTGAATTCCTGAAATAGTTCTTCTGCTTCTTTAAAGGTATAATTTGGCAGAAGGATGCAGAATTCATCACCACCATTTCTTCCAAGCACTACATCATGTGGAAAAAAAGCTTTCATGTTATCTGCCAGGTTTTTTAATGCTCTGTCTCCATAAACATGTCCATAGATATCATTAATAAACTTAAAATCATCGATATCAAGGAGTGCGGCTATAAAATGTTCTTTCGGATTTTTGTCTATCATCTCTTCTGCCAATTCATCAAATCTATAACGATTGTGAATATTGGTAAGAGAATCCGTGTGTGCCAGTATTTGGAATTTATTTTTATTCTCCTTCGATACTAACCACATCCGCGTAAGCCCGCATAAAAGTAAGAGGATAAGAGTAAAAAATCCGATAATTATTGCTATTAATGTAGTATTTCTCCATCCGTTTTCAGGAGTTACTTCAAAAATCCAATTCTCTTCACCTATTGTAAAACTATAAGAAACAGGATGAATCATTTCACCATCCGATTGCTCAATAATTGTATAAGTATCGCTCCAAGGTGTGTCTGTTTTTGAAAGTCTGTATTCATATCCAAAATTTGAAATCGCATCAATTGAGTCTGAAAAAATATCAGGAATACGGAGGATAACAATGGTAAAGCCCCAGAAATATTCTTGTCCATTTTCATCTTTCAGGTAGACTGGATTGCGGACAGCAATTCCCAAGCCTCCCTGTTTAAATTCGAAGGGACCTTGAGTAATGATTGTATGATGGTCTCTTGCGTAACAGGAAATTTCTTTGCGGTCTTTATCATGGAGCAGATCAATTTTACCTGCTTCATTTCCATTAGCAGGATAAATATCTGTCACAATGCCATCTGGAGCAAGCTGTATGCTTGCAATAGAGCCAGATATGATATTCTCTGCAATTGTGTCAAAGTGGTTGATTTCACCATCTTCACTGGTCAAAATTTGTTCCAGTGTATTGGTAATCTCAATTCCGCTTATAATTTCGTTTTTTATACGTTCACCATAGGTTGTGGCATTTAATTGTGCGGTTGTGTGTCTCTCTGCTTTTTCATGGGTGTCTGTTTTGTATACAATTAAACCAACCAGGCATATACCCAGTAAAAAAATGATAAGAGGCACAAGTGTTTTTTTCTTCACTTAGTTCACCTCGTATTATAAATAGAATTTTTATAATGCTTTAGTATAGCATAGAAATGTAAAAACAAAATGTATTTTAGAGAAAACATAAAAAATTTTATGTTAAAAAGATGCATCAGATAATTTGGCAAGTGACACTTTACAAATTTAACGTAACAATGTACAATAATAGCGAATTTGAAACATGTCATTTTTAGCAGGTGATATCATGAAAATAACTTATATTAATCATAGTGGCTTTTTGGTTGAGACTAAAGATTGCTACTATATCTTTGACTATTACAAGGGTGAATTGCCACCTCTCGATAAGAAGAAAGAAGTGATTGTCTTTTGCAGTCACTTTCACGAGGATCATTTTAACCCGAAAATCTTTGAAATCCTTGATGAAATGGGGATGACCTATCAGGCTGTTTTATCGAAAGATATACGCAAGAAGAATAAGCGGTCTGATATGAAAATTACATATGCTTATCACGATAAAGCATATACGTTGGATAATGATACCGAAGTTGATACATTGCTTTCAAATGATAGCGGTGTTGCATTTATTGTCAAAACAAGAGAAGGAACGATTTACCACGCCGGTGATTTAAATGACTGGTATTGGGAGGGTGAGCCGGAGACGGATAATCAGAGGCTTACATCGGCATATCGTGCAGAAATTAGAAAAATTAAGGGGATGCATTTTGATGTTGCATTTGTTCCGCTTGATCCAAGACAAGAAGAACACTATGCCGACGGGATTCTATATTTTCTTGAAAATGTAGATTGCAATGCCATTTTTCCAATGCATTATTGGGGTGATGCCAGTGTAATCAAGCGGTTTATTACTGAACACCCACAATATAAGTCACGTATTAAAAACACAGAATGTACAAAAGGAGAAGTATTATGAATTTTAAAATGATCCATGAAAATTATAACGTATCAGATTTAGAAAAATCTATTAAATTTTATAACGAAGCCCTCGACTTACATGAAGTAAGACGAAAGACGACAGATGATTTTATTATTGTATATTTGAGTAACGATATCAGTGATTTTGAGCTGGAACTTACTTGGCTGAAAGATCATCCACAGCCATATGATCTGGGCGAATGTGAATTCCATCTGGCATTTCGAGCAGATGATTATGAGGCTGCTTATAAAAAGCACAAAGAGATGGGATGCATTTGCTTCGAAAATGAAGCGATGGGAATTTATTTCATCGAAGATCCGGATGGATACTGGCTTGAGATTCTGCCGTAAATCCGTTTACAGCAAGTAGAAGAGGGACAATAATAACGGGTATTGCTTTCAACATGAAAGGATGATTCAGCATGATTAAGACAACAGTAAAGGTTTCTGGTATGGCTTGCACTATGTGTGAAGCTCATATTAACGAAGCAATCCGAGGTGCATTTTCGGTGAAAAAAGTAAAATCAAACCATTCTAAGGGGGAAACAATCATTTTATCCGAAGAGCCTTTAGATGAAGCAGCAATTCGGAGAACGATTGAAGCTACGGGTTATACTATAGGCGAAATTACGAGCCAGCATGTCGAGAAGAAAGTTGGTATTGTTGATTTTATAAGAAGAAAATTGTAGATTGTTTGTTATGGACAGGACGAAAAGCCTTGATTTGCAAGGAGT
This sequence comes from Ruminococcus hominis, assembly GCF_014287355.1. Taxonomy (NCBI): domain Bacteria; kingdom Bacillati; phylum Bacillota; class Clostridia; order Eubacteriales; family Oscillospiraceae; genus Ruminococcus; species Ruminococcus hominis. The sequence continues at coordinate 3,305,712 of NZ_JACOPE010000001.1, read as the reverse complement.
TCGGGCCTGTCTTTTCTATAGTGAAGATAATTAAAATGTATCCTCTGTATATTTTTTACAATAAGCATAACGCAATGCGTTATATTACGTAAATGTTTAGGAGGTTAACTTGGAGAGAAAAGTAAATGTTATCGAAGATTTGAACGGAAAGAAAACCGTATTTATTCACGATATTCTGTTCAAGGGAAAAAGAGCAGTTAATTGGGATGAAGTTGAAAAGTATTTACGCCAGTATGTAGGAGAATTCTATCAGATAGAAGATTGCAATAAGATGATTTATATTGGATCGGATCTTCCTGATGAGTATACGCACTCAAATTATACTCGGATTTTAAAAGGAGCAAATGCGAAAGCAAAAGCGAATGCCGCACAGGGATTACCGGAATTGCTTAAAATAGCAACGAACGAGGTTTATGAAGATAATCGTAAGGAGAAGCATAGTAAAGACGCTAAATATGGTTGGTATTCATATGATTCAAGATTTGCTCTTCCGGTATTTGGTGATGATGGAGAAATAGAGAGATACAACGTCTTTAATGTTGCGATGTTGGTCAGATACGATGAAGATGGAAAATATTACTTATACGATATCATGAAAATAAAAAAAGAAACGAGCAATCTTTTCCAGTCAAATGACCTTACTCAGTAACAAAACCCATTTCTTGATTATATGATACATTGAACAGTATTAAATGTCAACGAAAAAGCATAAGAAATCTCAATGAAAAGCCAGCCAAGCTATTCATCGGAAAGACCATAGAAAAGACAGGTTCAGATACACTGATTACCCTCAGTGCATCCGGATCTGTTTTTTTGTTGCTATCGTTTCTTTCAGTTACCTTTGTCATGCTTGCTTCCGGAGGATTTCAGCATATCAGATTTACGAAGAATGTCCATCAAAGTGACAAATTCATCCTTGATGAGTTTGCTATATTTGATTCCTAATTGTTTTAGGAACATGGCAACTTGGGCTTCTTCAGCAGCGAAAGAAAAACAGTTAGGGTAAAACTGCTCAATCCGCACACTTTATTCTCACAGACAAAGGTATGTATGATATAATTTGAGTTAATACGTTAAATGATAATGTTGAAATTACAAATGATTACAGTGGAGGTGATTCAGATGGTAGTAAAAGCAAATCACGATATTTCTTCAGGTTTAGATACGGCTTTTATTAATTCAGCAATCAACTCAAATTTGGCATATAGGTTGGGATGAGTAGATATCAGGAAAAATATTTTAGGGGAAGAGAGTCAGGATGAAAAAAATATGTGGATGGAAAACCGGACTATGCAGATGCTTTTGAAGATAATTTCAGTCGAGTAAAGAAAAGATATTATAGAGGAGCTATTATGGAAGTTACAGTGATTAAATCAAATAGAAAAACAATGGCGATTCAGGTGGATTTTAATCAAAATGTCACTGTAAGAGCCCCATATAGTGTTTCAGAAAAATACATTGAGGAATTTCTAAAAAAGAATGAGGCTTGGATTAATAAAAAACTTGAAGAAATAGCGGAAAAGAAGAAACATATTAAACCGAAAGCATCAGAAAAAATGACGTTTGAACAAATAAGGGAGCTGGCAGATAAAGCTTGTGTGACAATTCCGGCGAGAGTAGAATATTTTGCCAAAATAATTGGAGTTACTTATGAAAGGATAACCATTAGAAATCAGAAGACGAGATGGGGGAGCTGTAGCAGCAAGGGAAATTTGAATTTTAACTGTCTGTTAATGTTAGCTCCTCCGGAAGTTTTAGATTATGTTGTAGTTCACGAATTGTGCCATAGAAAACAAATGAATCATTCGAAAGCATTTTGGGCAGAAGTAGAGAAGGTATGTCCAGACTATAAAGCTGCAAAAAAGTGGCTTAAAGAAGAAGGAAGTCAGCTCATTTAAGAGGAAGTTGTGGTAAAATATAGAAAAAGACCTTGTATATCGGCTGGGAGTCAATCCCCCCAGCTGATATAGCCTCCGGCAGGATTGCAGAGGTGCGCAGTAGAAGTATGTCATGCAATTGCATGACGCGCACCTCGCAGCAAGAATACCGAGGCATTCTTGAATTATTGAGCAAAGGAGGGATTCTATGAAAAAGAAGGTGGAAGCATTTTTAATGGCAGTGATGCTGGTGATGATGACAGCCGGATGTGGCAATAGCTCAAAGATGGCCGCGGAAGATAGAGCAACTGTAAGTTCGGGTGCAGAAATGGATAGCGAATATAATTGGGATACGGATGAGGCAGCAGATACGGGCGTTACTTCAGAGAATGGGTTGGAAGCGCAAGTAGAAAATGGACGAAAATTGATTCGAACAGTTTCCCTATCTTTGGAGACAAAGAAATTTGATTCTGTTCTTACTAACCTAAGCACAAAGACTACAGAGTTGGGCGGTTATATTGAGCTGTCTACTGTTAGTGGGAATAGTTATGCACATCATTCTACTCGATACGCAAGTTATGTTATCCGGATTCCTTCGGATAAGTTAAATGAGTTTGTAGAAGTGGTCAGTGAACTGGGAAATGTGACGCAGAAAAATGAATCTGTGGAAGATGTAACACTTCGGTATATAGATGTGGAAAGTCATAAAAAGGCATTAGAAACCGAACAGGAGCGTTTATTAGAATTACTTTCTAAGGCGGAGAATATGGAAGAGATTCTAACTATTGAAAGTAAATTATCGGATATTCGTTATGAGATAGAGAACTACGAAAGTCAGCTCAAAACAATGGACAATCAGATTGATTATAGTACAGTGAGTGTGTATGTAGACGAAGTGGAACGTGTGACAGAGACTGGTGAGAAGGGATTTTTTGAAGAAATCAAAGAACGATTTGGAAATAGTTTATATGTAGTGGCGAGGGGAATCAGAGGACTGATAATTGGAATACTTGGTTCATTGCCAATTCTCATTGTATGTGGAGGTGTTATTGCGGTTGTTGTAATCGTAGTTAGAAAGATTTTAAAGAAAAGAAAAGTGAGAAAAGAAGATAGAACACAAAATAATGAGATAGAAAAGCAGTGAAAAAATATAAAAGTAAAAATGTAGAAAAAGGAACAAGATATTAAAATGGACTCGATACTATATGAAAATTATTTAAACATTCTTAAACAGGAACTTGTGCCTGCGCTAGGATGTACGGAGCCGATAGCAATTGCCTATACAGCAGCAAAAGCATATCAGGTTCTTGGAGAATTTCCGGATTCTGTGGAGATGAAACTAAGTGGAAATATTATTAAAAATGTAAAAGGTGTTACGGTTCCGAATTCCGATGGGATGAAAGGAATTGAGGTTGCGGCAGTGCTTGGTATTGTAGGTGGAAATGCAGATAAAACACTTGAGGTTTTGAGTGAGGTTACGGAGGAAGATATTTCCAGAACTCGTGAGTTGATCAACCAGAACATCTGTACATGCTCATTGGTTGAAGGTGTTGACAATCTGTATATTACAGCTAAGGTGATAAAGGGAGAGCATTATGCGTCCGTAACAATTGAGCATCAGCATACCAATATTACCAGAATTGAAAAGGATGGAAAGGTGCTCCTGGATAATCCTTATTTATCAGAAAGTGAGACGAGTGTAGATAAATCGAAGCTTACAGTTAAGGATATTTTAGATTTTGCAGACCAGGTTCATATGGAAGATATTCAGCCAATCATTGATCGTCAGATTAAATTAAATTCTGCAATAGCACAGGAAGGTCTTGATAATAACTATGGTGCACAGATTGGAAAAACGTTGATGCATGTATGGGGAAAAAGTGTTATTACGAGAGCTTGTGCCAGGGCAGCAGCCGGAAGTGATGCACGTATGGGTGGCTGTTCTATGCCGGTTGTGATTAATTCCGGAAGCGGTAATCAAGGAATAACGGTGTCTCTTCCGGTTATCGTATATGCGGATGAGTGGGAAGTATCTCACGAGAAGCTTTGTCGTTCCTTAGTTGTCAGCAATCTGATTGCAATTCATCAGAAATACTATATAGGAAGTCTTTCAGCATACTGTGGTGCAGTCAGTGCAGCATGTGGTGCGGGAGCAGGTATCACATATATGTATGGCGGTACATACCAACAGATTTCATTGACTATTATCAATACACTTGGAAATATTGGAGGAATCGTTTGTGATGGGGCAAAGCCATCCTGTGCCGCGAAGATAGCATCTTCCGTCGATGCCGCACTCATGGCTTTTCAGCTTAGTATCCGGAACAAAAGCTTTCTTCCGGGAGAAGGTATTATTAAAGATGATATCGAGGAGACGATTAAGAGTATGGGATATATCGGGCGAGTTGGTATGCGTGCCACAGACACGGAAATTTTAAATGTTATGATAGATCGTGCTGATATCGATCAGGAATGTTAAAAGAGGAGGAAAATGAGATGAGTACAAACATGAAAGCAAGAAAAAATAGAACAAAAATACAGATGGTACTTACGCTGATAGTAGTATTTTCGGTTATACGACAATTTTTCCTTGGGAATTATCACAACATGTTCCTGGGAATTTTAACGCTGATATTATTCATGGTTCCGCAATTTCTGGATAAGAAATTGAGCGTTACAATACCGGTAGGATTGGAAACAGTTATTTTAATCTTTATATTTTCAGCAGAGATTTTGGGAGAAATTAACGCTTTTTATGTAAAAATTCCGATTTGGGATAGCATTTTACATACTACGAATGGATTTTTAATGGCAGCGATAGGATTTGCGTTAATCGATCTCTTTAACCGAAGCGAGAAATTCTCAATTAAGATGTCACCATATTTCGTTGCATTTTTTGCATTTTGTTTTTCTATGACAGTCGGAGTGTTGTGGGAGTTCTTTGAATTTAGTATGGATCAGTTTTTCGGTTTAGATATGCAGAAAGACTGGATTGTTACAGTAATTAATTCTGTTAAATTAAATCCTACAGGTGCAAATGTTCCGATTCACGTAGATGTTCAATCTGTAGTGATCAATGGGGAGCAGTGGAATCTTGGAGGCTATCTTGATATTGGTCTTATAGATACAATGAAAGACTTGATTGTGAACTTTATTGGGGCGGTTGTTTTCTCTGTTATTGGTATTTTATATTTGAAAAACAGAGAAAGAGGAAAGCTTGCATCTTCTTTGATCCCACAAGTTAGAAATGAAGACAAAATAGAAGCAGAAGACGAATAAGAGTCTTCTGCTAACGGAATTCCCGTACTTTTCTAGAAATACTTTCCAGCTCTTCTTTTGAGAGTTCGGGAAGTCTTTCTAGTTTATCCATAAACATAATGAGCGTTTCTTTTCTTTGCATCTCTACCATCTGTGTATAGAAATTGACAACCACTCCGGTGACAATGGCAATTACAAAAATAGCATAAATTGTAAGTAATACGGAACATATTTTTCCGATAAATGTAACGGTAACGAAATCGCCAAATCCGGCAGTGGAGATTACAGCATAGCAATACCAGAGGGCATCTCCGTAGCGGTTAATATTTGGTTCAACCAACTGGATAACCGCAGCATTGGCAAAAAGGAAGAGAACGAAGCCAAGGATTATTTGTGTAGCTTTCGTTCGTTTTAAAATTATCCATAATAATTTTAATCTTTTCATAATTAAAATCCTCCGAAAAATAAAAGTAAGTATAGATTGAGTCGATTAAAGTATAATATAAATTTAGTGAAAATAACAATAGAAAACAATATTGCTGTTTAAATATAGCTGTGATATCATGAAAAAATGTAAGTAATATAAGGAAAAGGTGGAATTTCTTAATGGAAAAAAATTATAATCTGGAGCTGATTCGGATCATTTCGTTTGTCTCCGTTATAGTGATCCATGTGACAAACTATTACTGTCGTGCATATGGCGAGATTAGTCAGGGAGAATATATATTTTCTATGATTTTAGATGTTCTGGCAAGAGTAAGCGTTCCGTGTTTTTTTATGATTACAGGTGCACTCCTTTTAGGGAGAGAAGAACCTCTGAGAAAACATTTAAAACGATTATGGCGCTTTATAATTGTGCTTGTCGTGTGGAGTCTGATTTATATTATCTGGAATGATTTTTATATGAAGACGCCGTATGATATACGCAAGATATTATTCGAACCGGCGGAAGCACATCTTTGGTATTTATATGCAATGATTCCGATTTATATGGTTCTTCCGTTTTTTCAGGTAATGTGTAAGCACATGAATTTGAGATTGGAACAGGCATTTCTTGGTGTGATCACCTTAGCAGTCATTTTTAATTATCTATCTTCTTTGGGGAATCAAGAAGCATATTATGATCTGCCATTGATCGGGGATCGAGTTTACATGTATTACGTGTTTATCGGATATTATATTTATAAATATAGAAAACATGTAATTCGAGATCAACGAATACCGGCGATAACATTTGTTGTATGCATGCTGATAAACATAGGATTAACATGGATTGGGACAATAAAACAAGGTGTTCATTGTGAACGATTTATGGAGTATGGAAACCCAATACTTGTATTGGCAGCCGCAATGTTCTTTATGTATATTATTCGGTTAAAGAAAAGCGAATTTTCTCCCGGACCAAAGGCAAAAAAAATCATGGATACATTTTCGGGATGTTCGTTTGGCATTTATCTGATACATATTCTATTTTTGGATAATTATAAAAAGTATATGGAGGCGGCAGATGCATCAGCATGGATTGTAGTTCCGGGGCTGACATTGGCAATCATTGCCCTTTCTTTTGGCTGTGTATGGCTGATGAAAAAGACCTTTGGGGACGGGGTTAAGTGGCTTTTTTAGACCTTTGGGTAGACCTTTGGGGACGGGGTTAAGTGGCTTTCTATGGAAAGGCTGGAAGATAAAGCATAAGAATGGGAGAAGAATTATGAAGAATACAAAGGTGAGAAATCAATTAGAGCTTTGGTTGTTTTGTGCAATTATCGGCGCATTTGCCGGCGGACTGGTGTGGGCACTTTTAAAAGTTCTGGCAGTTGGAACGGAAGTGATATGGGAATGGATTCCGGGCAGGTTTTCAATTCCGTTTTATACGATTGTTGTGTGTACGATAGGAGCGGCAATTATCGGGCTTTTCCGTAAAAAATACGGGGACTACCCGGAAGAAATGGAAACCGTAATGGGTAAGGTGAAAAAAGAAAAGCATTATGAATATAAAAATATGCTGGTTATGATAATCGCAGCATTGCTTCCACTTTTGATAGGAAGTAGTATCGGTCCGGAAGCCGGGCTTACAGGGATTATCGTCGGTCTGTGCTATTGGGCGGGAGACAATCTGAAGTTTGCGAAGCAGCATGCAAAGGAGTATTCTCAGGTCGGAGTTGCAGCGTCTTTGAGTGTATTATTCCATGCACCGCTGTTCGGAATTTTCGAGGTAGAAGAGAGCGAGTCGGAGGAAGCAATATTAGAAATGTCAGGTACTTCGAAAGTATTTATTTATGGTATCGCACTGGCAGCGGCAACAGGAGTTTATGCCGGTTTATCAGCACTGTTTGGAGCGGGCCTTTCTGGTTTCCCGGCTTTTTCAGTGGTTGAAGTTGGAAGAATCGACTATCTATTGATGATTATATATATCATTTGCGGTTGTATTTTGGCAGTATTTTATGAAAAGACACATCAGCTTATGCAAACAGCAACGAAAAAAATACCTGCAGTCTTAAGGGAAACATTAGCAGGTTTAATTCTTGGTGTATGCGGTACGTTGATTCCGGCAGTGATGTTTTCGGGTGAAGAACAGATGGGCATACTTATGGAAGAGTATATGAATTATCTCCCGCTTGCATTGATCGGAGTTGCATTTTTGAAAATTCTGCTTACAAATCTTTGTATACAGTCAGGATTAAAAGGAGGACATTTCTTCCCAATCATTTTTGCAGGAGTATGCATGGGATATGGTATTGCAATGCTGCTCTGTGGAAATGTCGAGAGTCATATGGTGTTTGCGACAGCAATTGTTACGGCAGCATTGCTCGGTGGAACGATGAAAAAACCATTGGCAGTTACGATGCTTTTGTTTTTGTGTTATCCGGTGAAATGGTTCGTCTGGATATTCGTGGCGGCAGCCGCGGGTAGTAAGGGCGTATCCATTTTAGAAGGAAAATAGAGCGAAATAGAAAAGGCTGTGATTTCAGGATGTTAAGAACACATTTTGAAATCACAGCCTCTTTGATTACAGAAAAATAATGTAACTGTTCAGAGCCAACCTCCAAAATGCTACGCATTTCGTCGGTGTGGCGTATCCGCCAAATAGCAGAAAATTAAGATGGAATCAAGACACATGCACAATATCCAGGAGCAGGTTGAAAACAGTAGATGGTCAGAGTCTTGTCGATTTCCGGACTATAATCCTGCAGGATATGTTTATTGCCGTTTAATGCTACATCAGCATAAGTAACAAGCCATTTTTTATCCCCGTTTTCAAAGACTTCATAAAAAGAACGATTCAACATTTCTGAAACGGGAACACCTTCAACAACAGCCATTTCATCATTGCAGTAACGAAATACAAAGTCTACACCATGTCCATTCGCATCAAATACAAGTTCAATAATACAAAAAGCAAGTGGCATATCATTGAGAAAGCTACAGTTATCAAATAATTGAAGTGAGCTGTCTTCTGAAACATCCGAATAGTTCTGCGCATTTAAACCAAGTTCCTTACGGATTTGTTTGTGCTGACTCAGATTACGTTTTCTACCCTGAAAGACAGTACCATCAGTCATTGTATAAAGTCCTTCGTCGGATATATGAACAATTTGATTTTTTCGAAGAACAACGCCCTTTGAGATATTTAGAAAATCTTCTTCCGGCAAGTAGAGCATAAGTTCTTTTATCGGGATTGTAGTCGTAATGCTTTCTCCTGAGGAAAGCGTAATGATTGTGTGAGGATTCTGTCTGGTAAGGTAAAAAATATCTGAACTTTTGATATTCTTTCGTTCGAAATATAGTGGAACATTATAACGCATATGAGACCTTCCTTTATTGTGATAATTCTATATTACTATAGTTGCTTTGAAAATACAATAAAAACAATTAAAATGCAATAATTAACACAAATAAAACGCATTTTAATTAAATTTTACTGCGATTTATCGAAAAATATTAAATAAAGATACATATTTGAGTAAAAAAGATTGCTGATTAACTGCGTGAGTGATATTATAAAAAAGGTAACAAGTAAATAAAAAATTGTGTTATCATAGAAAAAACAAAAGAAATGCAGAAGCGAAAGGGGCGGCAAAAATGAAGGAGAATAAAACAATTAAAATTATCACAATGATCACGGGAATTCTGACAGTGCTGTTAGGTTTTTATGCGGTAGTTCGACCTATGAGGACATTTTTAGCAATCGGATGGATTCTTGGAATGCTTCTCTTAGTAAATGGTATTGAACTTGTGGTACTTTCATTGTCTAAAGAGAAGAAAGATATTGGAGCATGTATTCTTGGAGTTCTGGAAGGACTTGGCGGTATTGTTTTATTGTTTAGTGGCGTACAGAGATTCCTGACAGATATCATGGCAACCTATCTGGTTGGCGGAAGTGTACTGATTTATGGTATCTTCCAGATTGTAGCCGGAGTGAAGAAGTTTAAAGATTCTAAAGGAAAAGGAATTCTGGCGATTATCTGTGGTGTATTATCGATCATTGTAAGTATTATCGCTTTTACACATCCGATATTGACAATGTTCTCAGTTGGATATATGATTGCATTTTCTGTTTTAATGCAGGGAATCAATATGATTGTACTTGCTGTGAATTTTGGAAAAGCGAGTGAGGAATAAAAAGATAATAGAACAGTAACAACTGAAAAGAGAATATAAAAATGATGATGCTATCTCCCTTGTATGGCATCATCATTTTCGTTATAATGAAAAAATACTGCAAGATGATTTGATCGGAACGATAAATAAAAAATTATACGAGAGGAGATAAGAAAATGGAAAGATATGATATTGCAATTATCGGAACCGGACCGGCAGGATTATCTGCTGCAATTACAGCCACAGTCCGTAATAAAAAAGTGTTGCTGTTGGGACCGGCAAATCTGAGCGAAAAAGTACAGAAAGCACATTTGATACAGAATTATTTGGGCTTACCGGAAATAAGTGGAGAAGGGCTTGTTAAAGCCTATCAAAGGCATTTAGAAGCAATGAATATTTCCGTTACTGATGCAAGAGTAAATGCAATCTATAGCATGGGTTCTTATTTTGGAATCCAGGCATCGGGTGAAATCTATGAAGCAGATACAGTCATTCTGGCGACAGGTGTTGTGACAGGTAAGATGTTGGAAGGAGAAAAAGAATTTCTGGGGCGTGGCGTGAGTTATTGTGCTACGTGTGATGCAATGCTGTACAGAGGAAAAAAGGTTGCAGTAATCGGCTATAGTAAGAGAGAAGAAGCGGAGGCAGAATTTCTTGCAGAAGTTGTGGATAAGTTGTATTATTTCCCAATGTATAAGAACGAACCGCAGCTTTCTGAAAATATTGAAATTGTCAGGGAAGTGCCGAAGAAAATATTTGGTACAGATTTAGTAGAGGGCTTGCAGACAAATAAAGGAGAATGGATTGTAGACGGGATTTTCGTTTTACGTGAAAGCATTTCACCGGAGCAGCTGCTTGGCGGAGTAGAACTGGATGGGGTACATGTGAAAGTAAATTTGAAAATGGAAACAAGTATTTCCGGATGCTATGCGTGTGGAGATATAACAGGAATGCCATATCAGTATATTAAGGCGGCAGGTCAGGGAAATGTGGCAGCATTATCTGCGGTTGAATATTTGGCAAAAAATAAAGAAAAAAAGGTGGAATAGATGAAATCATATGAAGTAATATTATTTGATCTGGATGGAACGATAACAGATTCGTCAGAGGGTATTACCAATTCTGTAAAATATATGTTGAAGCAGTATGAAATTGAGGAAAATGATATGGATAAACTGTGTCAGTTTATCGGTCCTCCGTTGGTAGAACCTCTGCAGGAAATGTATGGATTTTCGGAGGATGAAGCAATAAAAGCGGTAGCTCAGTACAGAGTGTATTATAAAGATAAAGGAATCTTTGAAAACAAGGTTTATGAAGGCTTTGAAGATGTGCTGAAGGTATTGAAGAAAAAAGGGAAAAAGGTACTTGTTGCAACTTCAAAACCGGAACTATTTGCAAGAAGAATAATGGACTATTTTCATCTTACACAATATTTTGATTATGTGGCAGGAGCAGGGATGGATGAACGCAATGGTTCCAAGGCGGCAGTAATCGAGCATGCATTTGAAGAATGCAATATCACAGATAAATCGCAGGTGCTCATGGTTGGAGACCGTAAGTATGATGTGAATGGTGCAAAGAAGATGGGTGTTGACAGTATGGGTGTTTTATATGGTTTTGGCTCGAGAGAAGAATTAGAAGAAGCAGGGGCAACGTATATTGTTGACACAGTGAAAGATTTGGAAGAAACATTTTGTGAAATGGAATAAAAATATTTACAGTAATATGTGTGGATAACAAAATAAAATGTGAAAAAACATGGAGAGAATCCAACTGATCGTGGATAACTCTCCATGTTTTTTTGTTTAAAGAAAAATCGACTTGAATGGATCGTGGGGCTCCAATATGTATTTAATAATTATTCTTCTGCAGGAAGTTCTGTTGTTTTCTCTTTTGGTGGCATAACCAGTGAGAAAATTAAAAATGCGATCAATGCAGCAACTAAGCCAGGTACGATTGGCTGGTTGAAGTGAAGACCGAACAAGTTTCCACCAGAAATATGCTCAAGGTAAACAACTACGATTGTACCTGCAATTAATGATGCGATAGTACCGGCCGGAGAAGCACCCTTCCAATAATGTCCGAGAACATATGGGAAGAAAGCACCAGCGGCACGTAGAGTAAATGCAAACATCAAGATAGATACGATGCTTGATGTATTAAAGAGTGCGATCAATGTAGCAGCAACACCAACAGCTGCCATTGTAACACGAGTAACAATCATAACCTCTTTGTCGGAAGCCTCAGGTTTGATTACAATTTTGTAAATATCATTTGCAAAAATAGCACCGGCACCAAGAAGGTCTGAGTCAGCACTTGACATTGTAGCAGAGATGATACCTGCAAATAATAAACCGCAGATAAGAGCTGGCATAGCTTCCATAGCTAATACAGGAAGTGCGTAACGAGCACCGACATCCTGGAAGTCAGCAGCATTAAATTTACCCATGTTAATCAAAGCAAGAACGATGATTCCCATAAGAGTAGGAACAAATGCGTAAATAAAGTTTACGATCGCTGCAAGGATAGAACCCTGTCTTGCAGCTTTACCATCTCTTGCGGCATAGTATCTGGATACAGCTTCCTGCCCAACAGTAAATGTAGCAACGTACATAATTGTTAAGCTGATAACGTCCATTACATTATATCCTTTAAAGATATCAAATGTTTCAGCCGGAACATTTGATACAACGTTATTCCAGCCACCGGCAAGATTCATGCCGAATGGCAATGCGATGATCATACCAACTACGATCAGAAATACCTGAACGAAGTCTGTAAGAGTTACGCTCCAGAGACCACCCATGATGGCATAAATTGTTACAACAATACCTACGATCAGAACAGCTGTCTTGTAGTTCATGTTCAGCATTGTAGATAAGATAACAGAAGAAGCAATAAACTGTCCGGCTGTCAGTCCGATTAATGGTACAAACATAATTAATGAAGTAATGATTCCAGATGGCTTTCCATAACGGCGACGGAAATACTCAGGAACAGTTTTAACCATGGCAGCGCGGAATTTTGGTGCCAGGAATGTTAAAATAACAAAGGCAAATCCCATAGTGATGATGTACCATGCAGCACTTAAGCCATGGCTTTCCATACCCTGCTGAACAACACCGAGAGAGCTTCCGCCTCCGATTTCTGTTGCGGCGAGAGTACCGGCCATAAGAAATGGTCCTAAACGTCTTCCGGCAACAACAAAGTCTGTGTTGGATTCAATTTTCTTGGATGATAAATAACCAATCAACAACATTACCAGAAGGTATACAACAACAACGCTGGTTACAATAATGTTTGACTGCATATGCAATCCCTCCTCTTTTCTCATTATAACAAAATAGGTATCAGACTCCCACGAAACCTGACACCCTTGTCTTTCTATATTATAACATATAAAGGGCCAATTGGGGACGGGGTTTTTCGGCTTTTTTTGCTTTGCAAAAAAAGCCGGAAAACCCTGATCTGATTCCTGTCAAGTAGACAAGTTAAATAACTAAAATAAAGTGCTGATGAACGATCGTACGAAATGCGCGGTCGTTTTTCTATGCACACCATTTTTCTTTATATTTCTCAATTCGTTTGTTACGTGGAATTAAATATTCAACTGGTTGTCCGGTGGAAAGGGCTTCCGTTCTTATTTCTAGTGGGGTTTTACAATGATACCTATCCTGAGGTCGTTTCTCACTATAAAATTTAATGTAATCTGATATTGCAAATCTTAATGATGTCTCATCTGTTATCTCGTACATTTGATACATTTCCGTTTTTATAATCCCCCAAAACCCTTCCGTTGGACCATTATCTATACAATGCCCAACACGTGACATAGAATGTTCTATTTCATGTTCGTTGAGCTTTTTTTGAAACATTTTACTAGTGTATTGGAATCCTCTATCGCTATGAAAGAGTGGTCTTGCTTCAGGATTGGCAGCCAGTGCTTTATCAAAGGTTTTAAACACAAGCCTACTGTCATTTCGTATGCCAATTACATATGCAACCGGATATCTGTCATATAAATCAAGTATTGCGCTCAAATACAATTTTTTGTTTGTACCTGGAACTTTAAATTCAGTCACATCCGTAGTCCACTTTTTATTAGGAGCATCCGCATAAAAATCTCTGCCTAACTTATTTTCTGAAACAGATTCTGGTGTCGAGGGAGTATAGTTCTTCTTTTTCCTTCTAATTGCAGAATGAATTCCTAACTTTTTCATGATTCTATGTACTCGTTTAGGATTATAGCTTGTATGGTTGAAATGGTTAATCCATGAAGTCATTCTTCTATATCCTAAGATATGATTAAAGCATTCGTCATACTCCTTTATAAGTTCTGCCAATTTCATATTTTCTGCTTCTTGTTCAGGAATCTCGCGATGCAACCATTTATAGTAGGCAGATCTTGATATTTCAAGTTGCTTACACATCCAATTAATACTCCAGTTCTTTGTTTCATAAAAAAACTTTATTGCCATAAATTTTGAATCATAGCGGAGTTTTCCAAGCCTCACATCCTTTCGAAATCCTGTACTTTTTTTAATAATTCAGCCAACATATCCTTTTCTTGTAATTGTCTTTTTAGGCGAGCATTTTCTCTACGAAGGCGTTCTAATTCATCTACTTCTTCATCTGTTTTATGTTGTCCTCGCCTATCAGTTAATCCTTCTTCACCTTGTGTAATATACTTTCTTACCCAAGAATAGACCTGATTATAAGAAACACCATAAATACTTGCTGTTCCTTTATAATCGTGGTTGTGATTAATACAGTAATCCACGATTTTCTTACGTTCTTCAATGGTTGTTTTTTTTCTTGATTCTGCCATATAAACCTCCCGTTTAGGATTATAATCCCGAAGTTTTCTATTAGCATTATACAATAAAACCCATCGTCTAAGTGTTTCTTTTGAAGGAATTCCGTATCGAGCAGCAATCGTTCTTAAACTACCTTTTCCAGCAATATAATCTTCAACCGCCGAAATCTTATCAGATGATAAATAATTTCTGTTACCACTAGAAGGAAGAAATGCATCAACTCCATCCTGAAGATATCTTGGAATCCAATCAGTGATAATAGAATTGCCATTTTTGAAATGAATGCCATATTTATCACATAATTCCATTTCTGAAAGGTTTCCATATAAGTATTCTTCACATACTTTTATAATTATTTCTTTTGAATATTTAGACATAAAAAACCCCCTTAAGTAGATTTTGGTTATTTACCTTGTCTACTTAAGGGGAATCATACCACCCCGTCCCCAATTGGCTCTTGTTAATGAGAACGTTTCTCAATTAACATATTTGTAATTGACATTCTATTAAAGAATAAAATATAGTATAAAAAGTTAGACGAAAGTAACGAAAGGGAGATATATGAAACTAAAAGCGGTAATGGCATGCGTTTGCCTTAGTGTATCACTGTTATTAGGAGGTTGTAATAACATAAAGCAGGATACGACAACAGAGACAAAAAACACACAGACGGAAGAAAAAGCAGAATCCAATGAGGAAGCGTCAAAAGATATATTTGCAATGGATACTTATATGACAGTGACTGCATATGGTGCCAAGGCGCAGGAAGCGGTTGACGAGGCAGAAGCGGAAATCCAGAGATTGGATGAACTGCTTTCGACAGGAAATGAAGAGAGTGAGATTGCACAATTAAATCAAAATAAAAGTGCGACATTGTCTGAAGATGCAGGGTATTTGGTAGAACGTGCATTAGAACTAAACAAGGAGACAGACGGAGCATTTGACATTGCAATTTATCCGGTCATGGAAGCATGGGGATTCCCAACACAGAATTATCAGGTGCCGACAGCGGATACATTAGAATCTCTTTTAAAACTTGCCGATGCATCACAGATTATATACGACGAAGATAGCAGAAAGATTTCATTTGGCCAGGAAGGAATGAAAATTGATCTTGGAGGAATTGCAAAAGGGTATACTTCATCAAGAATCATGGAGATTTACAAGGAAAATAATATTTCCAGAGGATTAGTCAATCTTGGAGGAAATGTGCAGGCACTTGGAACGAAGACGGATGGCAGCAAGTGGAGAGTTGCGGTACAAAGTCCGGATGATACAGAGGATTATCTTGGCATCTTAAGTGTTGAGGATAAAGCTGTAATTACATCTGGTGGATATGAACGATATTTTGAACAGGATGGAAAGACTTATCATCACATCATTGATCCGAAGACTGGATATCCTGCAGAAAATGGTCTGGCATCCGTTACTGTTGTAAGTGAAGATGGAACATTGGCAGATGGGCTTTCTACTTCTCTCTTTATTATGGGAAAGGACAAAGCAATCGAATTCTGGAGAGCGCATAGTGATGAGTTTGACATAATCATGCTGACAGATGAAGGAAAACTTTATGTGACGGAAGGAATTCAGGATGATTTTTCGACAGAAATGGAGATGGAAATCATCAAGAAATAAAAGCGAAAGAAGAGGAAAATGTTATGGATATGAACGATAAAGGAAAGAAAATAAAATCGTTTGCCCCGATTCTTTCTGTCGCATTGGTTACGGCCTGTGTAGTCGGTTCTTTAAGTGGATATAAGGAACCGGTCTATGCAGCGCAAAAGACGGAAAGGATGGAAGATAAAGTATCAAAAACAACTTCATCGGAAAAGGTGGAAAAGAAAAGTACAGCAAAAGGCTCTTTTGATCTTGCGGATGGTGTTTATAAAGGGACCGGTACCGGATATGCCGGAGATATTACTGTGTCCGTTCAGATTAAGGATAAGCAGATTGTGGCGATTGATATCTTAAGTTCATCCGATGACGCAGCATTTTTCAATCGTGCGAAGGCAGTGATTGACCGAATTATAGAAGGACAGACATTAAATGTGGATACAGTATCGGGAGCGACCTATAGTTCAAATGGAATTATCAGTGCTGTGAAAAATGCGCTGACAGGGGAAAAGGACAGCGGTGAGACAGGCCAGTCGCAATCGGGTGGAACAGCCGCAGCTGGAAGTTCAACTTCAGTCGGTCATTTTTTGCGGACAGTTCATACATGCTATCCTTTTCTGTTCTCTGCTCCTGCGTTTGCTCTCGTTTGATTTCTCCCTCCGTATCTTCTTGGCACAAGCAGGACAATACCTTGATGCACCAGAGCCCGGGACATATTCAACGCCGCACACCGTACAATTTTTAGCGGGCATTGCTGCCCACCGTTTTGTAGGTATGATATGTAATTCATCGACAAAGCCGATGAATTTATAGTAAATCTTGATTTCCTGCTTCACTGTTCCGTCTGCCATCTTCTCACGCTCCGAAACAAGTATCTTGTCTATGAGTGCGTTTATAACTGTTGCATCCAGTTCTTTTAAGCCTTGATAATTTCGGATAAGGGCGAGGAAGTCACGGATTCCCCGTGATTTCTCGTAGCTTTCATTAAGAGTTTCCGTCACCTCTTTCAGCCTTGCTTCAATTTCAAGCTGCTCTTTCTGGTATTTCCCCGACATCATCTCAAAATTCCGCTCGGTAATACGCTCCATGACCTTATCCTCGTAGAGAGAGGAAAACAGCCTGTCCAGTTCCGCAAGGCGTTTGTTCAGCTTCTTACGTTCTTTCTCTAATGCTTTCGCCCTGCTCTGGTCTGTTTCCGTGAGCCGCTTTTCTATGGCCCTGACCGCCTTTTCATCATTCACTGCCATATCCGCAAAACAGTTGATGTCGGCAAGAACGGCATTGAATAAATCCCTTGCTTCTATATTGTGGGCACTACACTCGCTTCTTCCGTTTCTTGCATAATTATTACATGAATACTGTACACAGTCGATAATCTCTGGGCGTTTCCTCCTGTGTACGTTCATTGCCCGCAGAGCACATCCGCAGTCCACACACTTGATAACGCCTGCAAAAATATTTACAAATCCTCCCTTGTTCTGTGGAAGCCTACGACTTGTAATAAGCTGTTGGACAATATCAAATTCCTCCTGCGTGACTATTCCCTCATGGGTATTGGGTATCACTTCCCATTCTTCGGGCAGCTTAGAGGGGCGTTTCTTGCTTTTCATATTGGCGGCAATCCGTTTGTAGCCTACAAGATTTCCCGCATATATCGGGCTTCTTAAAATGCTCCTCACGCTGTTCCACTCCAAATATAGCGTTTGTCCTCGTTCCCCTCAAAATGACGTTCAAAGCCTGTTTCGCCACGCTCCGCCGCATAAGCGGCAGGGCGTAGGATATGCTGTTTATTAAGATGTCTGCAAATTTTGGCAACTCCATTCCCTTTTAATGCAAGGTCGAATATCTCTTTTACAACATGTGCCACTTTATCATCTATCAGCAGATGGTTGTGGTCGGCAGGGTCTTTGATATAGCCATAAGGGGCGGTAGTTCCCATGAATTTCCCCTGTTGAAACCTCGCCCGATATGCCGATTTTATCTTAACAGATATGTCAGCGGCATACATTTCGTTTAAAATGTTGCGGAAAGGCGTGATGTCCATAGCAGATTTATTCAAGGTATCTACGCCGTCATTGACCGCTATATACCTCACGTTATGCTCTGGGAAGAAAACTTCCAGATATAACCCACAATCAAGATAGTTTCTCCCCAGACGGGATAAATCTTTCGTAATCACGCAGTTTATCAGACCGCTTTCAATGTCTTTTATCATATTCTGGAAACTTGGTCTTTGGAAATTTGTACCAGAATAACCATCGTCCACATACGTTTTTGCTATGTGCCATCCCTGCTTTTTCACATAATCCGTGAGGATGGATTTCTGTGTCGCAATGCTCGCACTCTCGTTATCCGTACCATCGTCTTTAGATAAGCGGCAATAAATGCCGACTAAATAGATTTTCTTTTCTTCTTTGATTCCTGCCATACTGTAAAACCTCCGTATCTGTCCTATCTGTTTTCATGTCCCATTGCGTACATTCTAAGCGGACAGCCCCTCATTGTCGAAGGTGTCGCCCTCGGCAATCTTCTTCCGAATATCCTCGGAGATAATCGGGACAAACGCTTCTGTAACGGTCTGTGTGCCGACATATTCACGGCTGATTATCATCTGCACTGGTGCTTTTGGCACGATACGCTTTCTCTTTTTATCTGCTTTCTTATCCTCGCCCATACTTAAATCTTCCTTTCCAGACAGGGCAGGGAAGAGTTTGGAAATGTCCCCGCCCTGCCAATCAGATACCATTAATCCTCGCTGTTTAATTCTTTCTGTAATGCTTTAAGGAGTGCCGCCGCTTCATCAGCGTTCAGCGTGATTCCCTTGCCGCACTTTTCACGGTTCGGGGAAAAGCTGCGGATGTCATACTTCGGCTCTTTCCCATTCCATGAAATGAGATTGATTTCCTTTGTGTAGCCACTGTCGCCCGTAGACAATACTGCGATTTCCTTTACGATTTCATACTGGATTTCTCTCATTCTCCATACCTCAACTCTCTGTATTTACTTCCCGAAAAAAGAAGATTAGCGGCTGTCACGGTTGCGTTTCCTCTGCAACTCACGCTCCAAAAGTTTGATGATGGTTTCCTCCATCTGCTTCGGCGTTGTGTTCTTCGGAAAGTATTTTTTCAGCTTGCTTGTGTTGATTTTCAAGGTTTCTTTCTGGTTGCCCTTTTCCTCCGTCATAATCGCAAATATCGTATCCATGTCAAGCCGCCCGCTCTGGCTTAACTGTTTCATCCGCTGTGCCTGTGAGAGTGAGGGCGTTGCTTCTTCGCTCTCCATCGTGGCAAAGAGGTTTTCCTGCTCGTCTTTCTTCAAGAAGGACAGTTCCACCGCAGGCGTGAGGGCGATTTTCCCCTCGTCCACCATCTGCAAAATCGGCGGTATCAGTTCCGTCAGGCGGATAAAACGCTGCACGGTCATCCTGCCCACGCCGAAGCCCTGTGCCACCTTGTCGTCCGTCCGCAACTTCGTCACAACTTGTGACGAGGTTAAGTCTGTGCGGAAACCCTGCCGCTTCATGGCTTCGGATTTCATCTTGTAAGCAAACGCCCGCTCCGATGGCAGGATATTCTCACGCTGCAAATTGCTGTCTACAAGGGTGATGATGGCTCGGTCACGGTCTAAGGGCAGGACAAACGCAGGCACGGTATTTATCCCTGCAAGTTCAGAAGCACGGACACGCCGCTGTCCTGCAATCACTTCATAACCGTCCCCGTCCTCTTTCGGGCGTGTGATTATCGGCGTGACAATGCCAAATTCCTTGATGCTTTCCGCTAACTCTGACAGTGTTTCATCTTCTGCCACATGAAACGGATTGTCGGGGAACGGGTACAAGTCTTTGGTCTTTAACACCTTAAAATCCTGTTTCTTCATTCACATATCTACCTTTCTTTCGCTCTGCTTCTATGATTTTTCTGCAATTCTTCCAACACTTCGGGCGGTATTTTTGACAGCAGCCGCCCCATCTGCTCGTTGGTTCTCTGCAATTCAAATATCTTCTGATTCGCTTTCTGCACCTTTAGTTCCTGCTCGTACTTTTCATCACGCATACGCCCCGCATAGTCTGATTCCTGCCCAATTCTCTCTTTCAAACTGTCGATATACGCCTGCTGTTTCCCGATTTCCTTAGAGAATTTCTCCACGTCTGGCAGCCATGCAGAGAGTAAATCTAACGCTTTATCCCTTTTCTTCCCTGCGTTAAAGGCGTTGATGTCGGATAGGGCAGACACGATTTCTTCATACTGTTTATCAAGCCTGCCGCCTAATTTATAGAGCCATGTGGGGACGTGTTTCCGCTTGGTTTCCATTGAGGACTGCCCCCGTTCAAGCTGATTCCACCGTGAGGACATCCGCTCATGGTAGGCGGTCTGCCACTCGGATAATGATTTCTGGTTGCCTAAGATAGCTTTCGCTGACAGCTTATTGTCTGGCGTAATCGGCACAAAGCAGAGGTGCATATGGGGCGTTCTCTCGTCCATATGGACGACAGCGGAGAGGATATTCTGCTTTCCAACACGCTCCGAAATGAAGTCAAGAGCCGTCTGGAAATACGCTTTTTGTTCTTCGGGCGGTAACTGGTTCATAAATTCTGGTGAAGCTGTGATGAGCGTTTCCACCATCATCACGCTGTCTTTCCTTGTCCTGCACCCCGCTTCGGCTACCATGCGGTTAATCTCTTTCTTGTAGGTGTACTTTGGTGGTGCTATGAGATGGTAATTGTTTTTAGAGCGTTCCATATCTATATCTGGGTTGCTTTTGTAGGCTTCTTTCTTCCGCTCGTTGTGGCGTTCACAAGCCGCAACGCCGCCCGCTTTTCGTTTCTGGAAACGCAGGATTGCATAAGGCATAGGCGGATTCCTCCTTTCTTTCGGCGGGTGACCGTCCTTTGGGGTGACAGCGGTGACGGTGGTGACAGCAGTTTTGGGATACCCCCTGCCGACTGCCGCAACTGTCACCCTCACCCCCTGCATGACGGTCATGTCGATGATGACGGTGTTTTTGGGATACCCCCCTCGCAAGAGCCGTCACCGTCATGCCGCCATTCTTTTATCCGAAGCCGTAAGGCGTAGGATAGCAGGGCACAGCCCCGCCTTAAGGGAGTCCAGAGGGAACGTCTGGCACACGACTTTGCAGGGCAAAGTGTAGTGTGTTACACCCTGTAAACGCAGTCGGAAAAATCGGAATGATTTTTCTGACCGCAGGGGTGGTTTTACACGACCGAAAAGGGCGAGTAAATCTCACGCCTGCATTTTGCGTTTACGGGGTGTTCTCCCGTAGGGATGACAGCGGCAGGGTATCCTAAAATCACTGTCACCACCGTCACTGCTGTCACCCGCAGGGCAGAGCCGCCAGCTTTACATGGCTTTAAGCGTCAATGACAGTAACAGGGGGGTATCCTAATATCGCTGTCACCACCATCACCGCTGTCACCCGCCCTCCTTGCAAGGGCAATCCGCCTGCCGTCTTTCCTGCGGCTGTACTGGTAGCAGATACGGTTCTCGCTTAAAAATGTGGTGCGGTATTCATTCAGCCATTTCGTAATCACCGTGGGTATGGTTTCCGTTTCCCCCATAGCGGCTAACAGTTCCGTTGCCGTGCCTATCCATTCTTCCTTATCCCTCATAAAATCCACCAACCGAAAAAGGACATCTGGTATCGTTTCTTTCGCAAGCTGCTCCTGCGTTTTCCGCTCCACAAGCTCCCAACGGCAATCACGGAAACGCAGCGTGTATTCCTGATAAGGCGTGTCCCTGCCCGTCACATACAGCTTGGCGGTGTCAGACGCACGTTTCTCCTTTTCCAGAACAAAGGTAGCGTCCGCACTCCCCGTTAATCCTGTCGTCCCAGACACCTTGTTGAACACGTCGCTGTCATTCTGCTTTCGGATGTGGTGTACGACAATGACCGCCAGAGAGTGCCTGTCGGCAAAGTCTTTGATGAGGGAGATGTCCCCATAGTCGCTTGCATAGGCATTGTCTTTTGAAGCTGTACGGACTTTCTGCAAGGTATCAATGACAATGAGCCTGCTGTCTGGGTAATCTTTCAGATAATCTTCAAGCTGCACGATAAGACCGTCTGACAGCTTGCAGCTTGCCACGGCAAAGTGGAGCCGCCCGCTTGCTTCGTCCGTCAAACGAAATAACCTGTCCTGTATGCGGCAGAACGTGTCCTCAAGGCAGAGGTAAAGCACATCGCCCTCCATTGTCGGCATATCCCATAAAGGGATTCCCTGCGACACGCATAAGCATAGCTTCAGCATGAGCCAGCTTTTGCCTATCTTCTGTGAGCCGCAGAACAGCGATAAGCCTGTCGGGATAAGGCTGTCCACCACAAAGGATGGTTTCTCAAGCGGTTCATAAAGGAGCGTTTCGGCGTTGACTGTCTGTAACTTCTGCATGGCTTTCCTCCTTTCGGGCGGTGTCTTTGTTTTCGTTGCACATAGGCGTTGACCTCCTTAAAAATAGATTTACTCCCACGGAAAAAAGTGAGAGTATGTAATGCCGCCAATCCCACACAAATAAAAAACAGATTTCTTTTTCGGGCGGTGTCGGTCACGGTTGGAGATATTTCTTCAATTTCCGCCTTTACTTTCTCCTTTGCAATCGCAACAGATTTCTGTATTGCCGAAGCGGTGCAATGCTCCATAGCGGCGATTTGGTAAAAATTGAACTCATACTCGTAGTAGAGCAGGAAACGCCGCCTTTGTATCTCTGGAAGGCTCCCAACCGCCTTATAGAGCGTTTCATTCCGTTCTTCCTCAACCATGCGTTCATCAAGGCTCTTAGGCACACGCAACGCCCGTCTGTAAAGGGTTTCGTCCCATACCTCGTTAAACTCCCTGTGCCGCTCGTCCCATTAGAAAAGATTCCTGTTCCTGCGCTCCATCTGCCGAAACTCCATAAAGAACTGTTCCGACACTTCCAACTCGTGGGATTTGCCCTGCCCGTCCTTAAAGCTGATAAAATACCTTGTGCCGCTTTCCGTGGATTCCTCCCGAAGCGTGTATGCCTTAACCCTGTATGCCATCCTGTTGTCCTCCTGCAAAAAATGAGTGAGGGGATTTCCATCCCTCACCCAGTAGCCCGCAGGATGGCAGGCTGTTTTAGAAGCTATAAAATTTTCCGCAGCTTCTTCCGCAGATGGTCTAACCTCGCATAGATGGCACCAGTCGTCAAATGCACAAGCGGGGCAATCTCCTTTGTGGAATACCCCTGCATTTTCAGCAGGACGATTTTCAAGGTACGCCCGTCCACCGTGACTAATACTTGATAGAGATTTTCGCTCTCAATCTCTTCCAGTAACTCCGCAACCGTACCCACTTCCGCCTGCCGCTCCCTGCCTGCCATGTCCTCAAGATATTCCGCAACGTCATTCGTCCATCGGTAAAACCGCCTGTTGGAATTGAAGTCTGCCCTGTCCGCCATGCGTATCTGCTCAATGGTCGCTTCATCAACGCCGCACTCACGCAGCAGCTTTTCCTCCGCTTCTTTCCAGATACGCCATTTCCTGTCCTCCCGTCCGTGGTTGTATGCCATTCTTACTTCCTCCAATCAGAATTGATTGAGAGGGCAGAGAAAAGCCCCCTCATCTTCCCAAAGGAAAAAACAAGGGGGCTGAACGCCTTAAATTTTAATTTTCTATTATCTTTCTTAGTTTTATTAGGATTCTGGCTTTGCGTTTGTTTACAACGCTCTGGGTTATGCCCAACCTCGCCCCGACTTCACGCTCGGAAAGTCCGTCAAAAAAGATTGCCTGTATCAGCTCCTGTTCACTATCCGACAGCAAAGGCAGGGCGGCTTTCAGCCTGTCCACCATGACCGCATTGACAACGGTTTCTGCAATGTCCACCGCTTCATCAGTGATAAAGTCCAGAGGATTCCCCTCGCTGTCCGTAAATCCGTCGAGAGATAGCAGTCTATTCTTTGTATCTAATTTTTGCAGATAACGCCACCGTTCCTTGTCACGGTAGAAGTCTGTGTATTGCTCCCTCACGACTTCAAGCAGACAGCCTTGAATGGGGATAAACAGCTTGTCCATATAGGTCTGGTCGGATTCCCTGCAACGGCAGAACTCCGTGTAGGATAATTCCACATAGCCGCCACTTTCTCTGATATATACCTTTCTTGGTGCATATTTCACCATAAATACCTCCCATCTGAATTTTTGAAATGTAAAAAATCCAGATGGAGAGGCGGAGAACGACACCGCATATCAGAAACAGCCCTACGGCACTTTCCAACAAAAATCGACAAAAGAAAAACCGCAAAGGCTCTGTGACCTTTACGGTTATAGGAAATAGTAATTCTATTGTATGGAGATTGTACTTCTACTTTCAAGGTGAGAAGTACCGTTGCACTGGCAGAAATTTTTTTAACTGGTTTCCTGCCGTTCTCTGATATGCTATGTATTGATAAATTTTGCTTCGTATGAGCAGATAGATAACTGCCCGAAAAAAGGACATAAAAAAATCCCTCCAAATTTAAAAACAAATTCAGAGGGTAATTTAGGGTATAACAAAATAACCCACCCGAATATCGTTTTTTTTATTTGGTGAGTTTGTTCTTTCAAATACGAAACAAAAAGAGCCGATGATTCGTGAATTGTTCCACAATTTCATCGGCTCTGCGTCTTAAGCGTCTGGCTCTTTGATGACAGTTATCTTCAAGTTGTCAACTTTAATCAATCTTTCTTGTCTGCATTTTGGACAATAAAGGGGATAATTCTCCAAAACAGTGTCCTTCCTAATTTTATTACGGGTTTTGCTCCCACAAACAGGACACAATATCCATTCGCATTTCATCATAATTAGTCTCTAATCCTTTCAAATCTCATTTTATATGACTTTTGCAAGCTGTTAAGCTAACTTGTGGAACATATGCCGAACCTTATCTATACGGCTATTCGGGCGGCGGGGTTGGCAAATAAATTTACCAATAGCTGGCTGGTATCCTTTTAACTCTGTCAAGCAGACTCCCTGCCCATTTGTGAAATAAGTTAAATCGTTCCTGTATTCTTGAATACATCTAGCAGGGATTTCTCCTTTCAGAATGACCTCGTCATTCTTTATCTGAGTACTTACAATATCTGCACAATACCTTGGAGCATCATGATACGCCCGTGAGAGATATTCCTGCGGTGCATAAATTTCAAAGTGGAGATATGGCTCTAATAGTTCTGTCCCTGCTTTTTTTAAAGCCTGCTCCAATACGATAGGGGAAAGCAGCCGAAAGTCTGCGGGGGTACTTACAGGACTATAATACAATCCATATTCAAAACAGATTTTACAGTCTGTCACTTTCCATCCATACAGCCCCTGCTCGCAGCCATAAAGAACCCCCTCCATAACCGCATTTTGGAACGATTGGTTTAAATATCCAAGTGAAACTCTGCTTTCATACTGCACTCCACTTCCAATAGGGAGCGGCTCTATGGACAACCCGACAGAAGCCCAGAAAGGATTTGGCGGGACTTCTATGTGGATGGTATATTCTGCTTTTCTAAGCGGTCTTTCCATATATATAACAGTAGGCTCTTTTATTTCTGCCTCCACATGATATTTTTCCTCAAGGATGGCACAAATGACTTCCATCTGCACATTCCCCAAAAAAGAAAGTATAATCTCATGCGTTGTAGTATCCACATAATATTTTAAAAGAGGGTCGCCATCTGAAATTTCTGTAAGTGCCCCAAGCAATATTTCCCGCTGTTCAGATTTCTTTACTGCAATCGTTGTTTGGAGCATAGGGAGAGGATTTTCAATAAATTTTCTCTGCGGCAACAGTATTTCGTTCCCCAAAATACTGTTTAGCTGCAAAACATCATTTGGTAAAATTACAATATCACCAGAGCAGGCTGTATCGGATGAATATAATTCACCGTTTGTCGGAACACACATCTCTGTGATTTTTATTTTCTCTTTTTCAGATATTCTAATAACATCCCTCAAATGCAATGTTCCGCTATATATACGCACATAAACAAAACGCCGCCTTTTCTCTGAATATTCAATCTTAAAAACCTGCCCGCATAGTTCAGATTGACCTTCAGGCGTTGATGAATAAAATTTACTGGCAATTACTTCTATAAGCTGCCGAATCCCCAGATTGTTTTTAGCGCTTCCGTGATAAACGGGAAATAACGTTCCGTTTTGGAATCTCCTGTTTTCTTCCTGTTCCAGTTCTGACATTTTAAACGGTTTCCCTGACATATATTTCTCTAATAGTTCATCGTTTCCCATAATTACCGCATCCCACTGTTCCATATCGTCATTGTCCGTTACATTTATATGAGGATGCTGCCCAACCTTTTGCTTCACTATAATTTCCGAAGAAAGCTTTGCTTTCATTTCTTGATATACCATTGGCAAATCAATCCCCTCTTGGTCAATTTTATTGATGAAAAAAATTGTCGGAATCTTCATTGTCTGTAGTGCATGAAACAGTATACGGGTCTGTGCCTGTATGCCATCCTTTGCAGAAACTAATAATACTGCTCCGTCTAATACGGATAAAGAACGGTATACTTCCGCCAAAAAATCCATATGGCCTGGCGTATCTATAATGTTGACTTTTACATCCTCCCACTGAAAAGATGTCACTGCTGTCTGGATAGTGATTCCCCTTTGACGCTCCAAATTCATTGTATCTGTCCTTGTTGTGCCTTTATCTACGCTCCCTGGTTCTGCAATTGCACCACTGGTATACAATAAACTCTCCGTTAATGTTGTCTTTCCTGCGTCAACGTGAGCCAGAATGCCTAAGTTAATTATTTTCATGTGATTTTCCTCCTATCAACACCCAAAAAAGGGCATAAAAATACCCAGTGATAAATACTCCTATCACTGGGTAAATAACTCCAATAGCCCCAAAACACTTATATGTTTTCGGGCATATAAAATTACATGATAAAAGTATTCTTAAACTGGGTACAAAAAACTAAGCCCCATATTAAAAGTGAAACGGGACTGCTACTTTTTGTTCCCACTATCAAATTGACAGTTTATTTAAGAATACCTTGCCGCATATTTATTAACTCCTTGTATAATACTGAATCTAATTATATTCCTTAACCCTTTATTTGTCAAGCTGACAAACTAAAGCAGAAAAAGCGGCAGGATTTCCCCCTGCCACTAATCATCTGTTTATGCAAAAATAATTTCCTTTTCCACAATCTCCCTCGCACAAGCCCTTATGTTATTGAGGCATCCTGTCCATTCTAAGGCGTTTTCTGCCTTTAGCTGTTCCGTTATGCCCTGTGCCTGTTTCATACCCTCTATGAGCCTTTCAAAGCGTTCCTGTGCCTGTCTGTTGATGTCGGCAAGGTAGGCGTTTAGCCTGCCGCTTGTAAGAAGATTGGTGTATGTAACTTTACGGTACTGTTTTAGATAATCTAAATGCCGTTGCCCCCAGATGCCTATTGCCTGTTCTTCTTCGGCGGGTACAGTTAAGCACGGTATCAAATAATCCCCTTGCCTTTCGTATTTGCCGCCCAGTTCCTCAAATAATGATTTTGCCATTGTCTGTTACCTCCACATTCTTTTTTATTTTGAATGTCCGCAAAATCCGTCCTACATCAGTGGCTCAGGTAGAAGACGCGTCCGGCTACAAAGATGGAACTTATTATGGAACCGGTACAGGATTTGGAGGAACCCTGAAGGTACAGGTAGATATCAGTGGTGGTAAGATTGCTGCAATTCAAATATTGGAAAATAATGATGGAAGTGAATACATTTCCAAGGCATCTTCTATCATCAATGCAATTATTTCCAATCAGAGTACGAATGTGGACACCGTATCTGGAGCAACCTACAGTTCAGTCGGAATCATTCAAGCGGTGCGAGACGCACTCAGTCAGGCGGTGGTCAGCAGTACAGACAGCAGTAGTCAGAGCAGCAACACAAGTCAGTCAGATAAGAATGATTCCACAACAGATACAATTACCGGAACTGTTCCGTACAAAGAAGGAATCTATTATGGAACAGCAGAGGGCTACAGCGGAGATGTCAGTGTTGCAGTTGTTATTCAGGAACATACACTAAAGGCAATTTTGGTTACGGATAATTCGGATGATGAGGCATTTTTCAATCGTGCAATGGATGTTGTGAAAAATATTATGAAAAAACAGAGTACCGATGTGGATACTGTCTCAGGGGCAACTTACAGTTCCAAAGGCTTGCTAAACGCAATCAAGAATGCATTGAAGCAGGCAGAGAAAGCAACCAACGGAGAATCACTGGATGAGAAAGTCGATACAGCAAAACTTACAGAAGCAATTGAAAATGTAAATAAACTGGAAGAGTCAGAATACACAGAAGCAACCTGGGCAGTTCTTAAAGTAAGATTGCAGGAAGCAAAAGAGGCAATGGAAGCGAAAGAACAAGCGGTTGTTAATAAGGCATTAGATAACTTGAATCAGGCGGTGACATTGCTGGAGAAAAAGGATTCCGGAGATAATGAAGATAAAGATGACAGAGTCTACATTGATGGAACTTATACGGTGACAGTGCCATGTGAACCGGATGAAGATGAAGATTTTGAGACATATAACTTAACGATGAATGTGACGATTCGTGATGATAAAATCGTAGCAATCACGGATATTTATGGTGATGGCTCATCTACAAATGATAGTTATATCAAGAAAGCAACCAATGGTACATCATCAAAAGAAGGTGTCATTTCTCAGATTGTGAACAAGGGATTGCCGGAAGAAATTGATGCGGTATCGCGAGCAACTTGTTCTTCGAATGCAATCGTAGCAGGCTGTGAGAAAGCACTGGAAGAGGCGAAACGGCCGGAAAAGACGGAGGCTGAATAACGATGAGGGAGTTTTGGATTAGAGTCGTGAGTCTGATTATGGTTGTAGGCATTCTGGTCGGATATAATTCGGTTCTGGATGCAAGAGAAAAAAATGAAGAGATTGCAAAACTGAAGGCACAGGTGACGGAGACGCAGTCAGCAGAAAGTAACGACAGCAATTACAAAGATGGTACTTATCAGGGAGAGGCAGAAGGCTTCGGCGGAACGGTTGCTGTTGAGGTGAAGGTAGAAAAAGGAAAAATCACAGCAATCGAGATTGTAAGTGCTCAAAAAGAGGATGGTGCTTATCTGTCTATGGCAAAAGACATCATTCCGAAAATCATCGAGTCACAGAGTACAGATGTAGATACTATCAGCGGAGCAACATTTAGCTCGACAGGAATTAAAAATGCTTCACAAGAAGCTTTAGAAAAGGCGGTGAAGTAAGATGAAAAAAATAGAACTACATTCTGTGTCAAAAAAACAATTAAAACAGATACATACATGGTTACGGGCTGCGATTCAACTTCTGTATTTTATTTTCATTCCTTCTGTATATACAGCAGCATTTGCCGGAGTGAAATACATATTTACACAGATTGGAGCAGGAGGGCGGATTGAGCTCACATCTTTTGTGACAGTACTTATTCTGATTTGCTTATACACGATATTATTTGGCAGATTTTTCTGCGGATTTGCCTGTGCATTTGGGACATTGGGAGATGCAGTACATGTTTTGTACCGATACATTTTCAAGAAAATCAAAAAGAAACCGCTTCTGATTTCAGATGAATGGGCGAATTGGTTGGACAAATTAAAATATGTTGTACTGACAGCGATTGTCTTAATGTGTTTTGCAGGTGTATATGGTAAAGCAAAAGGGACAAGCCCCTGGGATGTGTTTTCCATGATAAGAGCAGGTAATTTTAAATTGGGTGGTTATATCGTTGGCTTACTTATTTTAATTCTGATACTTGTAGGTATGTGTCTGGAAGAGAGATTTTTCTGTAGAAATTTATGCCCGATGGGGGCGGTATTTTCATTGCTTCCGGTATTTCCGTTCTTCGCATTACATCGTGACCGCGAGAACTGTATCAAAGGATGCAGTGCCTGCACAAAAAAATGCCCCTCTGGAATTGGACTTCCAAAGGATGGTTCACCGAGAGTGGAAGGGGATTGTTTCCAGTGTCAGAAATGTATAGATACATGTCCGAAAGGAAACATCCATACTGGAATTCGAAGCCTGAAAGGAAATGAAATCTGGTTTACACTTTTTAGAGGAATCTTGTTAGCAGCAATCTTAATCTGGGCAGGAGTATAAGGATGAAGAAAAATGATGTCGTACTTGGTGGAGGAATTCTCGCCATTGCACTTGTTTTGTTTCTGGTCATGCATTTGACCAGAAATGAAGCGGGTAATCAGATACAGATAACAGTTGATGGAGTGGTATATGGTACGTATTCTCTTGAAAAAAATCAAGTGATTGAAGTAAAAGAAGATGACTTTTATAACCGTATTCGAATTCAAGATGGCTCGGCGTATATGGAAGAGGCAAATTGTCCGGATGGATATTGTGAAGAGCAGGGAAAAATCAATGGTCGTACACAGACGATAGTCTGCCTTCCACATAAATTAGTTGTGGAAGTATTGGATGTAAATGGATTGGAAGATGATAATGCAGTGGAAGATATGCCTGATACCATATCGAAATAAACAGAGGAGTGAAGGGAATGAATCGTAATAAGAAGATTGCGAATATGGCAATGCTTGTTGCAGTTGCAATGATATTTAGCTATGTGGAAAGCCTGATTCCAATCAATTTTGGAGTGCCAGGGATGAAGCTTGGGATTGCCAATCTGGTTACTGTGACCGGAATATATTTTCTGACACTTCCGGAAGTATTGTTGGTAGTAGTTATGCGAGTACTTCTGATTGGCTTTATGTTTGGAAATGGAATGTCAATTATATACAGTCTTGCAGGTGGAATATTAAGTGTTCTAGTTATGACGCTTTTGAAAAAGGCAAAAGGGTTTTCCGAAGTGGGAGTCAGCGTCGCAGGAGGAATCTCACATAATATCGGTCAATTGATTGTTGCTTCTATCGTGGTAGAGAACATGAAATTAGTATATTATCTTCCAGTACTTCTGACAGCAGGAACAATAACCGGATTCTTGATTGGAATATTAAGTAAAAAACTGCTTCCGGTTGTGAAAAAAGAGGCAGTAAAATCAATGGAAACTATATAATTTTTTTTGATTATAGGTTAGTGAAAGCTAACTTAATAATAAATTTTATCAATAAAATCTTTTTAAAAGGAGGAACCTAATGAAAAAGAAAAACATAACAACAAAAGCAATGACAATGGCTGTGGCAATGTCGATGGTAGCGGGACTTTGCCCGTCTACTGTATTTGCGGCAACAGGAAGTGAAGTTGCGAAAGATGGGGTGTATACAAGTACAAAGCATGTAACGAGAACTCAGGAAGACGTGGACGATGAAAATGAGTGGAATGAATATGATGTCCAAGTTGATTTGAAAGTAGAAAACGGAAAGTTTTCAGATATTGTAGTAACAACAAAGAATGGATATGAGAGTGCAAATGACAGTTATTTTTCGAAGGCATATGATAAGTCAAAAGGAATAAAAACAAAGTTAGTAGGTCAGGTCGCAACAGAAGATACAATCAATAGTTGGGATACAGTGAGTCAGGCAACACGTACTTCAAAAGCAATAAAAGAAGCTGCACTCGAAGCAATCCGTTCAGCAGGAACAGCCACAGCAGTAGATACAACAGCATTGGAGCAGGCAATTGTAGCAGCAAAAGCATTGAATGAATCGGACTATACAGCAGATAGTTGGAAGGCAATGCAGACTGCATTGACAGCAGCAGAAAGTGCACAGGCAGCAAAGGAAAGCCAGGAATCGGTGGATAAAGCAAAAGACACATTGAATACAGCGGTAAATGCGTTGGTGAAAGCAGAGACAAAGGAAGAGTATTCATATGTTTATGTAGGAATGACATGGGCAGAGTACTGGGTAAATGAAGGCGTATTGAATGCAGGAAGCACAGCATCATCTGATGTGTTAGATTCCCATAAAGAATATGACAAGGGAGCTTTTGATGCTGTAACAAGAGCAACGTCAAATCATGGCCTTCACAGAGGTAGTTTCCAGTGTAGTGCAGTGATTGAGACAAACGATGGACAGATATACAATCTTGCATATTGGAAAGATAAAACCATATTTGTAACAACAGACGGACAGGAAGTTGCAATTGGTGATATTAAGTCAAACATCAAAGATTATAAAGTAACAGGACTGAAGTATGTACCGGTAAAAGTAAAGACAGCAGACCTTTCAGCATTAAAAGAGAAATATGCGGTAGTAGAGAATGGTGGAACACTTAGAGGTGGATACGGAGAAGGAAACTTAAGTGCCTATGAAGTGACAGCAAATGTAACAGATAATACAAATGGCTTAAAAGAAGCGACAAAGAATGATGACGGAAGTTTTGAGTTCTCAGCAAGAAAGAATGATGGAACAGAATCCGGACTGAAAGATGTCAGCTTAAAGAAAGCGGATGTAACACCATCTGTAAGAAAAACAACAGATGAAAGGAAAAATACAGGAGCATTCGGAGATTTCCTGAGAGTAGACTTGGATGGAAACTACGGAGACCTGGGAGCAAATATGCAGGCAGTAGAGTGGACATACTATGGTTCAGACAGCAGCCGAACAAATGCAGTTGCAACATATGGAACAAAGTTCGCATCAGACAACTGGATGCACAAATCAATGGGAATCCAGCTTGCGTTGACAGAATCAGAGAGATGCCAGTTACCAGCAGGAACAGACGGAACAGGATATTGGAAACTGACAGTATATGCACTTGGATATGAAGATTACACATATGAATTTGAAGTAGGAGCAGATAATCTTGCATTAGAAGAAAAAGAAGCAAGTGCAGAAGATCTTGCAGCATTACAGGCAAAAGTAACAGAGGCAGAAGGACTTACAGAGTCAGATTACACAGCAGATAGCTGGAGCAATCTGCAGACAGAACTTCAGGAATCAAAAGACCTGCTTGCAAAAGAAAAACCATTGGAGGCAGAAGTAAAAGAGCAGACAACACATTTGACAGAAGCAATCAATAATCTGGTGAAGGCAGAGACAAAAGAAACATATGTCCTTATGAATATTCCGTATGCAGCATTCTATAAAGCAGAGACAACAAACAATGAAGTAGAAGTGGATGCATTTACTTCAGCTACATTGAATAAAACACGCACAACGGGACTTTCAGGCGGTTCTTATCATGCAAATGAAGATGGTTCTAAAATTGATGGTATTACATATGCAGTAAAAGTGGATTCTTCTGTAGATCTTACAAAATATAAAGAAGTCAAAGATACAGATAAGGTAGAAATTACAGTAACAAATCGTGGAAAAACATCTACAACAACACTGGAAGGAAAAGATACGTTATTCCAGAATGAAACATATGCTTATTATCCATTAACAGAGACTCCTGCAAACTACAAAGAAGTTTCACTTGATGAAAATGGAAATCTTGTATTCAGTGAGGTAAAAGGACAGGGAGCAAAAGCTCTGACAGGAGTTACAGCAGAATTATTAACACGGTCTTCTTATGGTGATTATCAGCTTAATCTCGATGGACTTCCGAAAGATGAAATCACATCTTCCAATGTAAATGCGGTTGTTGTAAAAACAACTGATGGAACAGCATATGGTATGCGTCATCTTGAAAATATCTGGAGAGGAAATGAGCTGGCTTGGAGTACAGGATATACAGATTCAGTACATGGGTGCCCAACATCTTCCGCACATTATGCATCTATGATGGGCAAGACAATTGACAGTATTGAATATTACACAACAAATGGATTGTATACAATTGATATCGAAGACCTTTATGTTCCTGTAAAATTTGCAAAAACTGAAGATGCTGTTAAGGTTGCAGATTCAGATATTTCTGCAGGTAAGACAACAATTGAATTGAATCTTCAGGACGACTTTGATCCAGAGTATAGTGTGGATGGTTTAGACGTGACAGTAGAAGGAAATGTATTGACATATAAGGCAACCACAGAAACAAGAGCGGCAGGTTCAATAGAGCCAGGTAAATATACGCTCACAGTAAAAGATAAAAATGGCAAATATGCAGATATTGTTACATCCTTCCTGCTGACAACAACAAATATGCCAGCTGCTTATGATTCAGAGAATAAGAAACTTGTACAGGCAGAAGGATTTGATGCTGATGCATTAAATTCATATATTGGGAAAATCACTTCTGTAAATGTAAATGGTACAGATTATGCAGCAACCGGAAGAGGTAAAGTTGAGATTATTGGAAGTGACGGAACATTAAAGACAGATGCAGCGCCATTTAAAGATGCGGTAGCGGGAACAGAATTCCAGATTACAGTAACTTCAACGGGATATACAATCCCTCTTACATTTACTTATAAGGTTGCAGGAGAAACTCCGGCACCGGTTGTAGTTGATACTTCTGCACTGGAAGCAGCAATCGCAGAAGCAGATGGATTAAAAGAATCTGACTATACAGCAGAAAGCTGGGCAACATATCAGGCAGCCCTTGTCAATGCAAGAAGCGTAGCAGAAGCAAAAGAAAGTCAGGAAGCAGTAGATCAGGCAAAAGCAACATTGGATGCAGCAAAGGCAGCTCTTGTAAAAGCAGAACAGCCGGTAAGTGTTGATACTTCTTCACTTGAAAAAGCAATCTCTGATGCAGAAGCGTTGAAAGAAGCAGATTACACAGCAGATAGCTGGAAAGCAATGCAGACAGCACTTACAAAAGCAAAGAGTGCTTTGCAGGCAAAAGAAAGCCAGACAGCAGTGGATGAGGCAAGCAATACTTTGAACAGTGCAATCAAAGGACTGGTTAAGAAATCAAGTCAGACAACACAGACAACAAATAAGACGAATAGCACAACCAATAAAACAGGCAACACAACAAAGACAAGTGGAACAAATGCTGCTAAAACAGGAGATGTGACAAGCGTGCTTGGTTGGTTAGGTCTTGCAGTATCTTCACTTGGTGCAGGTGTCGGTGGAGTGACATGGAAGAGAAGAAAACGCAAATAAGTTTTTAGCCAGGTGCTAGACAGGACTTAAATCAGTTGTCGGTTTCAAGACCGGCGAAAAATAGTTCATATGCATCATCTTCGCAAGTGAGAACAGGAGAATTTTCTCCACCGCCATTGGTGCTTCGTTTCATTGTGGCGTAAAATTCATCTCCGGCTTGAATGATATCCATAGGATAGATATCATAGCCCTCTTGCTGACAAATCAGGCAGAATTCCCCCAATGGGTCTTCTGCCTTTTTTGATGCAAGAAACCGGTTTTTTAATTCCGGGGTATGTATTGCTTTCTTCTGAAGCTCATCTAATTGTTCAATCGTGTTCATGTGCAGGTCCTCCTTGATAGGTTTTTATCTCAGTCGAGAAGACTCCCACCTCTTCAGGTGGTGAGTAATAGCAAATTTGTCTCAGTGGGAGTCCAATCTCCGACTGAGATAAACGCTCCGCGAGGATGCGCAGTGATTCTGATAGGAATATGTCAGCTTCGCTGACCAGAATCACGCGCCAAGTCTCACGGACGTTCGACTTGAATATTGTAGCAAATCCAAAATGGATAGGCAATGGGGAAAAGTGCCGGATAGGGACGGGGTTTGCTATTTCCAAACTTTTGCTTTACAAATGATATATAAAGTATTATGATAAAAGAAAACGAAATCTTCAGGGCAGGGTGTGATTCCCTACCGGCGGTAAAGCCCGCGGGCCGAGAGGCATGATCCGGTGTGATTCCGGAGCCGACAGTATAGTCTGGATGAAAGAAGATGATGGTACAGTTATTTTAATAGATGAATGTAGTGTCTGAGCTCTGAGATGGTGATCCATTTCAGAGCTTTTTTGGTTAACAGATCATTTGTCAGTTATATGTAACAGATCATTTCCCCTGTAGGTATCCTGCAGGGGTTTTTGTATAACTAAGAAAGAAGGAAGAGAAATGACGGATCAGGAATACATGCTCCGGGCAATCCAGCTTGCAAAAAAGGGAGAAGGATGGACGAATCCGAATCCGATGGTAGGTGCGGTGATCGTAAAAGATGGCCGGATCATCGGGGAAGGTTATCATAAAAAATGCGGAGAACTTCATGCAGAGCGCAATGCAATCGCATCGCTTACAGAATCGGCAGAGGGTGCGACAATCTATGTTACGCTGGAACCATGCTGTCATTATGGCAAGACACCGCCGTGTACGGAAGCGATCATAGAACAGAAGATTAAAAAAGTGGTGATTGGTTCCAGGGATCCGAATCCAAAGGTGGCAGGAAAAGGTGCACAGATATTGCGTGAATCGGGAATTACAGTAGTTCAGGATTTTATGCGGGAAGAATGTGACCATCTGAACCCGGTGTTCTTCCATTATATTACGACGAAGACACCGTATGTAGTGATGAAATATGCCATGACACTGGATGGGAAAATTGCGACAAAGACGGGTGCATCGAAGTGGATCACAGGAGAACCGGCCCGACAGGAAGTGCAGCATATGCGGCACCGGTATATGGGTATTATGGCCGGTATCGGGACTGTACTTGCGGATGATCCGATGTTGAATGTCCGGGTAGAAGGATGGAAAAGTCCGGTCAGAATAGTATGCGACAGCAGTCTTAGGATACCGCTTGACAGCCAGATCGTAAGAAGCGCAAAAGAGTACCGGACAATCGTGGCTTATGCAGGACGGGAAGAGAACGAAGAAATAACAGAAAAAATAGAACGGTTACATGCGAAAGGCGTGGATACTGTCTGCTGTCCGGATGAAAAAGGTCAGATAGACCTTAAAAAGCTGATGACATATCTTGGAAATGAGGGCATTGACAGCATTCTGCTGGAAGGCGGGGGCACGCTGAACGACAGTGCACTGCGGGCAGAAATTGTAAAAGAGGTACACTGTTTTATCGCACCAAAATTATTTGGCGGAAAGAACAGTAAGACACCGGTGGAAGGAGTCGGCATCGGACTTCCATCAGAAGCATTGAAACTGAAATGTACGGATATCTGCCGGATCGGTGAAGACATCAGGATAATCTGTCAGGTATGTGAAAAAGAACAGGAGGGGCCATGTTTACAGGAATCGTAGAAGAGAAAGGATCGGTCCGCTATATGCAGCTGACCGGAGAGTCGGGAGTTCTGGCAGTCAAGGCGAAGAAGGTATTGGAAAGAACGAAGATCGGTGACAGTATCGCAGTCAATGGAGTGTGTCTGACAGTTACATCACTTCAGCCGGATGGATTTACTGCAGATGTGATGGCAGAGACCATCAGGAGAAGCAGTCTGGGAAGCTGTAAAGTCGGAAGTCAGGTGAATCTGGAACGGGCAATGGCTGCAGACGGAAGATTTGGAGGACATATCGTAAGCGGTCATATTGACGGAACCGGTGTGATCCGGTCTCTGACCCGGGAGGAGAATGCCATCTGGGTATCTATTGGAACATCGCCGCAGATATTACATCTGATCGTAGAAAAAGGCTCCATCTGTATAGATGGCATCAGCCTGACGGTGGCAAAAGTAGAGGAAGAGGGATTTCAGGTATCGGTTATCCCGCATACAGGAGAAGAAACGACGCTTTTGGAAAAAGTACCGGGCGATTCAGTGAATCTGGAGAATGATGTGATCGGAAAATACGTAGAAAGGCTGTTAGGCCTTGGAAAGAGTGAAGAAGAGAAAAAAGAATCCGGAATTACGATGGAATTTTTGCAGGAATTCGGATTTTAGAACAGGAGGATAAATAGAATGTCACAAAACAATCAGTACAATACAATCGAAGAGGCACTAAGGGATCTGAGGGAAGGAAAGGTTATTCTGGTTACAGATGATCCGGACAGAGAGAACGAAGGGGATCTGGTATGTGCAGCAGAGTTTGCAACACAGGAGAATATCAATTTTATGGCGACTTATGCGAAAGGGCTTATCTGTACACCGATGAGTGCGGAAATTGCAGCAAGGCTTAACTTTCCACCGATGGTTGCGGAGAATACCGATAATCACAGCACAGCATTTACCGTTGCAGTGGACCATGTTGATACGACGACAGGTATTTCGGCAGCAGAACGTTCCTATACAATCATGAAATGTGTGGATGAAGATGCGAAGCCGGAAGATTTCAGAAGACCGGGACATGTATTTCCACTCATTGCCAGAAAAGGCGGAGTCCTGGTGCGGAACGGACACACAGAGGCAACGACTGATCTGGTGAGACTGGCTGGATTGAAAGAATGCGGCGTGTGTTGTGAGATTATGAAAGAAGATGGTACAATGATGCGTACACCACAGTTGTGGGAACTTGCAAAAGAGCATAATCTTACATTTATTACGATCCGTGATCTTCAGGATTACATGAGAATCCATGAAAAACATGTAAAAGAAGAGGCGGTTGCAGACCTTCCGACGCAGTATGGAGATTTCAGACTTCACGGATATATCAATGATATTACAGGAGAACATCATCTTGCACTGGTAAAAGGTGATATCGGAGACGGTGAAGATGTACTTTGCAGGGTACATTCGGAGTGCCTGACAGGTGATGCATTTGGCTCGCTTAGATGTGACTGTGGTCTGCAGCTTCAGACAGCGATGCGTCAGGTAGAAGCAGAAGGCAGAGGGATCATTCTTTACATGAGGCAGGAAGGCAGAGGAATCGGGCTGCTCAATAAGATCAAGGCATATGCACTGCAGGAGCAGGGATATGATACGGTAGAGGCTAATGTAAAGTTGGGATTTGCACCGGATCTCAGAGAGTACTGGATCGGAGCGCAGATATTATCGGATCTCGGAGTGAAGTCATTGAGACTTCTGACCAATAATCCGGACAAAGTCTATGGACTTGGTGGGTTTGGACTGAAGATCAATGAAAGAGTACCGCTGGAGATTCCACCGCAGAAGTATGATCTGAAATATATGAAGACAAAACAGGAAAAGATGGGACACATTTTCAAAGAAATAGAATTATAAAAAGATTTAATGAATAACAGGAGGAAGAAATCATGAGACAGATCAATTTAGTAGAAGGAAAAGTAGTAGCACCTGAGGGAATGAAAGTCGGAATCGTGGCGGCCAGATTCAATGAGATCATTGTGAATAAGTTATTGGGCGGAGCCGTCGACGGGCTGGTAAGACATGGGGTAGAAGAAGAGAACATTACGGCTGCATGGGTACCGGGAGCATTTGAGATTCCGCTGACTGCACAGAAGATGGCACAGTCCGGAAAGTATGATGCAGTCATCTGCGTGGGAGCAGTTATCCGCGGGGATACTTCCCATTATGATCTGGTGTGTAATGAATCGGCCAAAGGAATCGCGCAGGTTGAACTTGCAACAGGAATTCCGGTATTATTCGGAGTGATCACAACAGAGAATATCGAACAGGCTATCGCACGTGCAGGAAGTAAAGCAGGAAATAAAGGATATGACTGTGCATTGTCCGCAATTGAGATGGTAAATCTAATGAAGCAGCTTTAATCAGGTGCAGCCGATGGTGAAAACAATCATTTTTGATTATGATGGAACGATACATAATACTCTTGGAATCTATGAACCGGCGTTCAGGGAAGCTTATCAGTGGTTGGCAGAACAGAATGTTGTAGAGGAACAGAAGATAGAGACGGCACAGATCACAGGATGGCTGGGCTTAAACAGCAAAGAAATGTGGGATACATTTCTGCCGGAATTGGACCAGAGATACAAAGATCAGGCGAGTGCGATCGTGGGAGATTCCATGGTCAGGCAGATCAGGAAGCACCGGGCAGTGTGGTATCCGGGAGCGGAAGAGATGCTCACAGCTTTGAAGAACAGAGGATATCATCTTGTGATCTTAAGCAACTGTAAGGCGGCATATCGCAAAGCACATTGGGAAGAATTCCGGATGGAAAGATGGTTTGAACGGTTTTATGACTGTGAATCATATGGTTTCTGCCCTAAGACGGGAATCGTGCAGGGAGTTATCCGGGACTATCCGGGACCTTATCTGGTGATCGGAGACAGAAGACAGGATTTGGAATGTGCCAGATCCTGTAAAAGTCCGTTTATCGGATGTCTGTATGGTTATGGTGAGAAGGGAGAACTGGATGGGGCAGATTACCTGGTTAAATCCGTAGAAGAGATAGCTGAAATCATATATAAGAGGAAACTGTGATAATAGCGTGAAGGTTATTATCGGGATACGGAGCCAATGGGGACGGAGTTTAGTGGCTTTTTCGCTATGCAAAAAAGCCACTAAACTCCGTCCCAATAACATTTAGTTAAGCTTTTTTCAATTAATAGTTGACAAAATCGTAAAAATGTGCGGCACCTTACTGATTATTATAATCAGTAAGGTGCCCTTTGAAGTTAGATATATTTTTACTTCAAGGAGGTACCACACATGTACATGACACCAGCAACTATTCGAAAACGTTTCTTCTCTGTTCTTGAAACAGCAGAGAAAAATATTCATTTGTATGTTAATACTCCAGGTTCAGATATGACCAGACACAGACTCTGTCCTTTTTCTGACACGGTAAAATCTACTCTCTGCCTCACCATGAATAGGACAAATACAGAATTATTTAACTTTTTTATGTCCCAAAACAAGAAAGTTCCATCTAAATCAGCTTTCACACAACAGCGAAAAAAACTAATTGCTGATTTTTTCCCGTATCTTTTAAAATCTTTTAATGAAAAAATTCCTTTTACCAAAACGTATAAAGGGTTTCATCTTGTTGCAGTAGATGGTTCTGATATTAATCTTCCTACTAATAAAAATGATTTTGAATATCGTATAAAACAGGCTCGAAGTGACAATGTGTTTTTTCAGATGCATTTGAACACTTTGTTTGATATCTGTGAAAACAGGTATATTACTGCTGTTACCCAACCACGCCCTAAAATGAATGAAACACAGGCTTTCTGTCATATGGTCGATCACTGTAATCTGCCAGAAAATACGATACTTATCGCAGATAGAGGATATGCCTCGCTAAACACAATGGCTCATTTAATTGAAAAAAAGAAATTTTTTCTCATTCGCTGGAAATCTCCGTCTGCACCATCTGCTTTTCTGAAAGATATTTTGCCAGCTGAAACAGAATCAGATAGAGAGATTGTTTTGGACGTAACAAGATCGAAAAAAAACAAGCATCTTTGTCATGGGGATAAAATGAAAATAGTAAAAAATAAAAGAACCTTCGAGCCGATTCCGATTGATGATAAGAAAAGTGTATATACCATGAAAATTCGATGCACCTGTATACAACTTGAAAATGGAAACTACGAATATTTGATTTCTAATTTACCATTAAAAAATTTTTCTGCACTGGATCTACGAGAACTTTACTGGAAAAGATGGTCTATTGAAACTTCTTTCCGACGCTTAAAATATGCGCTTTCACTAGTGTATTTACATTCGGTTAATCGGGAACTGATTATTCAAGAAGTATATGCAAAACTTATTATGTATAACTTTGCCTCACTTCTTCACACCTTTGCTACAGAAGAAAAAAAGAAAGAGCAAGGAAAGAAAAAAAGGAAATATGAATACAAAATATCCTTTGAAGATGTTCTTCCTATTGCACGAAGATTCATAAAACATCGAATGACGAATGATATAGTAAAAGCTCTAATGCTACGACATCAAACAGCTATTAGGGTGAAACAACAGACCGCTCGACAGGTCAGATCACAAACTGTAAAGCCGTTAAACAATAGAGCTTAACACAAGATATATTATATTGTATTAATCAGGCAGAAGCAAGGCTCTGCCTGATTATGGTGCAAAAAAATATTTTCTTATAAAAATCATCTACTTTTATGATAATAATACTTTTTAAAAGCTTAGGGAAGAGAACTTCAATAGGTTCATACTATGATGAAAAAAGCTTAACTAAATGTTATTGACTCCGTCCCCATTGGCTCCAAACCCCGTCCCTATCCGGTACTGCCTATTTTTTTTATTATTTTTCATGAAAATTGAACATGTTTCTGGAATTTTTATCATATCTTAAAAGTGTAGTTTTTTTTATAATGTAATCATCAAATTGAAAGCGATAAAAAAGGAGG
The DNA here is from genome assembly GCF_014287355.1 of Ruminococcus hominis. Lineage (NCBI taxonomy): Bacteria > Bacillati > Bacillota > Clostridia > Eubacteriales > Oscillospiraceae > Ruminococcus > Ruminococcus hominis. The sequence goes on along the minus strand of NZ_JACOPE010000001.1, from coordinate 3,263,606 downwards.
ACAAGAACTATGAAAAAGAAAAAAATAATTGCTATGCTTCTTTGTACAGCAATGGTTGGTGGAATGGTCGCAGGATGCGGAAGCACAGGAAGTAGCGACGAAGGTTCAAAAAGTGCAAAAGGCGATGCAAAAGGAAAAGTTTATTATTTGAACTTCAAACCAGAGCAGGCAGATCAGTGGGTAGACCTGGCAGAGAAATATACAGAAGAGACAGGTGTACAGGTAGATGTACAGACAGCAGCTTCCGGAACATATGAGTCACAGTTAAAATCAGAGATGGCAAAAGACGAAGCTCCTACACTGTTCCAGGTAAATGGACCGGTTGGACTGGCTACATGGAAAGATTACTGCTATGACTTATCAGACAGTGCAATTTACAAAGACCTCCAGAGCGATGATTATGCACTTAAAGATGGTGATGAAGTAAAAGGTATTGCATACGTAATCGAGACATATGGTCTGATTTACAACAAAGCATTATTGAATAAATATTTCGAGTTACCAGATGCAGAGATTACATCAATTGATGATCTGAATAACTTCGATGCATTGAAGAAAGTTGCAGATGGAATTCAGGCACATAAAGATGACCTTGGAGTAGAAGGAGCATTTACATCAGCAGGTATGGATTCTTCTTCTGACTGGAGATTCAAAACTCATCTTGCAAACCTTCCAATTTACTATGAATACAAAGATGAAGGAATTTCATCAACAGATGCAATCAAAGGAACTTACCTTGATAATTACAAACAGATCTGGGATCTGTATCTGAAAGATTCTACTTGCGATCCAAGCATGATCTCATCTAAGACAGGTGATGATGCAGCATCTGAGTTCGCACTTGGTGAAGCAGTATTCTATCAGAATGGTACATGGGCTTACAATGATATCAAAGATAATGAAGTAGCTGACGAGGATCTTGGAATGCTTCCAATCTACATTGGTGTAGACGGAGAAGAAGATCAGGGACTTTGTACAGGATCTGAGAACTACTGGTGTGTAAATAAAAACGCATCTGAAGAAGATATCCAGGCAACACTTGATTTCTTACAGTGGGTAGTAGAAAGCGATGAAGGAAGAGACGGTATGGCAAATGAAATGGGATTTGTAACACCATTTACAACATTTGATGAGTACCTTCCAGCTAATCCACTCGTAGAAGCAAACAGCGAATATACAAAAGCAGGAAAAACACCTGTAAGCTGGAACTTTACAACAATGCCATCAGAACAGTGGAAAAACGACCTTGGAAGCGCACTTCTTGAGTATGCACAGGGAACAGGACAGTGGGATGCAGTACAGAAAGCATTCGTAGATGGCTGGGCAACAGAATATGCAGCAGCAAACGAGTAATAAAAAAAAGAGTAGAAAATTATGGAAAAAGCAATAAAAAAATATTTTCCGGTTTTTGTACTCCCGACATTGGTTGCATTTACAATTGGATTTATAGCACCATTTCTTTTGGGAATCTATTTATCCTTTTGTAAATTCACAACCGTGACGGATGCAAAATTTATGGGATTTAAAAACTATACGAAAATTTTAGAAGACTCAACATTTTTCCATGCCACATGGTATACGGCACTATTTACAATTGTGACAGTGCTTTTGATCAATGTGATCGCATTTGCGGTAGCATTGCTATTGACCAAGGGAATCAAAGGAACAAATATTTTCAGAACAGTATTTTTCATGCCGAACTTAATCGGTGGTATCGTACTTGGTTATATCTGGCAGCTTCTGTTAAATGGTATTCTGGCAATTGTTGGAAAGACATTGACATATTCTTCAGTGTATGGATTTTGGGGATTAGTCATTCTGATGTGCTGGCAGCAGATAGGTTATATGATGATCATTTATGTATCCGGTATTCAGAATATCCCGGGAGAATTGATTGAGGCTGCAAAAATTGATGGGGCAAGTCCAAGTCAGATATTAAAAAGTGTAACAATTCCGATGGTAATGCCATCTATCACAATTTGTACATTTTTAACTTTGACAAATGGATTTAAGCTGTTCGACCAGAACTTGGCACTGACAAATGGTGCTCCGTCAAAAATGTCAGAAATGCTTGCGTTGAACATTTATAATACATTCTATGGAAGAACAGGATATGAAGGTGTTGGACAGGCAAAAGCAGTTGTATTCTTCATTATTGTAGGTCTTATTGCACTCATTCAGAATAAGATGACAACATCGAAGGAGGTGCAGCAGTAATGGGAACAAGAAAAGCAAAACACGGATGGCTGTTGACCATCATTTTCACAATCATTAGTGTGGCATACCTTTATCCGATAGCACTTGTATTTATTAACTCTTTCAAGAAGAAAGCATACATTAGTAAATTTCCATTTAAAATTCCAACAGACAAGATGTTTGTCGGACTGGAGAACTATGTACGAGGAATTGAAAAGACAGGTCTCATTCAGGCATTTGGATGGAGCTTGTTTATCACAATCGGTTCAGTGGCAGTGATTATTCTTTGCTGTTCTATGTGTGCATGGTATATCAGCAGAGTACATACAAAGGTTACAAAAGCAATTTATGTAATGTGCTTATTTGCAATGGTAGTACCATTCCAGATGGAAATGTATACATTGTCAAAAATTGCAAATATGTTAAAGCTTGGAAATCCTTGGGGAATCATTATTATTTATCTGGGATTTGGAGCCGGATTGTCGGTATTTATGTTTACCGGATTCATGAAATCGATTCCGCTTGAAATTGAAGAAGCAGCTATGATTGATGGCTGCACACCAATCCAGACATTCTTTAAAATTGTACTTCCAATTACAAAACCTACTTGTGTGACAATCACAATTTTGCAGGCAATGTGGATTTGGAATGACTATCTGCTTCCATCACTTGTGCTGGATGCAAGAAAATATAAAACAGTTCCGATGGCTGTTCAGTATCTGAAAGGTGGATATGGTTCAGTTGATATGGGAGCTATGATGGGTACTTTGGTACTCGCAATCGTTCCAATTATTATCTTCTATTTATTCTGTCAGAAATACATCATCGAAGGTGTTGTGGCAGGAGCAGTTAAAGGTTAAACCTTGTAAAAAGAAGATGGATAAACTAAAATAAAAGAGAGAAACTTTATTATATGATAACAGCAGTATTTTTTTGGAATAAGAAATACTGCTGTTTTCGGACGTTAAAAAGGAATAGTGGGTATGGTTACAATATTAATTGCAGATGATGAAAAACTGGAACGAAACGGAATAAAATTATTGTTAAAAAGAGAAGGGGCAGAGTGTGAAATTCTGGAAGCTGAAAATGGAAAAGTGGCACTGGGAATTTTGATGGATCGGAAAGTGGATATTCTGTTTTCAGATATTAAGATGCCATATATGAATGGTCTTGAGCTTACAGAAAAAGCGAGAGAGTTGTATCCGAATCTGGAGATTATTATTTTCAGCGGGTATAACGATTTTACTTATGCAAGAGATGCTTTGCGTTATGGGGTGGTTGATTATGTGCTAAAGCCTGTCAATCCGAAAGAATTTCACAAGACATTTGAACGTGTGCAAGGAAAAATCCAAAGCAGGATTGAAGATGAAGAAAAACAGACAAGACAGGGGGATTATCTGAAAAAATATTTTCTTCAAAATTATCTTTACAAAGGAAATGTTGAAGATTACCAACAGGTCCAGGCGTATGCACAGGAAATGACAGATGAGAAGAATCCATATATCAGAATGATAATAGCGAGCAGTACCAATCATTTCTTTGAAACAGAGGAAGAACATTTTGTTGAAAGCTTAAAAGAAAAGTTAAAAAGAGACTTTTTTTACCTGAATCTGAATTCAAATGAGTCACTATTTTTATTCAGAGAAAAATATGCAGATTATGAAGAACTGGCAAATCAATTAAATCATTTTTTTCAACAGCACTATGATACAAACTGCTATTTTGCGGTAAGCAGGGAAGTAAGCGGTATTCAAGAAATGCCAGAGGAATTTCAGCAGTTAGAACAGTTGCTGGAAGAAAAATTTTATCAGCCAAAGCAACATATATTTGTACATGGAAAAAAGGTGGAGTCAACAGAAGATGTTATTGTTGAAGACTCAGAGATATTAAATAATATATCAGAGGATATTAAGTTCAAAGATATTACACATTTATGGCAGGATTTCCATCGATTGGAGCAGAAATATACGACAGATAAACCTTATTCGGAAATGTACGCAAAATTTGTTTTTTCAAGCATTTTAAAGGAAGTTTATGAAGCAATGTCTTCATCGGAAGAAAAAGGATTATCAAAAAAAGTAGATCAATTATATCATTGCAAGACAATACAGGATGTGCGGTCCATCACATCCACTGCGATACAGGAGCTGGAGAATTATTTACAAGAACAAAATGAAGGGTTCCGAAGCGAAATCACAGAAGTTAAGAGTTATATTTACCATAATTATGAAAAAGAATTGAATGTTGAGATACTGGCAGAAAAGGTATACTTGTCGGCTGGATATTTAAGTGCGATTTTTAAAGAAGCGACGGGGATGAACCTGAATCGATTTATACGAGAGGTGCGAATGAACAAGGCAAAAGAGTTGTTGGAAAATTCGACAAAGAAGATTACACAGATTGCAAGAGAAGTAGGATTTTCAAATACATCATATTTCTGTCGAAGTTTCAGAGAATTCTTTGGAAGTACACCTGAGTCATGTCGAAAAGGAGAGATGGATGATAAGGAAACTGAAGCAGAAGTATAAAGATTTAAAATATCGTTATAAGACTACACTTATAATTGTGCTGGCAGGGATGCTTCCGGTAGTACTCATTGTCATATATATGCAGATGGGTGTGTTGAGATCTCTTAGAGAGCAGGAAACAGGCAGTATGCAGAACTCATTGAAACAGGCTGTAGATACGATGGAAGGACAGATTCAGATATATGAGAATCTAATTGATTATTTGTCATATTCTCAGAATCTGAGAAATGTTTTAAGTCAGACCGGAGAGAGTGATTACGAAAAATACGTTCAGTATAGAAATATAGTAGATCCACTTTTGGAAATGCCGCAGATATATCATAAAGAGATTCAGGGGATAACAATTTATTCGGGAAATATTGATGTGGAGCATGGTTCATCTCTTGTTCCAATGGAAGCAATACAAGGAGAAGAATGGGCAGAGCAATTAACTGACAGTTCAATACTGGAATGGTTTGTACAACGTGGTGTTAATAAGAAAATCGTTGTTGCAAGAAAGTTTTATGACGAAGATGATATCACGGCAGTGCTTGCAATGAAGCTGGATTATTCTGTAATGCTGGAACCATTTACTTCATTACTGAAGAATAATACAGGAGGGATTATTCTTGATGAAGACGGAAATGTGATATATTCCGGTTATTCTATGGATGAAGTATTTAGACCAAAGTCGCCGGAGTCGTTAGAGTATTTACAAAAGAACTATGTGTGCATGGGGCAGGAGATGGAAAATACGGGATGGTATTTTTATTTGTATCGTCCTGAAAAAATTATTACAAAGTCAGCATATATACTTGGTTTGCGTAATATTCCGATTATATTATTGTGTATCGTTTTATTGGTTGTTTTAGGGTATGCATTTTCAAAACGACTGGTTTCTTGTCTGGAACGATTGACAGAGAATATGAATCAGGTCCACCGTGGATTTCGTAAAGTAACAGTGGATAGTGATTCTAAAGATGAGGTCGGAACGCTGATCCGTTCTTTTAAACGAATGATGGAAGAATTAAATAAATTAATATCGGAAGTGTATGAAGCTAAAATCGAGCTTCAGCATACGGAGATGAGGGCGTTGCAGGCACAGATCAATCCCCATTTTTTGTATAATTCACTGTCTATTATTAACTGGAAAGCAATAGAGGCAGAAGAGGATGAAATCAGTAAAGTGACCTTGGATTTGTCTACATATTATCGAACCAGTTTGAATCGTGGTGAGACAATGACAACGGTTGAAAATGAAATCCGAAATATCAGGGCATATTTGAATATTCAATTAATTATGCATGATAATAGTTTTCGGGTTGAAGAGGAGATCGATGAAAGCTGTTATCAGATCATGACACCCAAATTGATTTTACAGCCGCTTGTAGAAAATGCGATAGATCATGGACTTGATCCTCTGGAAAAAGAAGAAAAAGTTCTTACGATCCGTGTGAAAAAAAAGGAAAATCAGGTTGTATTTCAAGTTCAGGATAATGGAAATGGGATGCCACAGGAAAAAGCAGAACAAATACTGGGAATTCAGTCTCCTGGCTATGGCGTTCATAATGTCTATGAAAGAATTAAGCTGCTATATAAAGAAAATGGAGCAATGCGAATTGTGAGTGAAGAAGGAAGAGGAACTATGGTAGAAATTCGGATTTCGGAAAAGCAGGAAATGGAATACGAAGGAAGAATTTAGGATGGAAAGGGAAGAAGATAATGAAGTACCATAGATATAATAAAAAGACAGCGAGAAAAAGATTTCCCAATAAACAAAGAATGAAAGTGATTGCAGGATGCACGGCATTGTGTATTGCTTTATTAGGAGAGTGCTGTCTTCCTGTATCAGCAGCTCAAAATAAGAAAGATTTAAAGACGAGGGTGCTGGAGCGGGCGGAACATTCTGCGTACGGTGCATATCCGGAAACCGTTACATATACACTTGGGAAAATCGTGGGAACAAAAAATTCAAACCTTCCGGTGGGAGATACTTACGAGAATAATGCATATACAAGATATTTGAAAAAACTGCTGAATATTCAGAACAAGGACGTTTTTGAGTTGGAGGATGGAAGAACCTATGAGCAGGCTGTAGAAATGGCAATTCAGGATAAAGAAATCCCGGATGTTCTTGTAGTAAAAGGATTGGACACATTGAAACAACTGGTAGAACGGGGGATGGTGGAAGATTTGTCCTCCGTATATGAGGAATGTGCAACAGACCGAATTAAGGAAATGTATGAGAGCTATGGAACAAGCGTCCTGGACTCGGCTACATTTGATGGGAAGTTATACGCATTTCCAGATACGGTGATAGATCATGGCTCAATGCTTTTATGGCTCAGAAGTGACTGGATGGAAGAGCTTGGGCTGGCAGAACCGACAACAATGGATGAGGGGATGGAAATCATTCGTCAGTTTGTAGAACAGGATATGGCAGGAGATAACAAAACAATTGGAATTGCATGCAGTACCGATTTGTTGTCAGAGAGCAGTTCAACCTACGGAGTTGATCCGATTTTTACAGAAATGGGTTCCATGCCGGGAAAATGGATTTTGCAGGATGATGGCAGTGTTGTATACGGATCTGTGACAAGTCAGACAAGAGATGCATTGGCATATTTACATGAGTTGTATGAAAATGGAATCATTGACTCTAGATTTCTTCTTAGAAAGACAGAAAATCTGGATCAGATGATTGCAGATGGTACCTGCGGGGCTGTTTTTGGAAAATGGTGGGCACCGAATAACCCGTTGAGCAGTACAAGCCGGGCAAATGAATCCGCTGTATGGAAGCCTTATTTGCTGACAAATAAGAAACAGTTACAAACTTTGGAATCTTATAAAGACTGGCAGTATGTGGTGGTGAGAAAAGGATATGAACATCCGGAAATTGTAGGAAAATGTATAAGTGTATTATTTGATTATACAAGGTATCAAGACCGGAATGCATCTGAGATTAATGATTATTTCTCGTTAAATGTAGACCCGACAGCCAGACCGATGAATATAAATGTAGATTATTGGGATGCCCTATATCGAACAACAGAGCATATACAACAGGCTTTGGATGGAACCATAAAAGTAAACAGCCTGACAGGGATTGAAAAGGCATATTATCAGACGTGTAAATCTTATATGAAAGGATATTTGACGACAGCAACTGCCTGGGCATCTTATGCATCCCGTATGCAGGCAGTACCTCTGTTGGCAAAATCAGAATCAGGACGAGGAAACCAGCCATTGTCTATGGGAGATGCAGATGGAGAAATTCCGCAGTCATTACAGGAACTGGAACAGGCAACATTTTTACAGATTGTCTGTGGAGAAAAGCCACTCTCGTATTTTGACGAATTTGTTCAGGAATGGTATAGTTCTGGAGGAGACAAATTGACTCAAGAAGTACAAAAAGGATATGATGAAAAGAATAAATAAAAGTTCTCAGATTTAACAGGAGTGGGAAATGACGGGAAAAGTAATATTGAAAAAAATTGGGATAGGAATAATCACGACAGCATTATTATTATCTCAGCCAATGCAAATGGTGTATGCGGAGGAAGGAAATAATCCAGAGGCAACAGAAGAAGCCGCAGATGCGAATCTGGAAGAGAAGACAAAAGAGCAGATCGCAGCCGAGGAGGCTGCAAAAAAACAGGCATCCTATGACACACCGGTAGATACAAATGCCTTGGAAAACTGGCCGACAGGGCCGAATGTATATGCGGCATCAGCAATTGTCATGGATATTGATAGCGGAGCAGTCCTTTACGGGAAACAGATAGATGAAAAACGATATCCTGCAAGTATTACAAAACTGCTTACTGTATTAGTTGCATTGGAAAATGCAAATCTGACAGACAAGATTACATTTACAGATGAATGTTTAAATTTTTTAGAGTGGGATGATGCAAATATCGGAATGCGTGTCGGAGAAGAGATTACGCTCGAAGAGGCACTTTATGGGGTGTTACTGGCATCAGCAAATGAAGTTTCTTATGCTGTTGCAAAGAATGTCGGGGAAAATCTTGGCATAGGGTATGATGGATTTATTGAATTAATGAATGAACGTGCACAGGAACTTGGATGTAAAAATTCGCACTGGGTTAATGCAAATGGTCTTCATGACGAAAATCATTATACGACGGCTTACGATATGGCACTGATTGCATCAGCGGTCTATCAGAAAGAAGATTTCCAGAGAATCGAGCAGACATTGGAGTATAAACTAGGCAAGACAAATCTGGTAGAGGAAGAACGTATTCTGGATCAGAACCATAAGATGCTCTGGCCGGAAAACTATTATTATTATCCATATGCAAAAGCCGGAAAAACAGGATATACAGACCAGTCAAAGACAACGCTTGTAACGATGGCGGATAATGGAAATATGAGACTGGCAGCGGTCGTGCTTGGGGATTATGGCGTGGATGCATATGAAGATACGAGAAATATGTTTGAGTATGGATTTGGAAACTTTCGAAAAGTTATGCTGTCCGAACAATCAAAGTCGGAGAATATTGAAAGTTTTGCAGATAGTAACGCATACATAATCTTGCCGGAAGCAGTTGATTTTACAAATGTGGACTGTGAAATTCAATTGTCGGACAGTGATGTTAATAATGCCGATATGGCAACAGCAGTATACACTTACCAGGGAAATATTATAGGAAAAGCAAAAGTTAAGGTAAGTGATGTTTACAAAGCAAAACAGAGTGCAGCGGTGACAGAGAAAAAGGATTCGAAGAAATCGACCCAGACAGGAGCAGCAAAAGACGAAGAAATTTCATGGAAAGGGTACCTGCCATTGATTGTAATGGGAGGCATTACAGTAGCAATATTGTTTGTGTTTTTACCAATTTGGCTGCATCTTCAGAGGAAGAGAAGGAAGAACCGAAGAAGAAGGTAAAACGGATAAAGAAATAATCAGGGGCAGATATGAGTGGTGTCATATCTGCCCCTGATGGGGTATGTGCTATTTTGCATTTACTACTTGTGCAACTTTCTCTTTGTCAGGATTTGCTATGATTCCTTTGTCAGTTATGATTGCAGTAATTAATTCATGAGGAACAACATCAAACGCCGGATTATATACTTTTACTCCTTCCGGAACTGTTCGCTTGCCAAAACCACAGGTTATTTCTTCCGCACTTCGCTCTTCAATCGGGATATCGTCTCCGGTCGGTGTGTTCATATCAATTGTTGAAACCGGACCTGCAATATAAAATGGAATATTATGATGTTTTGCTAAAACAGCAACGGAATATGTACCAATCTTATTTGCGGCATCTCCATTCGCTGCAACTCTGTCACAGCCAACAATTACTGCGTCAATTTTTCCTTGTTTCATTACCATTCCAGCCATATTATCTGTAATAACCGTAACATCAACACCGGCTTGATTTAACTCCCATGCTGTTAAACGGGCACCTTGTAATAAAGGTCTTGTTTCATCTGCGTATACCTTGAAATTAATGTTTCTTTCTTTTCCTAATAACATTGGAGATAATGCTGTTCCATAATGTACGGTTGCCAGTCCACCGGCATTACAATGCGTCAATAATGTCATGCCATCTTTTAACAATGTCAATGCATTTTCACCAATTGATATGCATGCATTCTCTTCGTATTTTTCAATGTTTATAGCTGTTTCTTCCAATGCCTTCTGGCACACCTCATTTGATTCATCAGCATATTTTTCTCCGGTTTCTTTCATCCTATCTAATGCCCAAAACAAGTTTACTGCCGTAGGTCTGGAAGTTGCCAGATATTCGATGGTTTCTTTTAATTTTTTATGATATTCAGTGGTACTTTCTTTGACATGTTTCTGCATTTCTATTGCAACGCCATAACCTGCTCCAACCCCAATCGCAGGTGCTCCTCTGACACAGAGCATTTTAATGGCATCCCACATTACCTGTGCATCTCTGATTTCCATAAATTTCACTTCTTCAGGTAATAAAGTTTGATCTAATACTTTTACATAAGTTTCTTTCCATTCTACTGGTTTGATCATACCACTCATCTTTTACTCCTCCTAATGTTTTAAGATATAGTAGTGTTATTTTTATTATTTCTTCTGTAAGATTTCCCACACTTCTTCTTCGGCTAGATTTGCAATTTTAGAAATCTCAGAAATTGGATAACCTGCAGCGTTCATATTAAGTATTAATTCAGATTTTCCTTTTTGAATACCTTCTTCAAATCCATGCTGTGCAGCACTTTGCATAGCAGCATTGTGATCTCGGATACATTTTTCTCGGTATTCATATTCTAGTCGCTTTTTTTCATCCGCACTTAAATTCTTTAATAATTCATATGCTTCACCAATATATACATCCTTTTGAGCCATTTTTTCAAAATCCTCCTCGCACTTTCCACCGAGAAATCTCATCCAAAGAATAATTCCATTTTCATCCCTGTCTTCAGGAGGGAGTTTGGATAATTCAAGAATATGCATTTCCATAAGGTCGGAATAAACTTTTCCGGTTTCTGTGTCACAAAAAGCAATTCGTCGGTAACAGCGCTCATCATCTGGAAAATAGGTATCACTTAAAATACTTACATGAATACATTTTTTTAACTTATCATAGCTCTCACCAGATTTAATTTGAGATGTATACATCTTGCTCAGATAAAAAATAGAACGATTCGCCCAGAAATTAAAAAGAGCTACTTGCATTTCAAGGTCTATTTGCGTTCCGTCTTTTAACATTACACGGACATCTAAAATACCAAATTTATCATCTTGATGTTCCTTTTGTAATATTGTCGGCATAAGTTTGGTATATTGAATTCTGTCAGGTGGAACATTTAAAATAGCAGAAATAATTCCCTGACGAACCTTTGGATTCTGCATAAGTTCTTTGAAACAAAAATCTACAGTAGGAAGCATTATAAAATTGTGTGGTTTCTCAGGTGTGTTTACCTTTCTTTTTCGAATTCTGTTCATAGAGTTTTCCTTTCTTTTGAGGCAACCTTTTCAAACAAAAAGAAAACTCTGTTAATAAGATGATTCTAGCATAAAAGTTAAAGAAATAGAAGTGCAGGGGGTTATAATATGTATTGGAAAAATAACTAGAATAAACACTAACAAATAAATCTTATGTGTTTAATAAAGGTTGTATTGAAATGTTTTTCATCGGATATTCTGCTCAAGGTATTGAGCTTAGGAAATGTTCAACCGATTGGATAATAGATAAACAAATGATGTAGATATCATTTGTGTGTGGACAGAATAGCATAAAAAAGATGATGAGGCAAGCAGAAAAAGAAAAATAGAAAAATTTGTCGAGGAAAACAACAAATATCCTTGTCAAGCCCTTGACGAAACCTTGATTTCTCCGTATAATTTACACTGTGAAATTTATAAAAACTATGAAAAACGATGACGAAGACAGTAGGGAATACCCGAAAGTTACAGCGAGCCGGAGATGGTGTAAGACCGGTACGAGTAAGACATTCTTGAATATCACTTCCGAGTTGCAATTGATGAAACAGCGGATTGATCAATAGATTAGATGGAGTAGCAATTGCCGGAGTTCCACCGTTACAGGAACGCATATGAACATAGCAGAAAAGCTTTGGAGTATGTTGTAACAGGTGGTTTATAAACGAAGATTTAACCCTTCGTCCTATTACAAGGACGGAGGGATTTTTTCATTATTAAAAGAAAGGAAGAATAACATGTATCAGAAAGTTTCTACAGACATGAATTTTGTCGAGCGTGAAAAAGAAGTTGAAAAGTTCTGGGAAGACAATCAGATTTTCCAGAAGAGTATGGAAGAAAGAGAAGGAAGTCCAATGTATACATTTTACGATGGACCTCCGACAGCTAATGGTAAACCACATATCGGTCATGTGTTGACTCGTGTAATCAAAGATATGATTCCTCGTTACCGTACAATGAAAGGTTATGAAGTTCCTCGTAAAGCAGGATGGGACACACATGGTCTTCCGGTAGAATTGGAAGTTGAAAAATTGCTTGGACTGGATGGAAAAGATCAGATTGAAAAATATGGTCTGGAGCCATTTATCAACAAATGTAAAGAGAGTGTCTGGAAATATAAAGGAATGTGGGAAGACTTCTCAAGTACAGTTGGATTCTGGGCTGATATGGAGAAACCATACGTCACATATGACAATAATTTTATCGAGTCTGAATGGTGGGCATTAAAAACAATCTGGGATAAAGGACTTCTTTACAAAGGATTTAAGATCGTACCTTACTGTCCTCGTTGTGGAACACCGCTTTCAGCACAGGAAGTTGCTCAGGGATATAAAGATGTCAAAGAACGTTCAGCAGTTGTTCGTTTCAAGGTAAAAGATGAGGACGCATATATTCTTGCATGGACAACAACACCTTGGACATTGCCATCAAACCTTGCACTTTGTGTGAATCCAAAAGAGGATTATGTAAAAGTAAAAGCAGCAGACGGATATACTTATTATATGGCAGAGGCATTGCTTGACACAGTACTTGGACGTCTGGCAGAAGAAGGTCAGGCAGCATATGAAGTACTTGAGAGATATAAAGGTAAAGACCTGGAATACAAAGAGTATGAGCCATTGTATCAGTGTGCAGCAGATGCAGCAGAAAAACAGCGCAAAAAAGCATTTTTCGTTACATGTGATGAATATGTAACATTGACAGATGGTACAGGTGTTGTTCATATCGCACCAGCATTTGGTGAAGACGATGCGAATGTAGGAAGAAATTATGATCTTCCATTTGTACAGCTTGTAACAGAAAAAGGTGAGATGGCTGACAGCACTCCATTTGCAGGATTATTTGTGAAAAAAGCAGACCCAGAAGTACTCAAAGATCTGGATGCTAAGGGATTGCTGTTCGATGCACCAAAATTTGAGCATAGCTATCCTCACTGCTGGAGATGTGATACTCCACTGATTTACTACGCTCGTGAGTCTTGGTTTATCAAGATGACAGCTGTTAAGGATGATTTGATCGCAAATAATAATACAATCAACTGGATTCCTGAAAGCATTGGAAAAGGACGTTTCGGTGACTGGCTTGAAAATGTTCAGGACTGGGGTATCAGCCGTAACCGTTACTGGGGAACACCACTGAATATCTGGCAGTGTGAATGTGGACATATGCATTCAATCGGAAGTATTGAGGAACTGAAGTCTATGTCCGACAATTGTCCTGATGATATTGAACTGCACCGTCCATATATTGACGATGTAACAATTAAGTGTCCAAAGTGTGGTAAAGAAATGCACCGTGTACCGGAAGTAATTGACTGTTGGTTTGACAGCGGATCAATGCCTTTCGCACAGCATCATTATCCATTTGAAAATAAAGAGATTTTTGAAAAACAGTTCCCGGCTCAGTTTATTTCAGAGGCTGTAGACCAGACTCGTGGATGGTTCTATTCTCTGCTGGCAATTTCTACATTGTTGTTCAATAAAGCACCTTACCAGAATGTAATCGTACTTGGACACGTGCAGGATGAGAACGGCCAGAAGATGAGTAAATCTAAGGGAAATGCAGTTGATCCGTTTGACGCATTACAGCAGTACGGAGCAGATGCGATCCGTTGGTATTTCTACGTTAACAGTGCACCATGGCTGCCAAACCGTTTCCACGGAAAAGCCGTTATGGAAGGACAGCGTAAATTCATGGGAACATTGTGGAACACATATGCGTTCTTCGTATTGTATGCAAATATTGACGAATTCGATGCTTCAAAATATACACTTGAGTATGATAAGTTATCCGTTATGGATAAATGGCTGTTGTCAAAACTGAACACATTGATTAAAACAGTGGATGACAATCTTGCAAACTACAAAATTCCAGAGAGTGCAAGAGCACTTCAGGATTTCGTAGATGATATGAGTAACTGGTATGTAAGACGCAGCCGTGAGCGTTTCTGGGCAAAAGGAATGGAACAGGATAAGATTAATGCATACATGACATTGTATACAGCACTTGTAACTGTTTCAAAAGTTGCTGCACCAATGATTCCATTTATGACAGAGCAGATTTATCAGAATCTGGTAAGAAGCGTAGATCAGACAGCTCCAGAAAGTATCCATCTTTGTGATTATCCTGTTGTAAATGAGGATTACATTGATACAGAGCTTGAAGCAAATATGGAAAATGTACTCAAACTTGTTGTAATGGGACGTGCCTGCAGAAATACATCTAACATTAAGAACCGTCAGCCAATCGGACAGATGTTTGTGAAAGCAGAATTCACATTACCTGAATTTTACCAGGAAATCGTTGCAGATGAGCTGAATGTAAAGAATGTTAAATTTACAGATGATGTAAGAGACTTTACTTCATATAGCTTTAAACCACAGTTAAAGACAGTTGGGCCAAAATATGGTAAAATGTTGGGTGGAATTAAGAAAGCTCTCGATGCAATAGATGGTAATGCAGCAATGGATGAATTAAATGCGAGTGGTTCATTAAATCTGGATGTAGATGGTCAGGAAATTACATTGTTCAAAGAAGATTTGTTGATTGATACAGCTCAGATTGAAGGATATGTATCAGAAAATGATAATGGAATTACAGTAGTTCTTGATACAAATCTGACAGAAGAACTTCTTGAGGAAGGATTTGTAAGAGAGATTATCAGTAAAATCCAGACAATGCGTAAAGAAGCCGGATTTGAAGTTATGGACAAGATCCGAGTTACTTATACAGGAAGCGAAAAAGCAGAAAGCATTTTTGCTAAATACGCAGAAAGCATTAGCAGTGAAGTGCTTGCTGAGGAAGTTACAAAAGCAGAACCAGCCGGTTATGTAAAAGAGTGGAAGATAAACGGCGAGCAAGTTACAATGGGAGTTTGGAAAGAGGGGATGTAAAACCATGTACAGCAAAAGATTTGAGAAGGAAGCATTTAAAGCGGCAGTAAAAGAGAATGTAAAAACATTATATCGTAAGAAGATTGAAGAAGCTTCAAAGCAGCAGATTTTCCAGGCAGTATCATATGCAGTAAAAGATATTATCATGGATGATTGGTTTGAGACACAGAGCAAGTACGAAGAAGAGAATGTAAAAACAGTATATTACATGTCAATGGAATTCTTGATGGGACGTGCGCTGGGTAACAACCTGATCAATATGACAGCATATACAGAAGTAAAAGAAGCTCTGGATGAGATGGGAATCGATCTGAACGTGATTGAAGATGAAGAACCAGATGCAGCTCTTGGAAACGGTGGCCTCGGTAGATTGGCTGCCTGCTTCCTGGATTCTCTTGCAACATTGAATTACCCTGCTTACGGATGTGGAATTCGCTATCGTTATGGAATGTTCAAACAGAAAATTAAAGACGGATATCAGGTGGAGACACCAGATAACTGGTTAAAAGAAGGAAATCCATTTGAACTTCGTCGTGAAGAATATGCAAAAGAAGTTCGTTTTGGCGGAAATATCCGTTTCGAGAAAAATCCTGAGACAGGACGTGATGAGTTTATTCAGGAAAATTATGAATCAGTACTTGCAATTCCATACGATATGCCAATCATTGGATACGGAAACCATGTAGTAAATACATTACGTATCTGGGATGCACAGGCAATTGTTGATTTCCAGCTTGATTCATTTGACCGTGGAGACTATCACAAAGCAGTAGAACAGGAAAATCTGGCAAAAACAATTGTTGAAGTACTTTATCCTAATGATAATCATTATGCAGGAAAAGAGCTTCGTTTAAAACAGCAGTATTTCTTCATTTCTGCAAGTTTGCAGGAGCTGATTGCAAAATATAAGAGAACAAATAGTGATGTTCGTAAACTTTACGAAAAAGTTGTTATTCAGATGAATGATACACATCCAACAGTTGCAGTACCTGAACTGATGCATCTGCTCATCGACCAGGAAGGTCTGACATGGGAAGAGGCATGGAATGTTACAACTAAGACATGTGCTTACACAAACCATACAATTATGGCAGAAGCATTGGAAAAATGGCCAATCGACCTTTTCTCTAAACTGCTTCCACGTATTTACCAGATCGTGCAGGAGATTGATCGCCGTTTTGTAAATGAAGTAAGAGCAAAATATCCTGGAAATGAAGAAAAAGTACGTAAGATGGCAATTCTCTGGGATGGTCAGGTACGTATGGCTAACATGGCAATCATCGCAGGATTCTCTGTAAATGGTGTTGCAAAACTTCATACAGAAATTTTGAAAAACGAGCAGCTGAAAGATTTCTATGAAATGATGCCAGAGAAATTTAACAATAAGACAAATGGTATTACACAGAGACGTTTCCTTGCTCATGGTAATCCGCTTCTTGCTGACTGGGTAACAGATAAGATTGGTGACGGATGGATTACAGACCTTGCACAGATTTCAAAATTGAAACCATATGCAGAAGATGAAAAAGCAAGAAAAGAATTTATGGATATCAAATATCAGAATAAAGTCCGTCTTGCAAAATATATCAAAGAACACAATGGAATCGATGTAGATCCACGTTCTATCTTTGATGTACAGGTAAAACGTCTGCATGAGTACAAACGTCAGTTATTAAATATTCTGCATGTTATGTATCTGTATAATCAGATTAAAGAGCATCCGGAGATGTCATTCTATCCAAGAACATTTATCTTTGGTGCAAAGGCAGCGGCAGGATATCAGAGAGCAAAAGAGACAATCAAACTGATCAACTCAGTTGCAGATGTTGTAAACAATGACAGAAGTATCAACGGAAAGATCAAGGTTGTATTTATCGAAGATTATCGTGTATCAAACGCTGAGTTGATTTTTGCGGCAGCAGATGTCAGCGAACAGATTTCTACAGCATCAAAAGAAGCTTCAGGTACAGGAAACATGAAGTTTATGTTGAATGGTGCTCCAACACTTGGAACAATGGATGGGGCCAATGTGGAAATCGTAGAAGAAGTTGGTATTGAAAATGCATTTATCTTCGGATTGAGCTCAGAAGAAGTTATCAACTATGAAAACAATGGTGGATATAACCCAACAGATATTTATTTCAATGATTGGGAGTTGAAACGTGTTATTGATCAGCTGATGGATGGAACATATGCAAAGGGTGATCATGAGATGTATAAGAACCTTTACAATTCACTTCTGAATACACAGTGTACAGACAGAGCAGATACATACTTTATCCTGAAAGACTTCAGATCTTATGCAGATGCTCAGAAGAGAGTGGAAGAAGCATATCGTGATCAGGACAGATGGTCAAAGATGGCAATGTTAAATACTGCATGCAGCGGTAAATTTACATCAGACCGTACAATTGAAGAGTATGTAAAAGATATTTGGAAATTGGAGAAAGTAACAGTTCCGTCTGGACAGCCTGAATAAAAGAAGAGGCGATTTATATGTATAATAATATTTATGGTTACAGCTACAGCATACCGGCAGAGGATCCATTTACAGGAATCGGAATAGGAATAATGATGTTTTATATCATTGTAATGCTGTTGATAGGGATTATTTCCCTTGCAAGTTATATCCTTCGTGGTATAGGATTATATACAATTGCAAAGCATAGAGGATATGAGTATGCATGGCTTGCATTTATTCCATTCTTTAGAATATATCTGCAGGGAAAATTGAGCGGAGATATCACATTTAAGAACAAAACAATGCGTGATACAGGAATCTGGCTTGCAGTCATTCCGCTTATGTACGGCGTTGTGGTTTCGGTCATCTATGGAGTGATGTGTTTATGCGGAATGCTTGCAATATTTAGCATGACGATGCATGTAAGTGCAGGAAGAATTTTAATTCTCATTATGCTGCTCATACTGGCATTTGCCATAGGTTTGGGATATGAGGTCCTTTATAAGACTTTGCGAGTAATGGTCAATTATCAGATTTACCGCAATATGACATCAGGAAATATGGCTGTAGCACATGCGGTGCTCGGAGCACTTTTACCATTGTATGAGTCTATTTGCTTCTTTGTGATGAGAAATCGCGAGCAGAGCAATAATAACGAGACTCATGATGCAGATTCCACAGAGGATACAGAGGAAGAGCAAAAGACAGAAGAACCGCAAGAGGAAATGCCGATTGCAAATGAAGCAGTATCATTAGATACTGGAGATTCTGATGAGGTCGCATCAGACAATGAAATAACAGAACTTTAAATATGGAATATATTAGGACAGCCCTTCATATCATATGATATGGAGGGCTGTTCTGATGAAAAAAGAAGAGATACAACGGAAAATAAAATTCTGGGCATATTTCCTCATAATCCTTATTTTATTTCCATATGTTATGACCGTGTTTATTCATGGGGCGGATATGAAAACAAAATGGAACCAAAATCAAAATTTTGTAAAAGTAAAGCAGGCAGATATAAAAGGCGAGGAAGAAATCATAGAAGTTCCCTGGAATGAATATTTCACAGGAGTGCTATCAGCAGAAGTACCGGTTTCGGCGGAAAGAGAATTTATAAAGGCGCAGGCGGTTGTTGTGCGGACAAAATTGTATCAGATAAATGAGGATGCAAGACAAAATGGAAGAGAAGCTGTATTCGAGGAACAATATTTAACAACGAAAGAAATAGAAAAAAAGCAGATGAATGCTCAAGATGATTCTTATTATGAGAGGCTTATACAAGCTGAGGAAGAAACAAAAAAGCAAGTGTTGTATTATCAGGGGACGTATGCATATGTACCGTTTCATCGGTCTAGTAACGGAATGACGAGAAGTTATCAGGAAGTTACAGGGCAAGAAGCATATCCTTATTTGACGGCAAAAGAGTGCCCGGAAGATAAAGAGGCAGAGGATGAACTACAAGTACGGACTATATCGTATCGTGAGGTACAGAAAAAATGTCAGCCATTTTTGAAAGCGGTGGAAGAAAAGGATGCAGATAAGCTCTATAAGTTTTCGGATTTTAAAATAGAAGCTTATGATTCTGCCGGATATGTGTTGCAGATGAAAATAGGAAATACCATTTGTAGCGGAGAGCAATTTAGAGAAGCACTGTCACTCCCATCGAGTTCATTTTCTATAAAAGATGTAAAGGGAGAATTACAGATTAAAACAAGCGGTAATGGACATGGTTTGGGAATGAGCCAGTGGACAGCGAATCAGATGGCAAAAGAAGGAAAATCGTATAGGGAAATTCTGCAGTATTTTTATGAAGGGACGGAAGTTGTGGAGCAGACAATGGAATAAAATCAGTAAATAGGTATAAGAATTCATTTATCTGGTAAAAATATAGCCAGAGGTGATGAATATGAATAATAAAGAGAAAGCTTCATTCTGGAAAAAAAGAAGTGCAGCAGTTGCAGTTGTCATCTGTTTTGTTGCAGTGATTGCAGGTATTGGTACGTATACATTTCGCAATTCTGAGGACAAAATAAAGCAGCAGGTGAAGAATGCTCAGGAGGAAACAAAAGGGACAGAAGAAAAAAGTCAGTCAGTAGGAACAAGTGATATTGTGCTGCCTGAACAAGAAGCAAATACATCTGATACAGAAGAGGATACAGATGAAAATGCGACAGATAATAATGAGAATACAGCAGATAATAATGAGGATGCTTTGCAGGAAACAGAAACATCGGCAAGTACGTATAATGTCTGGTTTGATGAAAATAGTCTTCTGGAATGGCCTGCAAGTGGCGCAACATTAATTGGTTATAGTATGGATCAGACGGTATATTTTCCAACGCTGGAGCAATATAAATATAATCCGGCAATAATCATAGGCGGACAAGTTGGAGAAGAGATTGGGGCGGCAGCACCAGGGATTGTAAGTAATATCGAACAGACTGCCCAGACCGGTGTTACGGTAACGTTGGATATGGGAAATGGGTACACAGCAGTTTATGGACAGTTGAAGGAAGTGCCTCTGCAGATTGGAGATTATGTGGGAGCAGGAGAACTGATCGGGTATGTGAGTGAACCTACAAAGTATTATTCGGTGGAAGGAGCAAATTTGTATTTTGAAGTGCAAAAGGATGGTGTTCCGGTGAATCCGTTGGATTTTATGGAGGGGTAGGGTTTATTGATTCACTTGGGTGGCCTACGCAGTCCTTTTGAAAATTATTATATATGGACTTCTTACTCAAGTTCCGTTCGTTAAGAAGTAGATAAGAGAGCTTATATTTGCTAAGAACAAAGAAATTGAATTCAAACTCGGCTCTGTGAGCCTCAAACATGTTCATTCAATTTCTTTAACGCAAATATAAGCTCTCCAACTACTTCTAAAACTCTCTCCAAATTCGCACGAAGTCCATATATAATAATTTTCGAAAGCCGTGTAACGGCACAGGTAGTGAATAGATAGAAAGAAGATACTAGAAACTAGATGAAGTTGTAGTTGTAGTTTTCTAGCGTCTGATGTATCTATATCCTGAGGTTATTGCTTGTACAGATATCTTTGTGGCAACCGTTGTATCTGCACTGGCTTAATATTCGCTGTTGCAGATGCCTTCCCCAAAAAAATATCTTTTGAGTTCTATTTACCTCACAACTTGAGCCAATACATTACTTACAAAAAAATTGATATAAGAAATTCGAGCGAATATGGAGTGAGTGTTGGAGATACTTAGAGCGTAGATTTTTGTGGTAATGAATTTGAACGAACATGTTCGAAGCTGCGTAGCAGCAAGTTTGAGTTCAAATTCATTTGCTTTTAGCAAAAATCTACGCTCTTATGTGTCTCCCGCTCATGGAATCTGAGCAAGAGTTCTTATACCAATTTTTTGTAAGGAACGTATTGCCATTTAGTGAACTAACTAGCAACTCAGTGAACTAAACAGCAACTTTAGTCCCACTTTTTTTTATAAATCAAATACAATGGCAATCCTACAAACACCATTCCACCAATCATATTTCCAAGTGTGACAGGAATAAAATTATGCAGACTGTTTAGTGGTGTGAGAGTGGCAATCTGCTCAGCTGTGATGCCGTAAGCATCTTTAGCCTTTGCAACATAGTCGGGGTTAGCAGCTGCCATAATACCAGCCGGAATATAAAACATGTTTGCAACGCAGTGTTCGAAACCGCCAACAACAAATGCACATATCGGGAAGAAAATTGCCCATACTTTTCCGGCAATATCTCTTGCAGAAGTAGCCATTAAGACTGCAAGACAAACAAGGATATTACACAAGATTCCGGATGCGATTCCCTGAACTGGTGAAATAGCAAGTTTTCCGACTGCAACTTTAATTGTGTAAGCACCGAGCAGACCGCCCGAATAGTTCAAGTTTCCGCTGAATACGATCAGAATGTCAACGCATAGAGCACCAATCAGATTACTGAAAAATACAATAATCAGGTCACGGAAAAGTCCTCCCCAAGTTACACGCTTGTCGAAAACATCCATAATAATAAGACAGTTTCCGGTAAAAAGTTCTCCGCCGAGAAAGACAATGAGCATCAGTCCTACAGGGAAAATAGTACCGGCAAGAGCTCTGGCAACTCCGACATTTTCTACAGCGTGTGCAGCTGTGCTGCTTGTTGCTCCGCCGAATGCGATAAATGCACCGGCCATGATGCCGAGAAGAATCATCTTGCCAAGTGGAAGGCGGGTTTTATTTTCACATGCCTTGATACTTAGGTCGATGACTTCGGCAGGGGTATTAAAGTGATTGTCCATCAGTATTTCCTCATTTCTTTAGTTTTTCATCAACTGTATGTTAAATAATTAACGGAATTATTCTATACTAGAAAATACTGGAACGCAAGTGTTTGGCGCAATGTTTCCCGATAGATACAAAATAAAGCTAGTATTCTGATGGATATAAAGCAAAGTCATTATTTTGAAGATGCAGTGTCAGCGTCAATAACAGACTGGATCTGCTTCATAAGACTATCGTAGTTTTTCTGCTCGTCGATGCCGCCAAGTAATGGCTCTCCAACAATATTTCCGTTTCTGTCAACGAGGATAGTAGTTGGGAAAGCTACAATATTTCCGGCATATTTTCCGAGTTCAGAATTTGAATCAAATGTGAGGTTGCGGTAAGAAGCCCCCTGTTTTTCTAAGATTTTTTTAGCTTCTTTTATTCCATCCTGATTGTCATCCAGAGTTTCTGTGTTGATGCCAACTACTTCTCCGCCCATTTCTTTAAGTGTTTCATTTAATTTGTTAAGTTCAGGAAGTTCTGCTACGCAAGGTTTACAACCGCTGAACCAGAAGTTTACAACTGTAACAGCATTTTTTGAGAAAAGACTTTCATCAACATCGTTTCCGTCAAGATCTTTTCCGGCGAAACCACTGAAAACACTTGAAGAAGAATCGGATTTATCAGAAGCAGATTTATCAGAAGCGGAAATCTCTTTTTCAAGTTTTGCGATTTCTTCTTCGATGCCACGAATTTGTTCAATATCTTTATTTAATGTGTCAAGTTCTTCTTCAGTGAAGCTATCCTTGTTTGCTTCAACTGTTTTAGCAAGAAAATCCGCATAGTTTTCATCCATTTCACTGGCAGCAGCATCTTTATTCATAAGACCGAAGAATTTGTTCCAGGCATCCTGATGTTTGGCAAAAAGTTCATTTTCCTGCTGATAAAGAGCATCCAGGCGTGCATTGAGGTCATCGGAAGAATCATTTTTTGTAGTAGCTGCTGTGCTGCTTTGAGTAGATGAACTGTTTTTGTCTGCATCAGAGCTTTTGCTTGTGCATCCTGAAAATGTTAATACCATTGAAAGTGCCATTGTTGTTGCAATAAGTTTTTTGAATTTCATAATTAAAATCTCCTTGTTTTTTATATTATTATTTTGAACCGAAATGTTTTTGTATCGGTTGTTTTAAAAGTTAATTGTTTGTATTCTTCTTTGTGGATTTATTACTAAATCCGTATTTATAACAAAGTGCGTCTGTAGGACATGCTTTGATACATTCGCCACATCGGATACACTCCGGATGATTTGGGCTTTCGACTACATTTACATCCATTTTGCAGACCTTACTACATTTCTGACATCCTACACATTTATTATTGTCCACGTTTATTTTAAGGAATGAAACTTTGTTAAAGAGAGAATAAATCGCTCCAAGAGGGCAGATCCATTTACAAAACGGACGGTAAAATAAAATACTAAGGATGATAACAATTGTAAGGATAGAAAATTTAAATGTAAAAAGTTTTCCAAGTGCACTTCGGATGCCGGCATTTGTGATAGAAAGCGGAAGTGCTCCTTCTAATACGCCCTGGGGGCAAATGTATTTGCAGAAAAATGGGTCACCCATGCCAAGCGAGTTTGTTACAAGGGCAGGGAGTAGTATAACAAAAACGACAAGAATAATATATTTTACATATCGTAAAGGTTTTAATTTGGCTGTGGAAAATTTCTTGCCGGGGATTTTGTGGAGCAGATCCTGAAACCATCCGAACGGACAGAGGAAACCACAAATAAATCTTCCAAGCAGAACGCCCATTAATATAAAAAATCCTGTTATATAATAGGATATTTTAAACTTGGATGAACCGACCACTGCCTGAAAAGCGCCGATCGGACAAGCTCCTGTAGCCGCCGGACAGGAGTAACAATTCAGACCCGGTACGCAGGCTGTCTTGACATTTCCCTGATAAATAGTTCCTTTGAAAAGGTTTGGCAGATGAATGTTGGTAAGCAGTGTTGCAGCTGCTTGTATCCACCCGCGGAAGCGGCTTAAAGTTTTTGAGATTATATTTTTATTCTTATCCAATTCCGACACACTCCAGACATAATTTTATTGCTTTGCTAAGTACAACTGCGGCTTCGCCACGGAAAATACCATAGAGAAACATGATAATACCGACGCAAAATAAACCGAGCTGCGACCATTTTATTGACTTCAAAATAAGACTCCTTCCTTTCATTTGCTGATTTATTGACCTTTCGATGTTCGCATTATACAATAGAAGGTGTAAAATTTCTGTTAAGAAAATGGAGAAGTTAAATTGAGAATATTAATAGTTGAAGATGAAAAGAATTTGTGTGATATGATAGGAAAAAGCTTGCATGATGCAGGGTACGAAGTGGATCTGTGTTACGATGGAGAGGATGCATTGGAGATGATCTATGCAGAAAAGTATGATCTGATCGTATTGGATCTGAATTTGCCAGGAGTGGATGGGATGGAGATCCTTAGGGAACTTCGTAAGGAAAATGAGGAGACAAAAGTATTGATACTTTCTGCAAGAAGTCAGATTGCGGACAAGGTGGACGGGCTCGACGCAGGGGCAAACGATTATATGGAAAAGCCATTTCATTTACAAGAATTAGAGGCGCGTGTAAGAAGTCTGACGAGAAGAAAATTTATACAGAAAAATGTTTGCCTGGAATGTGATGGGGTGAAGTTTGATACGCGGGAACGAATGGCGTATGCGAATGGAGAGAAGGTAGCACTTACCAGAAAAGAGAACGGAATCCTGGAATATTTGTTGCTGAACCAGGGCAGACCGGTGAGTCAGGAAGAGTTGATAGAGCATGTATGGGATTCTTCGGTGGACAGTTTTAGTGGCTCTATTCGTGTGCATATGTCTTCTTTAAGAAGAAAGCTAAAGGCGACGCTTGGGTTTGATCCGATTGTAAATAAAATCGGTGAGGGCTATAGGATAGGAGGCAATTTTAAATGAAAAAAATGTCACTCCAGTGGAGACTTACAATTATTACAACACTGTTGATTGCTATTATATGCGGATGCCTGACGCTTCTTTTATATAAGAATGGAATTTATTATATTGATTCATTGCAGGATACGGTAAACAGTCAAAATACAAATCCGGATGAATTATATATTGATATTCCGGATGATGAGTGGGATGATTTTGCAGCGAAATTTTCCATGAAGGTGTACGACAGCAAAGAAGATTATAGGAAGAGAAGTCTTTTGATCACAGTGCTCATAGCAATGTTTGGCGGAGCTGTGACTTATTTTATAAGCGGACGTGCATTGAAGCCACTTCGGGATTTCTCAAAATCTGTTGAAAAAGTGCAGGCTCAGAATCTTACAGACTGTACGATTGAAGGTGGAACGGTTCCTGAGTTGGACAGGCTGAGCGTATCATATAATAAAATGCTCTTAAGATTGTCAGAAGCTTTTGAAGTGCAAAGACAATTTACCGGAAATGCAGCGCATGAGCTTCGAACACCGTTGGCCCTTATGCAGGCACAGCTTGATATTTATAATTCAACAGAGCATCCGGATAGTGATGAGCAGACGAAAGAAACAATAAAAATGATGACAGAGCAAAATGAGCGACTTAGTAAATTGGTAAGAACTCTGTTAGATATGAGTGAACTTCAGACGGTGGCACGTAAAGATGAGATAGAACTCAATTCTCTTATCGAGGAAGTGTTAGCGGATCTTGAGCCACTGGCACAGGAAAAAGAAATAAAGCTGGTAGAGGAAAGCGAAGAACTCGTTATGACAGGGAGCGATATTTTGATTTATCGCATGATCTATAATCTCGTGGAAAATGCGATTAAATATAATCATGTTGGTGGGCAGGTACTGGTTAAAGCGGCTCAAAAAGATACGGATATCGTGATTGAGATTGAAGACACAGGAAATGGAATATCCGAGGAGTTTAGAGAAAGAGTATTTGAGCCATTCTTCCGTGTAGATAAATCAAGAAGCCGTGCATTAGGCGGAGTCGGACTTGGACTTGCAATGGTGCGGGAGATTGTGCGCGTGCATAATGGAAAGATATCGATAAAAGAAAATGAATATGGTGGAACGACGTTTGAAGTTGTGCTGTAGAGCCGGTAGGGACGGGGTTTAGTGGCTCTTTGCATGAGCCGGATGGGGACAACGCAAAAATATATCAGATGTGAGATGACTCCCACCTCTGTAGGTGGCGAGTAACAAATCAGTATCAGTGGTGGGAGTCAATCCCCCATCTGATATAGCCTCCGGCAGGATTGCAGAGATGCGCAGAAGAAGTATGTCATGCATTGCATGACGCGCATCTCGCAGCAAGAATGCAGAGGCATTCTTGAATTGTATCAGTCGTCCAAGACGTTTTGGAAAGTCCATCACAGCAAATATGCTTGCAGCCTACTATGATGGGACATATTATTGAATGGTATTACAATGGTATTGCAGGAATTATCCCAGAGGAGCCTGGATTTACAAAAGTAACGATTAAGCCATATATGCCAAATACAATGAATCATTTTAGCTGTTCATTTAAAACACCTCAGGGGGGAATAAAAGTGTCTGCACAAAGAAATGGAAAAGAAGTGGAATTGAATGTAGATGTGCCAGATACAATTGAGTATTTAGTGGATCGAAGTAATTTAGATTAGTAAAAACCGGGAAATCAGCATTTGTCGATTTCCCGGTTTTTTCGTTAAAGCTTGATCGTACGATCCTCAATACTCGACTGAAAACTTGCCTGCACTACACGTATTGCATTTACAGAAAATTCATCGGCGGCGTTTGCCCAGTTATTTTTTTCTAATTCCCGGATAAATTCTCTGATAACACCGGATTCTCTTTGATCCATATTTGTCATCATTCGATCCAGATCATAATAAATTTTATCACCGCGGTCAGTACTGATCTGAATGGTATGTTCGCTATTGTCATAGATACGCATCAGACCTTTTGTTCCAAAGATAACAGTGGAGTTATCTTCCTCGCCATAGTCGGTCCAGCTGGCATTCATGGTACCGATGACACCATTTTCCATCTTAAAAATACAGATGGCATTGTCCTCCAGTTCGATCAGATTTCCGGAAGAATCTTTTTTATCCAAAGTCAAAACTTTTGCGGTTACTTCTTTAATCTTTTGACCTAACAGATATTGCATCAGATCAATTTTGTGAATACCGAGATCTGCCATAACTCCAAGGCCGGCGATTTTCTTATCAAAGAACCAGATGTCTTTTGGCATGTCGTCGGAATCCGAACCGGCAAGCCAGCGTTCTGGACCGCCATGACAGAAAGAGGTCTTAAAGCTGAGTGGTTTTCCGATAATTCCCTGTTCAATTAATTCTTTGGCACGTACATGACCTGTGTTAAAACGCTGATTCTGTCCGATCATAAGAAAACAATTCATCTCTTTGGCAACGCGAAGCATCTCTTCACATTCTTCTACGGTACGGGCCATCGGTTTTTCACAGAGAACATGTTTTCCGGCACGCATGGCCTGAATACTGACTTCTGCGTGGGTATTGTTTGATGTACATACACTGACCGCTTCAACTTCCGGGTCTGAGAGCATATCATCGATTGAATCGTAAACTTTCCCACCATACTGCGCGGCCAATGCTTCAGCTGCTTCTTTTCTGGCATCGAAATATCCAATGATCTTGGCATGGATATTTGAAGCGTACTCAGGTACATGACGTCTTTGAGCGATTTTACCACATCCAATAATTCCAACTTTTAACATAATGATTTCCTCCTGAAAAATTTTAATATAAACACATTACGAGATGTGAGTGTGTTTTGAACCAATCATTTAGCAATGGGTTTATCTGTAAATGTTCTGTATATATCATAGCATTTTTTAACATGAGATAACATATAAAATGGGGAACAAAACGATATTGTGCAAAATCAAGTAGTGATTTTGAGTCATTTTTATAAAGAGATTCTGGAGCTCGAAGAGGTAAGAGCCTGGGATACAGGTTGTATGTTTAATACTGGAGCAGGTCTGATGGAGATTTTTAACGATGGAGAATGTCCATTGGGACAGGGAACAATCAGACATTTTGCACTTGCAACAGACGATGTAGACGCATGTGCCAAAAAAGTAAAAGAGGCTGGATATGAAGTGTTCATAGAGCTAAACGATATTGTAATTTCGTCAACACCGGAGTTCCCTGCAAGAATTGCTTTCTGTAGAGGACCGGTTGGAGAAGAGATTGAGTTCTTCCAGGAAAGATAAGAATTGAGTGCAGAATAGATACGCTTCTTCGGTGGAAAGTGCGAGGAGGAAACTTCTGTTATTCAGGCAATTATTAATGAGATAGGAGAAGCAGAGTGAATTTAGGTATATTCTGAGTTGCCAAGTATATTAAAAAAGGTCCAGTGGACCTTTTTTAGTATAAGCAAATTTTCTTACAAATCCGTACTTCGTCTTTCCACCAATGCCGTTCCCACCTCGATCTTCACCGGATTAGCACTTGGTGATTTTAACAACTCTACAAGTCTTGCCGCTGCCATTTCTCCCATGTAAAGTTTCGGTACATTTATCGTAGTAAGTGCCGGTTCAAAGACTTTGCTGAACGGAAGATTATCAAATCCGGCAATGGCAATATCCTGAGGAATTCGGTAGCCGGCTTCTTTCAGTGCTTTCATTGCTCCCATAGCGATCAGGTCATTATCTGCAAAATAGCATGGGGCCAGTTCTTCTCCCTTTTCAATAATTTCTTTCATGTCGGCATATGCTCCGTCCATAGATGGGGTTAATAAATGGACAATGCTTTTGGCTGAAGACATTCCATGTGCACGTACAGCTTTAAAAAATCCAGAATTTCGTTCTGCAAAATTTCCAATATCATAAGAAGAATGTAAATATCCAGGCTGTTTTTTTGTCTTGCGGATTAAATGGGATGCAGCCAGATAAGCACCTTGCACGTTGTTGATCAGTACACAGTCGCAGGAAACAGTTTCAAAATAACTATCTATTAAAACAAATGGAATAGGTAGTTTTTGGAATGGCTTTAAATCTTCCGGCTTCATTTCTGTTCCCAGAACAATCATTCCGATACAGTCAGAATACTGAATTTCTTCTAATTGCTTTTCTACTATATCTTCATCTTCATATACATAGCTGATTTTTAGTTTATAGTCAGCTTTTTTACATCCGAGAGCAATCCCTTCTGATAATTCAGAAAAGAAAGGGGTATCGCTCACGACAGCTCCATGTTTTTTATAAATTACAAAGTAAATAGTTCCCTTTAGATTATGCTTTTCGGCAAGCTTTGAAAAATCATATCCATATTTGTCAGCTGTTTCCATAACAAGTTTTCTGGTTGAGGTACTGACACCTGGTTTGTTGTTTAATGCCATAGAAATAGCAGCAGGTGATAGATTCAAAATTTTAGCAAGTTCTTTTGATGTAATTGACATATCAAAAATCTCCTATCGTTATAAATATACGTGTATTTGTTCAAATACTTTCACTTCTTAAAATAAAACGAAATTTCCTTACAAATTTATTATGAACAATAACTGAATAAAACACAAGCGTTAAGCTAGAAATTAAGTAAAACACGCTAAATTATTTACTGTAATTAAGTGAGGCGAGAGATATACTGGGGACACAAAGCAAGGGAAAAAGATTCTTGCAACATACTGGCAAAAACGATATAAGAACGAATGAAATAACAAAGAGGAGGTCATTTAAATGGCAAATGTAAAATTGGGATTTGTACCTACAAGAAGAAGTATTTTTAGTGCACCGGATGCGATTAAATATCGCGGATTAACAGCAGACAGATTCAGAGCATTAGGAATTGATTTTGTAGATATCACAGATATTAATGAGGAAGGACTTCTCTATGATGATCAGGATGTAGATAAAATTGCTGCTAAATTTAGAGCAGAAGGAGTAGACGGAATCATGCTCGCACACTGCAATTTTGGTACAGAATATGTCTGTGCAAGACTGGCAAAGAAACTTGGGCTGCCGGTACTTCTCTGGGGACCACTGGATGAGAGGCCTGAACCGGATGGAGTGAGACTTCGTGATACACAGTGCGGTCTGTTTGCAACAGGTAAAGTGCTTCGAAGATTTCAAGTGCCATTTACATACTTAACAAACTGCCGTTTGAATGACCCGGTATTCGAGCGTGGAGTAAGAGATTTTCTTGCAGTCTGTAATGTAGTTAAGAGATTCAGAAACATTCGAATTCTTCAGATTTCCACTCGTCCGTTTGACTTCTGGACAACAATGTGCAACGAAGGAGAACTACTGGAGAAATTCAACATTCAGCTGGCACCGGTTCCGATGACAGAACTTACTGAAGAAGTGAAGGCGGTTAAGGATGAAAGAACAAAACAAGAAAAAGTTTTGGAATATATCCGTGAAAATATGGAAATTCAGATTAAAGACGAAGAAGTGGAAAACGTAGCTGCCCTTGCGGTTGCAATGAAAAATCTGGTTGAAAAATATGGATGTCAGGCAGCAGCAATTCAGTGCTGGAATGCACTTCAGACAGAGCTTGGAATTATGCCATGTGCTGCAAATGCAATCTTAAATGATGAGGGTATTCCGGTTGTATGCGAAACAGATATCCACGGTGCAATCACAGCACTTATGGTGGAAGCAGCAGGAATGGATGAAACAAGAGGATTTTTTGCAGATTGGACAATCCGTCACCCAGATATTGAAAGTGGAGAACTGCTTCAGCATTGTGGTCCATGGCCGGTATCAGTAGCAAGAGAGAAGGCAAAACTGACATACCCATTGGCATTTGAACATCCGGGAAGCCTGACAGCAGAAGCAAAACACGGAGATGTTACACTGTGTAGATTCGATGGAGACAACGGAGAATATTCGCTTCTTTTGGGACGTGCCAAAGGTGTGGAAGGACCAAAATGTATGGGAACTTATCTCTGGGTTGAAGTTGAGAATATCAAACGTCTGGAGGCAAAAATAGTAGAAGGACCATACATTCATCACTGCGTAGGAATCCACAAAGATGTAGTGCCGGTGCTCTATGAAGCATGTAAATACATCGGAGTAAAACCAGATTTATACGATCCGATTGAGGAAGAAGTTAAGGCTTACTTAAGAGGAGAATGATAACAACAATAACATTTTCAAGAAAGGTGAATGAATATGAATTTAAAATTACTTGCATATAAGCTTCGAAAAGATACTGTAGATTTAATCTGTGCCGGAAAGGCAGGTCATATTGGTGGAGATATGAGTGTGATGGAAGTTCTTGTGGAGTTGTACTTCCACCAGATGAACATTAGTCCTGAGAACATGGATGACCCGAATCGTGATTTGTTTGTGCTCAGTAAAGGGCATTCTGTAGAGGCATATTATTCTATTCTTGCAGAAAAAGGATTTATTCCAAAAGAAGAATTGCACAGAGAATTCAGCAAATTCGGTTCAAAATACATCGGTCATCCAAATAATAAACTTCCAGGTATTGAAATGAATTCAGGTTCTCTTGGACATGGGCTTCCGGTTTGTGTTGGTATGGCGAAGGCAGGAAAGATGGATAACAGAGATTATCGTGTCTATACAGTTATGGGTGACGGAGAGCTGGCAGAAGGATCTGTATGGGAAGGTGTAATGGCAGCCAGTCATTACAAATTGGATAATTTATGTGCTGTAGTAGACCGAAACCGTCTGCAGATTTCAGGAAATACAGAAGATGTGATGCACCAAGACGACCTTCATGAGAGATTTAAGAGTTTTGGATGGCATGTGATTGATGTGGCAGATGGTAATGATATCGACCAATTGGAAGCTGCATTTAACGAAGCCAAAACAGTGAAAGGAAAACCAACTGTATTGATTGCAAATACAGTTAAAGGAAAAGGTTCAAAAGTGATGGAAGATAAGGCAAACTGGCATCACAAAGTTCCGACAGAGGAAGAATATGCTCAGATTATGGCAGATTTCAAAAAAGCAGAGGAGGCACTTCAGTAATGGGAAAAATTGCAAATAAACAGATGATATGTGAAGTATTGATGGAAGCGGCAAAGACAGATAAAAATATCGTGGCACTTTGCAGTGATTCAAGAGGAAGCGGTTCTTTTACACCATTTGCAGATACATACCCGGAGCAGTTTGTTGAGACAGGCATTGCAGAACAGAACCTTGTAAGCATTTCCGCAGGGCTTGCAAAATGTGGTAAAAAAGCATACGCAGTTTCTCCGGCATGTTTCTTATCTACAAGAAGTTACGAGCAGTGCAAAGTAGATGTAGCTTATTCAAATACAAATGTAAAATTAATCGGTATCAGCGGAGGTGTCAGCTATGGTGCACTCGGAATGAGTCACCATTCTGCACAGGATATTGCAGCTATGAGTGCAATTCCAAATATGAGAGTATATCTTCCAAGTGACCATCTTCAGACAAAAGAACTTATGAAGGCATTATTAAAAGATGAAAAACCTGCGTATATTCGCACAGGAAGAAATGCAGTAGATCCGATTTATGAAGAAGGAAATGTTCCATTTGAAAT
Source organism: Ruminococcus hominis (assembly GCF_014287355.1). Classification (NCBI taxonomy): domain Bacteria; kingdom Bacillati; phylum Bacillota; class Clostridia; order Eubacteriales; family Oscillospiraceae; genus Ruminococcus; species Ruminococcus hominis. Next base: position 3,230,825 of record NZ_JACOPE010000001.1, on the reverse strand, counting down.
GGATAAAGCAACGGTTGTAACAAAGGGAGAGGACGTGTTGATTGTTGCTTGTGGAGAAATGGTAAAACCTGCAAAAGACGCAGCAGATCTTTTGAAAGCAGAAGGAATCACAGCAACTGTTCTTGATATGTATTGTGTAAAACCGCTGGATAAAGAAGCAATCGTAAGAGAAGCTGTAAATGTAAAAGCAGTTGTTACAGTAGAAGAACATGCTCCGTTTGGCGGACTCGGTTCTATGGTTGCACAAGTCGTTGGAAGTGAATGCCCGAAAAAAGTGGTAAATATGTCACTGCCGGATGCTCCTGTTATTACAGGAACTTCACAGGAAGTGTTCAATTATTATAAATTGAATGCAGAAGGAATCGCCGAACAAGTGAAAGAAATTCTGTAGGTAACCACTGGGGACGGAGTTAATGGCTCTTTATCTGCCTCCAGTGGATTAGAGCCAGCGGGGACAGATAAAGAGCCATTAACTCCGTCCCCGTTTGAAAGGATATGAAAATGGAAGAGAAATATATTATCAGTATCGACCAGAGTACACAGGGAACAAAAGCACTTCTATTTGATGCAGAAGGACATTTGCTTCGAAGAACAGATGTGCCACATCGTCAGATTGTAAACGAAAAAGGATGGGTTTCACACGACCCGGAAGAGATTTACAGAAATACCATTCGGGTTGTAAAAGATCTTGTAGAAGAGTCCGGAATTGACCATTCACTTGTTCAGGGAATAGGAATTAGTAATCAAAGAGAGACAACACTAATCTGGGACAAAGAAACAAATAAACCAATCGCAGATGCAATTGTATGGCAATGCTCCAGAGCAACGGAGATTTGTGAACGTCCAGAAATTAAAAATGCGGCAAAAATGATTCGCGAGAAAACAGGACTTCCCCTATCACCTTATTTCCCGGCAGCAAAAATGGCATGGCTGTTGGAAAACTTCCAATGGGAAGAGAGCCAAAGGGGTCAGGAACCAGTGGCTTTAAAGAGCCAAAAGTGTCAGGAACTAATGGCTCAACATCAACTTTGTTTTGGAACAATTGATACATGGCTTGTATATCGTCTGACAAAAGGCCATGATTATAAAACAGATTATTCTAATGCGTCAAGAACACAGTTATTCAATATCTTTACCTTAAAATGGGATGAAGAAATATGTAAATTGTTTGGAATTTGTCCTGAAGATTTACCGCAAGTATGTGATTCGGACAGTGAATTTGGGTGGACAGATTTTGAAGGACTTTTTGAAAAACCTATTCCAATTCATGCGGTACTGGGAGATTCTCACGGGGCATTATTTGGTCAGGGGTGTCTTAGGAAAGGAGACATCAAAGCGACTTATGGCACGGGATCTTCTATTATGATGAATATTGGAGAAGCACCGGTTGTCAGTACACATGGTGTTGTCACATCACTTGCATGGGGCATGAATGGAAAAGTGAATTATGTTCTTGAAGGAAATATAAATTATACCGGAGCGGTTATTTCATGGTTAAAAGACGATGTCAGACTGATTGATTCTCCGGGAGAGACGGAAAGCCTGTGCAGAGAAGCAATTTCTGATGATGAACTTTATTTTGTGCCTGCGTTTACCGGGCTGGGAGCACCACACTGGAAGAGTAATGCAAAAGCATCCCTATCTGGAATTACCAGAACAACCGGAAAAGCCGAGATTATTCGTGCAGGAATTGAGTGTATCGCTTATCAGATCACAGATGTTGTGAGAGCAATGGAGGCAGATGCAGGAGTAAAAGTGAAAGAATTTCGCGTGGATGGAGGACCAACAAAGAATGGTTATCTGATGCAATTTCAAAGTGATATCCTTGGAGGAAATGTTTTAGTGCCGGATGCGGAAGAACTTTCCGGAATCGGAGTGGCATATGCAGCAGGTATCGCAATGGGAATCTATACGATGGATTTGTTCAAACTTATGAAGAGAAAGATATATTCAAAAAAAATGGATGAGAATTTGAGAGAGAAGAAGTATATAGGTTGGAGTAAAGCAGTCGGAAACCTGGTGTGAGAATCGAGAGTGTTAGATAGGGTGCCGGGAGAGCCGGATGGGGACGGAGTTTAGTGGCTTTTTGCTATGCAAAAAAGCCACTAAACTCCGTCCCTATCCGGCACTACAAAAAGAGGGCAAGACTTTCATCTCACCCTCTTGGAAGTGTCAAATATTAGCCGAAATATCTCTTGAGCAGTCCTTCGAATGCTTTTCCGTGTCTAGCTTCATCTCTTGCCATCTCATGTACTGTATCGTGGATTGCATCCAGGTTAGCAGCTTTAGCACGTTTAGCAAGGTCAAATTTACCAGCTGTAGCTCCGTTCTCAGCGTCAACTCTCATCTCAAGGTTTTTCTTTGTGCTATCTGTTACGACTTCTCCAAGAAGTTCTGCAAATTTAGCAGCGTGCTCTGCTTCTTCGTAAGCAGCTTTCTCCCAGTAAAGACCGATCTCTGGGTAACCTTCTCTGTGAGCAACTCTTGCCATTGCAAGATACATACCAACTTCTGAACATTCTCCTTCAAAGTTTGCTCTTAAATCAGCAAGGATGTCTTCGCTAACACCTTTAGCAACACCTACAACGTGCTCAGCAGCCCATTCTCTTTCACCTGTCTGCTCTTTGAATTTGTCAGCACCAACACCACAAACTGGACATTTCTCTGGTGCAGCATCTCCTTCGTGAACGTATCCGCATACTGTACATACAAATTTTTTCATAATTTTGTTCTCCTTTTCTTAAAATGAAATTTTGGTATAATTAAGACCTTTCATAGTTATAATTCGCAGAAATCTGTGAGTTTATAGCTATTTTATGCAGTCACCGCATTTACCATAAAAAATAGTGTTACTGGATTCTATAATACCGTCGAAATTCGAGGCGGCTGCCTTGTTTATCTGTTCGATTTCCTTCATATCCAGGTCAAGGTCAAGAACCCGTCTGCACTCAGTGCAGAAAAAATGATTGTGTGGCTTGACACATCCATCAAATCTGTCGGCTCCATCTGGAGTGGCGATTTTCAATGCTTCACCAATGTCCGTAAGAAGATTCAAATTCCGATATACAGTTCCAAGACTGATGTTAGGATAATCTTCCTTTACATGCATATAAACCATGTCGGCAGTTGGATGCTCTTTAGTCGAGGCCAGATACTGTTTGATGGATTCTCGTTGTCGGCTGAATTTTAATGTTGCCATTGGGAATCCCTCCTTAAAACTTAAACAATAATAGTAACAATTACTGTAATTAGAATATACAACTTTTGAGAAGAAAAGTCAACATTTTTTGAAAAAAATTTTCAAGTTTCTTGATGAATTTTTCGATACTTTGTTGGAGACATTCCATAATAATCAGTAAATACTCTGTAAAAATGATCGGAACTGTTATAGCCGACATCTTCTGCTATTTTTTCGATAGAATCATTTGTTGTTTCTAACAATTGAACTGCCGCTCTCATTTTTAATTTTCGGACTACAGAAGAAAATGACTGGTCTGTAGTTTCCTTTATTATTTTTGACAGATAAGGCACAGAATAATGAAAAATTTTTGAAAGTTCGGACAGGGTAATTGTGGTATAGTGACTTTGTATGTAGCGCAAAATAGGAGCGTAGGCAATTCCGTTATTATAACTGGAAAACTGGCTGTATGTTTCGTAATTTCGTAGAATGCTTACGAATAGAAGGCTAAGCCAGTGGACGCTGCTTTGATTTACATATTTATCATATTGAAAATTTTCTAAAAAAAGTTCTTTCATTAAAAAACGTACATCAGGAGAAGCACTTGTCTGGAAAAGCAGATAATTTGGCTCATCTGTATTTGATAAAATCTTCCTGAAAAAGTGGGACAGAATATCATCATTGGAAAGAAGTGGGAAAAATGTCTTACTAAAAGTTTGTTCTTTCACAAGGATAGGGAAAATCTGTGAATCTGGATCGAGAAGTCTGGTAGAATGGTTTGTAAAAGGAGAAATAATACAGAAATCCCCTTCTTTTAGTATTCTTTTTTCATCCAGAAAGACAAACTCACACTGACCTTTGAAAATATAATTAATCTCAAAACAATCATGCATGTGAATAAAGGTATTAATATTCCAAAACTGACTTATAACGGTTAAGTCTGCATTCATAGGGACAACATCAAAATCTTCTATATTAGTTAGAATATTTCCAGGAAAACGGAAATATAAAGTACGTATTTTTTTCAAAAATTCATCATCATCCATCAGGGCAAATCCACTTATATCAGGAAGCTCTGACTCGGAACAAATATAATTTTGGTTTTTATACAGTTCATGAAGAATATCCGGAAGATTAGGATGGTTATTATGAACTCGGTTAAAATTATCAATGCTATCCTGGATATCTCCAAGTGAAACGTAGAAATTCATAATATGCTTACCTCCTTTGCACCAGTATATCATCCAATTCAAACAGTGTAAATTAAAAAAGATACAAGATGAATAGTAAAAAACAAAAAAAACAGGATATATTTAATTATAAATATTAAAAAATATAGGAAAATAAAGTGAATTCATTATGATATTACAGAGCGGAAAATGTGGTTGCAATGATATGATGCCTTTAGAAAAAAGGAGGATATTAAAATGGGAGTGAATTCAAAAGGAAAGCTAAGCTGGAGAGAAAAATAGCATTTTCCAGTGGTGAAATGGGAACAAATTTGTTGTTTGCAGCAATGAGCGCATATCTACTTGTATATTATACAAATTATGCGCACGTTAATGCAGCGGTTATTTCACTGAATATGGGATCTATGTTTTATTATCTTGCGTATGTATGTGGAAAACCACAGTCGGTAGCAGTAGTAGGAATGATTTTATCCATGCCGATGCTTTTCCTGATTCCTCTTTCAAAACCTGTGATCGCAAAAACTGGTATGAAGAACGGCCTGATTGGTGGTATTTTGCTTATGACATTGGGACGTGTGGTCGTTGGTCTTGGTGGAAGTACATCTCTTATGGCAGTATATATAGGTTCGGTTATTTTTGCTGTAGGATGTAGTACACAGTGGTGCTCTTATCCATTACTTTGTAATACGGTAGAATATGGTGAGTGGCAGAATGGTTATCGTCAGGAAGGGCTGATCATGTCAGTAAATAGTTTTGGTTCCAAATGTGGTACAGCTTTGGGAACAGCATTCTGTGGATGGATTCTTGCATGGGCAGGATATAATGGTGCAGCAGAGGTACAGACTGCATCGGCTTTAACAGGTATTACGATTGTATATGTAGTGCTTCCAATTGTCTTAAATATTCTGTGTGTAATTATTCTTAGCTTCTACAAACTGGAAAAACAGTATCCGACAATTGTCAAAGAACTGGAAGAAAGACACCAGAAAGAAAAATAGTGTGAAGCTGAAAGAATGTTTATAGAAATATTACGATAGTGGAGAAAGGAAATAAATATGAAGAATCAGGCGATATATCCGGGTAAGGTATGGTTGGATACAAATGGAAATCGTATTCAGGCTCATGGCGGTTCTATTATGTACATTGATGGCGTGTATTATTGGTATGGAGAAAATAAAGAGAAAACAGATGGTGTGAATGGTATCTGGCATTGGGGAGTGAAATGTTATAGTTCCACAGATTTGTATAACTGGGAAGACAGAGGAATTATTATTCCACCGGAACCAGGTGATCCTACATCTTCATTGCATCCGGAATCATGTATGGACAGACCACATATTATTTATAATAAGAAAACAAAGAAATATGTATGTTGGATGAAAATTATGAACAAAGACAGTTTCCAGACACAGACAGAAACTGTAATGGTTGCAAATCACATTCTTGGTCCATACACGAAGGTGAAAGAAGGATTACAGCCATTGGGAATGAATGCAGGAGATTTTGATCTTGCTGTAGCAGAAGATGGAAAAGCATATTATTACTTTGAACGTGTGCATTCGGAAACAATTTGTGCGGATCTGACGGAAGATTATACAGATGTTACAGGATATTATTCTACGCATTTTCCGAGAAAACATCCACCATATGTGAGAGAGGCAACGGCACATTTTAAAAGAAAAGGAAAACATTATCTGATTACTTCCGGAACAACAGGATATTTACCAAATCCGTCAGAAGTAGCTGTTGCAGATACATGGCATGGACCATATAAAGTATTGGGAAATCCTCATGTTGGAGATGAGAGTCAGACATCTTTCCACAGTCAGATCTCATGTATCTTTAAAGTGGAAGGAAAAAAAGATTTATACATTGCGTGTGCAGATCGATGGCTGCCACAGAATATGGATAAAGAATATCCAATTTATGAGGAAATGTTTAACAGTATTTATTCAGAAGAAGAGAAAGAATTTGATTTTAGCCGCATGGGAGAGGAACCGATTCAGAATACATCCATTGCAGATTATGTATGGTTACCACTTCGTTTTGATGGAGATATGGTTTATATTGATTGGAAAGACGAGTGGAGAATAGAAGATTACGAGTAAAAAGTAATAAATTAGGATAACAGGTGTTGTTAGTAGGTTAGGAAGTTTATGCTTCCAAGATTACTGACAACACCTGTTTTGATATAAAAAAGAAATTCTTATTATTTGTATAATGAAGCTAGTTGTGAATGATGAAAATAAATTCCGGGATGTATGATAATGACAAAATATTACAAATATATTACATAAAGAACGGAAAATATGAAATAATATGTAAGATAAGGTCGTAGGATGAAGATGGAAAGATATGGTAAAATATTGACAAAATAATATTTTGTTGATACAATGCAAATGTAACTAAAAGTTAACAAATGTGTAACAATTAAAAACTTCCTACAAAAGATAAAGAAAAAACAGTAAGGAGGTTTTAGATGAAACAAGTACACATAAAACAAAAATTGATTGCTTCTGCAATAGTTGGAGCATTGATGATTCCGGGGAGTGCAATGGTAGTAGATGCAGCAGATGCAGATGAAAATGTAAATGTAGTATCGCAGGTTGCAGGAATCGATCAAGTTACAGTTGCAACAGTAACGGCAGATGTGCTGAATGTAAGAGCCGGTCAGGGAACCGATTTTCAAATTTTATTGCAAGTTTTAGAACAAGAACGTTATGAAGTAACAGGGGACTCAGTAAATGGATGGTATCCGATCACAGTAGGGGATGTAGACGGATGGGTGTCCGGTGAGTGGATCACGACTGAGAAAGTGGACAAAGATGAATTTGCAGAAGAGGAAAAACAGGCACAAAAAGATAGTGTGGGGACGGCACAAGAAACGGTTGCGTTACAATCTTCGTCATATACAACAGGACAGCAGGTTATAGATTTTGCTTGTCAGTTTATTGGGAATCCCTATGTATGGGGAGGTACAAGTTTAACTAGTGGTGCAGATTGTTCAGGATTTGTACAGTCTGTATATGCAAACTTTGGGATAAGTCTTCCGCGAACCACATGGGATATGGAAAATATCGGATATGAAGTATCATATGAACAGGCACAGCCGGGTGACTTGATTCTTTATGATGGTCACGTTGGCTTGTATATGGGTGATGGGAATATTGTAAATGCAATGAATGAAGCAGATGGGATTGGTATATGCACGGCAACGTATGCACCAATCGTGACAGTGAGGAGAGTATTATAGATATGAAGAATGGTGCGGAGAAAAACTTCCGCATCATTTTTTTACATTATTATAGGAAGAAAGTATATCAGAATCACTGCGCATCCTCGCGGAGCGTTTATCTCAGTCTGAGATTGGACTCCCACTGAGACAAATTTGCTTTTACTCACTACCTGAAGAGGTAGGAGTCTTCTCGACTGAGATAAATATGTGGATAACTTAGCCAAATAGCTTATCCACACTATCAACATGAAAAATAGTGTAATATACACCGACTTTTACTGAAAAATAGAAGATTATTCACCAATTCTCAACAGATTATCAACAGGGAAAGGATAATTTTTCACTGGTATACCCCTGATTTTTCACATGAAAAACCGAGTTATCCACAGAAATTCACAAAGTTATCCACATTTTGTTAATATGTTGGGGGAAAATAGTGGGTAACTAGTACATGAACAACTGTTTGGAGTTAGTTATGTGAAAAAGTATGACAGTAATGAGGTATTTGTGTGTAACAGGGTGAATTTACAGAAAGTTTACAAAATAATAAGACAGGAAAGATTGTTAAAAGTTCTCCAATGGGAAAATGTCGAATGGCAAAATGCACAAAAAAACAGAAAAACGTCGAAAATCTTGAAAATGGAGTTTTCAACTTATTCACATTGAAAATTCGGAAAATGGTGGATAAATTAGAGATTTCCTCATAGTTATTCACATTATCCACATTAAAAACCCACATTTATGTGAATTACTTTTAATAAAAAAAGAACAGATGTTTTGGTGTAAATTATGAAAATGCATTTTTGTCGAAAAAAAACAAAAAAATAATTGACTTTTAAGATGTCTAAAATCTATGAGAATTGAAGTGACAATTCAGATATTTGATACATTTTTGGAGTTGCTAAATTCAATGTATGGGATTATAATAGGAAACACGAAACAATAAGGAGGAAATTGAAAATGGCACAGATTACAAGAGCTACAAAAATTGGCGAATTGTTGAATGTATTTCCAGAATCAGCTCCAATCTTAATGGAAATTGGAATGCATTGTCTTGGATGCCCATCTTCACAGATGGAGTCATTAGAAGAAGCAGCTATGGTTCATGGTATTGATGCAGATTTACTTGTTGAGAAGATCAATGCAGCAATGACAGCAGCAGGAAAATAAATTAAAATGACTAAAATAAAAATGTCCGAAATTCGATTTGAAGAATTTCGGACATTTTTTTGCTTAAAAATAATGATTACATCATAGCAGGTACGATAAATGAATATCTGTTATTAGCTAAGATGCGCCAGTTTCTGTACGGCATCGGCTGCTATCACAATCTCACAGTGTTCTTCAAGAAATGCGAGAATCGTAGTAGATACCTTCTCCGGAGAACCATATTCAGAAAGCATATTACAGACTTTATTAAATTCATTTTTTGTATGCTCTGACTGTGTCAGTGCCAGAATGTAAATACCATCACTGTTGTTATCACGATACAAAGTATTAGCACCATGATAAAGAGAACCGATTAACTGTGCCATTTGAATGACCTGGTCGATATTGTCAAAGGAATATAATTTGACATTGAGTGGAACAGGTGCATCTTCTGCCGTTTTTTCCTCTTCCTGTTCTGATGATGTAGCAGATACGCTGGCAGCAGCACCCTTTACTTTATTGAGTAAGTCTAAAAATTCATCTGCACCTTCAAGTTTATTCAATGTCTCAGGGAGAGGAAAATCATTTTCCCCTGCAGACGTGAATTTTGAAAAACGGGTATCCAATTCTTCCGGGTCTTCAACCTTTGTAATAATAAGTACAATTGTGTCAGCAGAAGTTGGAATTGCTTCTATCATCAATGGAATATCGTCAGCTTCAAAACCAAAGTCAAATGATGCCTGTTGCATCATATCACGAAATAAGGACTTGGCTTTTTCAGTACCATATGCAAGTTCACTTAGTTTCAAATGGCGGGCAGCCAAATCGGCATGTGTCAATGTACAACGAATCTGGTTATCGTTAATTTTTTCAATTTTCATATGATCACATCCTTACATTTATATATTATTTCTCATGATTAGTATAAACAAATCTTTTTCGAATGTAAAGAAAAACACAAATATATTACTTATCAACAAATCCACAGCACTTATGAACAAAAAACACATTGAAATATGGGAAAGATGTTCCTATAATGGCAAGTACAGAAGATAGTATTTCGTGATAAATAAATTAATATACGAGAGGAGGAAAGAATCATTTCGGGAAATACAATTAGAATCGTAAGATCTAAATTCGGATAACAATAACATTTCATAAACATTTCAGTCAAAAAAATCTATTCGAAAAATACGAGCAACTATTCAGATTAAATTGGAAAGTTGCATATTCTAAAGAATTCGAGTCCTGAATTCTAGGACAGTACACAACTAATAATTAAAAAAGAGAAAGTCATGGTACGGTTCGTACTATCTTTTGGACATATCATCTTACGGCATGTCACACACCTAACCTCCGATATATAGATGATATATATAAATGTATATTTATCAGAACCGACATGGAAAGGAGCAGAGTCAAAAAAATGGATTTAAGTAATGGAACGGTATACACAGAATTGTATACAGAATTGGAAGGATACGAAAGGAATGGCGTCTGTCTGTTGATGGAAGGAAGTCATGTCAGCCCGATGCAGGTAGTGAGAGAACTAATGGCCCGAGAAGAAGGCAGTTATATGCGGGATTATGAGATGAATGCAGATGGATATATCGAATCCTTATCTTTTATCAATGTAACAAAGAAAAATGAAACTGAGAATGAGCATAAACCGTCGTAAACCCCTTTATTTCAGACAGTGTAATATGGTATAATGGAATCTGATAGGAGGTACGCCATGGACGAAAGAGAAAGACGCCAAAAGCGTCAAGTTAAGAAAACCAGACGACCGGTACAGTCAGGTAGAGGCGGAAGAGCTGGAGCAGGGTATCCAGAGGCAGATGCGCAGAGAAGAAGAACTTCAAACAATGTGAATAGAGCAAGACGTAATCGTGCGAGACGTAGAAGAAGACTTTTTATAATCAGAGGAGTAATATGTATTATTTTAGTTGTCGCAGTGGGCTTGGGATTCATACTTTATCACAAATATGGTTCATCTAAAGAGAAAGCTGATTTGAAAAATTATTATGGAATCAGTGATAAAAATGAGCTGGGTGTCACAGTAAATAATAAAGTAATCAAAAATAGCGATGGGAATGCGGTAGGCAGATTGATTGACGGTGAAGCGTATGTGGAATATTCTGTTGTCAGAGATTATATAAACGAACGTTTTTATTGGGACCCAAATGAGAACATTATGCTATATACATTACCAAACGGCAATGTTTCAGTTGAAGTTGGAAGCAAAGATTATACAGAAGTTACAGAGAAGAAAAGTGAGACGTATACAATTCTGAAGACAGAGGGAAGAACAGCATATATAGCCGTTCCATTCATCCAACAGTATACGAACATGGATTACAACATATACAAAACCCCGAATCGTGTTGCAATTACAAGTAGCTGGGGAGAGATTGAAAGTGCGATCATAAAGAAAAAAACAGAGGTGCGTTATCAAGGCGGAGTGAAGAGCCCAATTCTGACAGAAGTGAAGAAGTCAGATAAAGTAACCGTGCTGGAAGATGAAGATGGCTGGAAGAAAATAGCAACGGAAGACGGATTTGTCGGATATGTTAAGACAAGAACGTTAAAGAAGATTCAGAAAGAAACGACAAAAAGAGATTTTGACGAACCAAAATACACGAATATTTCTGTAGGTCATACGATTAATATGGCATGGCACAATGTTGAAAATGAAGATGCGAACAGTTATGCATTAGAAACAATTGCATCTACAAAAGGGCTTAATGTGATAGCTCCTACTTGGTTTAAAATTGCAGATACCGATGGAAATCTGACATCACTTGCAAGTTCAGATTATGTTAATTATGCACATCAGGTGAATCTTGACGTATGGGCTACAGTCAGAGATTTTCATGGTGGAATCAATAGCTATGATGAGACTTATGAAGTATTAAGTTACACTTCAAAACGTGAGAATCTGACGAATCAGATTATTGCTGCAGCACTTCAGACAGGAATTGATGGAATCAATCTTGATTTCGAATTGATTTCAACAGAATGTGGAGAGCATTATATTCAGTTCGTGAGAGAATTGTCAGTAAAATGCAGACAGAATGGATTAGTATTTTCAATAGATAATTATGTTCCGCAACCATATAATGAGCATTATAATTTAAAGGAACAGGGAATTGTCGCAGATTATGTTGTAATTATGGCATATGACGAACATACAGAAGGGTCTTATGAAGCAGGTTCTGTATCATCTTATAATTATGTAAAAGATGGAATTAAGAATGCAGCAAAGAGTGTATCATCTGATAAGCTGATAGCAGCAATTCCATTTTACACGAGACTTTGGTTAGAAACTCCGAAGACTGATGCTGAATTGGCATCCGAAGAGGGAACTGAAGCGGCAAATTATAAGAATAAAGTAAGTAGTACAGCATTAGGTATGGATGAAGCACAGCAGGTAGTTCAGGATGCGGGTGCACAGACTGAATGGGATGATACTACAAAGCAGAACTATGCACAGTGGGAAACGGAAGATGGAATCTACAAAATTTGGCTGGAAGATACAAAATCCCTGGAGGAAAAATTGAAACTGATCAAGAGTGATAATCTTGCAGGTGTTGCAGAGTGGAAGCTTGGTTGGGAGAATTCTGATGTTTGGGATATGATTCTGCAGTATGTAAATTAAATAAGTAAGAAAGAGACATCCTTTTTCTGCATATATTTTAAAAGTAATATATGTGGGAAGGGATGTTTTTTTGAAGTTAAATTATAAAGAAATAAAGACAAAGGGTAAAACAGTACTTGTGATAGTCTGTTTAATGGGAGTTGCAATTGGGAGCCAGATTATCGGGACAAAGTTTTATGAACATGTTATAAGTAAAGTAGATGATATGCAAAATAATAGTCAGAATGTAGAAGATATGGGAAGTGAAACAAGTGTAGAGAGCACACAGATAGAGAATAAAAAGGTACAGATTGTGCTGGATAGTGGGCACGGGGGAAGTGATCCGGGAAAGATTGGGATTAATGGCGTACAAGAGAAGGATATCAATCTTATGATTGCAAAGAAAGTAGAATCCAAATTACAGGAAAAGCAAATTGTTGTGATGATGACCCGAACAGATGAAAGGGGACTGGCAGATTCAAAAGTGGAAGATATGAAAACAAGAGTAGATATAATTAATGAAAATAAGCCAGTGTTGGCAGTTAGTATTCATCAAAACAGTTATGAGCAGGAAGGAATTTGTGGGGCACAGGTTTTCTATTATACGCATTCAACGGAAGGGAAAAGTGCAGCAGAATATATGCAGAATAGTTTATTGAGTGTGGACGCAGATAACAAAAGACAGGCGAAAGCAAATGACACTTATTACATGTTGAAGCGTACAGAGGTTCCGCTCATCATTGTAGAGTGCGGATTTTTAAGCAATCGGGAAGAAGCGGAAAAATTAAGCACAGATGAATACCAGGAAAAGGTTGCAGATGCAATTTGTAATGGAATTGAAACATATCTGAAAGATATAAGTTAGAAATTTGCATTTTTTCTGTAAATATTAGTAGAAAGTTTGCCCGATAGACTGCTTTTTAGAAGATGTATATTTTTTTTTACTATGAAAAATGGTATAATAAAATTTATGGAAACGATAATTAGAAAAGTAGATAAACATAATATTGACATGCAGATTATGCAAGAAGCAGGAGAGATTCTTAAGAAGGGCGGTCTGGTAGCGTTCCCGACAGAGACGGTTTATGGTTTGGGGGCGAATGCGCTGGACGAGGAGGCAGCGAAAAAGACTTATGCAGCAAAGGGCAGACCTTCGGATAATCCATTGATCGTGCATATTGCAACTTTAGAAGATTTGGAGAAGGTAGCTAAGAATATTTCGAAAGACGTAGAAGCACTGGCTAATCGATTCTGGCCGGGACCACTGACGATGATATTTGAAAAGACAGATATCGTGCCATATGGAACAACAGGAGGATTAGATACAGTGGCTGTCAGAATGCCAAGTGACCCGATTGCGAGAGAATTAATTCTGGCGGGCGGTGGATTTGTATCGGCACCAAGTGCGAATACTTCGGGACGTCCAAGTCCGACGACAGCAGAACACGTAAGTGAAGATTTGAGCGGAAAGATTGACATGATTATAGATGGAGGAAGCGTAGATATCGGATTGGAGTCTACAATTCTTGATATGACGGTCAATCCGCCGATGATTTTAAGACCCGGTGCAATTACAGCAGAGATGTTTGAAGAAGTGATCGATCATGTAACGATTGATGAGACAATTCTTGGAATAGAGACAAAAAAGGCGCCAAAGGCACCTGGAATGAAGTATCGTCATTATGCACCAAAGGCCAAATTAACGATTGTAGAGGGTAATATCAGGGAAGAAGTTCTGGCAATCCGCCAGCTTGTGTATGAAGCAATCAGACAGGGCAAGCGCGTTGGAATCATTGCAACGAACGAAACAATTGCGTATTATACAAATGGTGTGATCAAGAATATCGGAAGCCGTGAAAATGAAGAGACGATTGCGAGAAATCTTTATGCAATCCTGCGTGATTTTGATGCAGAAGAAGTAGATTTGATCTACAGTGAATCATTTGCTTTGCAGGGGATAGGAAAAGCAATCATGAATCGTCTTGAGAAGGCGGCAGGACATACAAGAATCTCAGCACAGGCAGTTATGAAATATCAGAAGTACAGACGTATTGTATTTTTGAGTGATGCAGATACATGCCGTGGACCAATGGCTGCAGAGATGCTCAGACACAAAGATTTATGCCAGGAATATGCCATTGATTCCCGTGGGCTGGTAGTATTGTTCCCAGAACCGGTGAATCAAAAAGCCGAGGCAGTCATGAAAAGTGCACAAATGACGATGGAAAATCATACAGCAACTGCATTTTCAGAAAATGATGTTGCAGAAGATATACTGATATTGGCAATGTGTGAGAGTGAAAAAGAAAAAGTACAGTCAGAGTATGGTGAGGCTGCGAAAGTCTTTACGCTCAGTGAATTTATCGGAGAAGAATCGGGGATACCGAACCCGTATGGTCAGCCATTGAACGCATATGGAGAATGTATGGAGAGGCTGACAGAGACAATCGATAAACTGGCTGAAACCTTAAATAAAGACGCGTCTTTTGAAGAAGTGTAAAACTGGGAAAAAAAGGAGGGGAATATGTCAACAAAACGAGATGATTATATATCATGGGATGAATATTTTATGGGGGTAGCTCTGCTTTCCGGACTTCGTTCAAAGGATCCGAATACACAGGTGGGATGTTGTATTGTAAGTCCTGACAATAAGATTTTATCAATGGGTTACAATGGACTTCCAAGAGGTTGTTCAGATGATGATTTTCCTTGGACGAGAGACGGAGAAGATCCGTTGGAAACAAAATACGTATATTCAACACACAGTGAGCTCAATGCTATTTTGAATTATAGCGGCGGCAGTCTGGAAGGGGCGAGAATGTATGTCTCTCTGTTTCCTTGTAATGAATGTGCAAAGGCAATCATTCAGTCAGGAATTAAGGAAGTTATTTATGACTGTGATAAATATGCCGATACACCAAGTGTGATCGCATCTAAGCGTATGATGAGCGCAGCAGGTGTGAAATTCTATCAGTATCATAGAACAAACAGGGAAATAAAGATTAATTTATAATAAAGAACATAAAGAAGATGTCAGCAGCATATAGATATTTCAGGAAATGAGAATGGTGTATCTAAATTGTTTAGTGGATAACAATTGGGTAAAATAATTCTGGACGGAGGTATGGTATGCTTCGTAAGCTGGCATCTTTTTTTGTGACATTTTTTATTCGTGCGCTTGTTGGAGGAACACTGATCTTTTTTATAAATCATTATGTGTTACCGGATCAAACATCGTTAAATGTGGGGATTAACGCAGCTTCGTTGGTTACAAGCGGGGCGCTTGGAGTACCTGGGGTATGTCTGTTATATAGTATCTTAATTTTTCAAAATTTGTGAGGATTTCACAAAAACAAAAAAGATGAAAAATCTATCTGGACAAATAAAAAATACACGTTTATAATACGATTCACACAGTAGTTATCACATCTGCTGTTTCATTTCAAATCAATCTGATTTGGATATTTCTAGGGATTGGATGAGCAAGTATATCATTCAATTATCAATTATGAATTCCGTTGCATATTTCGCAACAATGTTTCAAGTTGAATTAATCAAAGTAAAATACGGACAAACTCTATAGGACTATAGGTGTGGTGTGTAGAGAGACAGGAGGACAAAGTGTATGTAAAAAATGTTGTAATTTGTGATTCTCAAAAACAATATTCGGAAAATCTGTTTCAAGTATTAACAAAGAGTAAGTCACCGGAAGTACAGTTTTATCTTTTCCACAGTATGCAGGACGCGGAGCAATTTGCAAAAGAGAAGAAGATTTATGCATTGCTGACAGGAGAAGAATGTCCAAAAGAAAAAAGAAGGCAGATTCCGGCGGTAAGGAAGTTTGTGTTAGTACAAGATAAAAGGAGTGCATTGGAAGACGGAGAGATTGGTGTTTATCGATATCAGAGTGCAGAAGCAATACGTGCACAGATGTTGGAAAGAAGAGTTAAGAGAAAGGAGACGCAGAGAAGTACAAGGGCACGAAGAGGAGGACAATTGATCGGGGTGTATTCTCCAATTCATAGAATTGGCAAGACAAGGTTCGCTCTTGCACTGGGAAAGAAATTAGCGGAGCGGGAACCGGTATTGTATTTGAATCTGGAAGGATATGCGGGTTCGTCTTACTATTTTACCGATCCAACAGAGCAGACACTGGCAGATTTGATTTATTATTTGCGTCAGGAAAAGGGAAATCTCGGGATGCGGATCAGTATGATGGCAGGTCAGCTTGAGAAGTTAGATTATATTAAACCGATGCCATATATTTTGGATATGCAGGCGATACAAAAAGAGGAATGGTTACAATTATTTCAACAGATTTTAAATCAGTGCATTTATGAGAAGATTATTTTGGATTTGGGAGACAGTGTGAATGGTTTGTTTGAAATTTTGGAGGCATGCCATACTGTTTACACACCATATATCGAAGAGCGGGCAGCAATGACAAAGCTTGCAGAGTATACGGAAAATTTGCGTAAAACAGGAAAAGAACAGGTTTTGGAGAAAACGATTCAAAAAAGAATGAGGTAGAAGATAACGTGAATATACAAGAAGAACAGCTATATGAACGGGTGATGGAACGGATAGACCTTACAAGAGAGATGGAAGACGAAGAATTATCCGAGATTATCTATAGTGTGTTACAGGAATTTTCGGAGGAAGAGTATTTGCCATTGAAAGAGCAGATACGGTTGAGCAGACGATTGTTTCATTCTTTTCGTAAATTGGATGTGTTACAGGAGCTGGTAGAGGATGATTCAATCACGGAGATTATGATTAATGGAAAGGATCACATATTTGTGGAGAGGGACGGCAGAATAGTCCGCTCTGACAAGACGTTTTTATCGCAGGAAAAATTGGAAGATGTGATCCAGCAGATTGTATCAGGAACGAATCGTTATGTAAATGAATTGTCTCCAATCGTAGATGCCAGATTGGAAGATGGTTCACGTGTGAATGTTGTGTTGAAACCAGTGGCTTTGAATGGTCCGATCATGACGATCAGAAAGTTTCCAAAAGAAAAGGTGACGATGAAACAGTTGGTTGAATGGCAGAGTATCACAGAAGAGGCGGTAGAATTTTTAAAG
Source organism: Ruminococcus hominis (assembly GCF_014287355.1). Classification (NCBI taxonomy): domain Bacteria; kingdom Bacillati; phylum Bacillota; class Clostridia; order Eubacteriales; family Oscillospiraceae; genus Ruminococcus; species Ruminococcus hominis. The sequence goes on along the minus strand of NZ_JACOPE010000001.1, from coordinate 3,213,349 downwards.
ATGCTTGTCAAAGCCAAATATAATATTTTTGTGAGTGGCGGAACCGGATCAGGGAAGACAACTTTTTTAAATGCCTTATCGGACTATATTCCAAAGGATGAACGAATCATCACGATTGAAGATAATGCAGAATTACAGATAAAGGGGGTCCCGAATCTTGTAAGGCTGGAAGCGAGAAATGCGAATCTGGAAGGAGAAGGAGCGGTGACAATCAGAGATTTGATCAAATCGGCACTTCGAATGCGACCGGATCGTATCGTAGTCGGAGAGGTAAGAGGAGATGAGACTGTGGACATGATATCATCGGCGATGTTGAACGGGCACAGCGGCTCTATGTCCACCGGACATTCAAATAATCCGACCGATATGTTGCATCGATTAGAAACGATGATGATGATGGGAATAGACCTTCCTTTAACGGCAATTCAGAGACAGATTGCATCTGCATTAGATATTATTATTCATTTGGGAAGATTGAGGGACAAGTCAAGAAAGGTGCTGGAGATAGTGGAGGTGTTAGGATTTGAGAATGGTCGGATTCAGACACAGACGCTATATGAATTTCGAGAGGAGGGAATGCGAGGTGGAAAGATTCAAGGAACACTGGTGAAGAGTGCGGAATTGGTTCATCGGGACAAATTGCTGGCAGCAGGATATACAGCGTAAGGAATACATGGTTGCAATTACAAAGGCTATTGTACTGGATTTGCTCTTAGCATATTTATTTTATGATTCATGGATTGCAGGTGTTGTCTTATTGCCGGTTGCAATCGGATATTTTCAGCAGTGGAGAGAAGAGTGCTGCAGGAAAAAAGAATTGGAATTCCGTATGCAGTTTCGAGATGCAATGCAGATCATGGCGTCTTCCTTGAAGGTGGGATATTCGGTAGAGAATGCGATTCGCTCCACAGAAAAGGAGTTGCAAACATTACATTCAAAGGATAGCCGTATATGTCAGGAGTTTGAACTTATGACACATAAATTAAGTATGAATCAGACTGCCGAACATGTATTGTGGGTGTTTGCCAAAAGAGTTCAACAAGAAGATGCAGAAGATTTTGCGGTGGTGTTTGCGACAGCCAAGCGGATGGGTGGAGACAGCATTACAATTTTAAAAGAGTCAATCCGCATGATAGGAGACAAGATGGAAGTAGAGCGGGAGATCCAGACGATGTTAGCGGCGAAGAGCTTAGAATTTCAAGTGATGTGTATGATCCCGTTAGGTATGGTACTGTATATGCGTTTTACATTTCCGGAGTTCTTATCTGTCTTGTATGGAAGTGCTGCAGGAGTCATGTTGATGAGTGTGTGCCTGATTATTTATATAGCGGCATATTACATGGGAAGGAAGATGGTACACATTGAAGTTTAAAGAAAATCGGAATACGATGCAGAAAAAAATAGGGATAATTCTTCTTACAGCAGGAATATTATCTTTGATTCTTTTTCTTGCAGATAATTTTAAGAGTCTTCCGATGACGAAAGAAGGGATAAATTATGTGGAACGTAACAAGCAAGGTAAAGGAGACAGACAAGAAGATTTACAAGTATGGATCGGAGATGCCAAAGAACCATATACTGTCCGAATCCACGAACAGAAATATACGGAGGCAGAATTACAACGAGAACTGGCCAAGGCAGAAGTTCAGCTGGAGAAGCTGATATTAGGAGATAATAGAAGTCTTGATGAGGTGCGAAGTAATCTGAATCTTATTCGTAATATTCCCGATACGGGGATTAAAGTGTCCTGGGAACTGGATAATTATGAAGTGTTGAATTTGCAGGGGAAAGTTCAGAATGATGATTTACCAAAGGAAGGACGCATAGTTGAACTGAGAGCTACGTTATCTTATGAGAAAATAAAGGAGATGTATTTTCTTTATGCAAGAATATTGCCACCGAAACAGACAGATATGGAAAAACTGATATCAAATTTAAACGCAGAGGTAGATAAGCAGGACAGGTTAAGTGAGACAGAGAAACGGATGTTACTTCCAACAAGTATAAACGGGGAGGTTATAATCTGGAAATATGCAAAGAATCTACGTGCAGCAGCAGTACTTCTGATCGGTATTGTTATGGCAGTGTTGATGTACGTGTCAGAAAAACAAAAGGTAAAGGAAACACATTCAAAAAGAGAGCAGCAATTAGCATTGGATTATCCTAAAATGATAAGTCGTTTTACACTTTTTCTTGGAGCCGGTATGACACCAAGAAATGCGTGGAATAAGATTGTCAACGATTATGAACAGGAGAAAAGACGGGAAGTAAGTGTAGAAGAAGGAAAAAGGAAAAAAGAAAAAGTTGAAAGAGAAGTATATGAAGAGATGGCATACACCATGCATGAGATGAAAGGAGGTATGGCAGAAAATGAATGTTATGAACGCTTTGGTGAACGTTGTGGATTACAAGTATACAAAAAGTTTGGAACAATGTTGTCACAGAACCTAAAAAAAGGCACAAAAGGCTTGACTGAATTATTGAGACAGGAGGCAGATACAGCGTTTGATGAGCGGAAAAACACAGCAAAACAGTTGGGAGAAAAGGCGGGAACGAAGATATTATTTCCAATGTTCTTGATGCTGGCGGTTGTATTGCTGATGATTATCGTACCGGCATTTTTATCATTGCAAATATAAGGTATGTAGGATATGGAGGGATATTATGATAAAACAAATTACATTAATGGGGAAGATAAGACTACAGAAAGAAGCAGAAAAAATTAAAAACATTCTGAAAGACCAGTCTGGAATGTCGGTTATAGAATTGTTGTTAATTTTGGTCGTGATTATTGCATTGGTTCTTATTTTTAAGAATCAGTTGACAGATTTGGTAAATACAATTTTTGAAAAGATTACAAGTGAAAGTGCAGGTATCTGATGCAATGTAAAAGAAAGGTATCAGGGGAAATTACAGCATTTCTAAGTTTAATTTTTGTTCTACTTATTTCATTTATTTTTGCACTGATTGAAAGTGCGACAATTCAAACCACAAAGAATCAAAAGCGATTGGATGTGGATCGAGCAATCTTTTCAATATTTGGAGAATATCAAAAGGAATTATGGAAGGAATATGAAGTGTTTGCGTTGGATGCTTCTTACCAGTCAGGACAATACGACGAGAATCGGATTCTGGACAGACTTGCATATTATGGAAGTGCCGGAATCGAACAGGAGATTTCGGAAATACAGATGTTGACAGATAATCAGGGACAGGCTTTCAGGGAACAAGTTCTGGCATTTATGGAACAACAGACAGGAATTCAAAGCATACAGAATATGATTGGTTTATCTGCACAATGGGAAGAAAGAGAGATAGAAGGCAGTCAGTTGACAGAACAGATGGAAAATGAATTATTACAAAACGGAAGTGTTATAGAGGAAGAAGCCTCAGAATTACTTCAGATGCAGGCATCAGGACTTTTGGCACTGGCTTTGCCGAAGAATTTTATTTTATCGAACAGATCAATATCGAAAGAACAGCAATTGTCAGGTCGTACCTTAAACGGAGGCAGAGGAAGTTTTCCTGCAAGAGTAGGAGTTGGAGGATTAGAAGAAAGAGTATTATTTGAACAATATATAGAACAACATTTTAGTTCAGCTGTTGAAAAGAAATCAGAAAATCGGACATTGGACTATGAACTGGAATATATATTGTGTGGGAAATCGTCAGATAAAGAGAATCTTGAAGCAGTTATAAAACGGTTGATGGCGGCACGTTTTGCATTAAACTACGGATACTTGATGGGAAGCGTACAAAGGCAGGAAGAAGCAGCGGCATTGGCGGCTACCGTTGCGGTGATTTTACTACAGCCGGAGTTGATGGAGACAGCAAAGCAGATAATTTTAATGCTATGGGGTTTCGGAGAAAGTGTGATAGATATACGAGCACTTTTGTCAGGTAATCGTGTAGCAATGATAAAAGATGATTCAAACTGGCAATTGCAGTTGAGTTCGTTATTTCTTCTAGGAACCGCACTGGATACGCAAGAGGGAAGAGATGATGAAAATGGTATGAAATATACCCAATATTTGCAAATACTTTTACTTCTGAAACAAAATTCAGAGATTACGATGAGGACGTTAGACAGGGTAGAAGAAAATCTGATACATGAAAATAATCTGGGATATTTTCGTGCAGATTCATGTGTTACAAGGATGAAGCTACAAAACAAGGCAGAAATCTGGAACGGGAAAACATATCAGTTCCCATGTAAATTTGGGTATGAATCACAATAAAAGTGATGAATAGTTCTTATAAACAGAGTACAAAAACAGGCTGGTTTTGGGGTTTGATACGGGTGCCTTTTCGGCATTTATAAATCCCTCAAAAAAATAAAATGTGAAAATCTTTAGAAAGGAAAATCCGCATGGTGCAAAATTATAATTACTCATCTAAAAAAGTGCAGGAAAAGGTACCTGTATCAGATCCTAAAATCAGTACTGTACAAAAACAGCGGAGGAATAGAAAAAATAAAGGCAAGGATTATACGAATGGCAGTGTGACTGTAGAGGCAGCGATGGCAATACCGATATTTTTATTTGCAATATTGTGTATCGTATATATTTTAGAAATACAAAGTATTCGTTTTAGCGTTTCAGCTGCGGCGCAGCATGCAGGAAAACTGGCAGCAGAGCAGATCCCGATTGTGTCAGTGTTAAATCCGATTAAATTAAAAGCGGATATTGTCAATGTGGTTGGGGCAGAGAGATTGGATCGAAGTATTGTCGATGGTGGAAGTGCAGGAATTCATTGCTTTACTTCTTATTACGATACGGGAGATGAAGTGGTACATATTTATGTCAACTATCGAGTGAAATTGCCGTTTCCACAGCATATGCATGTGGGACAAAAAATCCGACAGGAGATTGAAATTAAGGCGTGGACCGGATATCCACACAATGGATTGGATGACGAGGATGACAGTATTGTATATATAGCAGATACGGGGAGTGTTTATCATACGAATTATCAGTGTTCAGCATTACATGTACAGATTCAGTTTGTGCCCCAGTCAGCACTGTCAGGATATCGAAATGAGTCAGGAGGACGATATTATGCCTGTGAACATTGTGTACATGGCAGCACAATGTCGGGAGTTTATATTGCTGATTATGGAACAAAATATCATAATTCATTGAATTGCAGCAGTTTAAAGAGATCTATTCGTTCTGTCAAAAAATCACAAGCAGGAGGAAGGAGAGCATGCAGCAAATGTGCGAATTAAATCAGGGCGTATGGATTGTATATTTGACTTGTTTATCGGTGATTGATATTCGAACACGTAAAATTCCAATATGGCTGTTAGGTGTAGGCGGGATAACGGCAATTGTTATGCAGATATGGAAAAGTTTAAAAGGAGCGTCGATTTCTCCAATCCTTATTGTGTCGGGTGCAGCTGTGGGAATTGTATTTCTAGGAATTAGTAAGATTACGAGAGAGGCATTCGGTTATGGAGATGGAATTGTTATCCTAATTCTGGGAATTTGTTTGGGCTTATGGGATTTGCTAATCGTATTGATGATTTCATTTCTTGGTGCATCACTTATAGCAATATTACTATTAGTGTGGAATAAAGGAGCTAAAAAACAAAGCATGCCTTTCATTCCGTTTTTGTGTATAGGTTATGTTGCGGTGATATTGATGGGATAGTGCAAGTATGGGAAGAATAAAAAAATATCAAGAAGTACAGGGTGTTATAACAGTTGAAATGGCATATTTGATGCCAATTATTTTTATGGTGTTTGTGCTCGTTGTTTACACTTCATTTTATTATCATGATAAACAAATTTTAATCGGTGCGGCGACAGAAACAGCAACTGTTGGGGCACAGCAGAAGAGATGGCCGGGAGAGAGTGTGGCTGCAGAACAGTTTTGCCGTGAGAGAATCGGTGGAAAGTTAATTTTATTTGCAGAAACTGAGGTTACAACATCAGTGACGAAAGAATGGGTAGACGTAGATATTTATGCAAGAAAGAAGAAAATGAAACTTCATATCAGGCAAAGAGCACCGGTTGTCAATCCGGAAAAGAAGATTAGAAGAAAAGCAATTCTAGAAAAGGCAATAAAGAATAGCGAAAGCGAGTGAGGAAAAATATGTTTCAGGCGCAATTCGAATCAAAATTAAATCAAAGCAATTTACATATTTATTTGGACCAATCATATGAAGAAGATTATCAGATTCCGATGCTTCAAAAAAATCCGATTGTTGGAATCCTGCCGGTAAGAGGTGCGGCATTAGACGGAAGAAGCAAATACACGTATCAAACAAAAGGGTTTCAAACGATGGCTGTTATTTATGAAAAGAAACCAATCCAACAACAAGAAATTCAGTTATTGGTGATGGAACTTCTTCAGATAATAGAAAAGCTGGAAAATTATATGTTAAATCCCAATTGCCTGATATTAGATCCGGAATATATTTTCTTAAATGAAAAACAGTGGTATTTTTGTTATCTTCCAGGATGGGACGGAAAACTCACTCAGTCCTTTCATCAGTTGACAGAATATTTTGTGAGAACGTTGGATTATGGAGATACAAATGGGATTGTTCTGGCATATGAACTGCATAAAGCAACGCTGCAGGAAAACTATAATCTGGGAGAAATTATGAAACAGTACGAAGCTCATGAGGAAGAGAGAAAACGTACAATGGAAGAGTGGAGAGAAGAACAGAGGCAGAATAGAAACCGCCTGATGTTTGGAGAAAAGGCAGAAGGTGTCCAGATGCGAATTGCAGAAGATTATGGAAATGTGTTTCGTCTTACGGAAGAGGAAGAACAGTATGACCCGGAAGATACAAAAGGGTATTATGAAGTAGAGGAAGGGATGCAGGCAATCAGAGAAGAAGGCGGTACCTGGAAGTCATGGAGAAAGGCTGCAAAGAGGTTAAAGAGAAACCGTTGGGGAAGCTGGAATGATTTTATACTTGAAGGAGACGAGGATTCAGATTCTATGTGATACGAAAGTGAACAAAACAGACAAACTGTCGAAAATGCAAAAGAAAAATTATTATTCTTCTATTTTCCGAAAAAATGGGATATACTGGAAACAGTATAAAATTTTTTAGAAAGAAGGAACTGTCATGAGAGATGATAATTGTATTTTTTGCAAAATAGCAGCGGGGGAGATTCCATCAGCAACACTGTATGAAGATGATGATTTTCGCGTGATTCTGGATTTGAACCCGGCATCAAAAGGACATGCACTGATTTTACCAAAAGAACATTATAGAAATCTGTATGATTTGGATGATGAGCTTGCGGCAAAAGTTTTGGTACTTGCGAAAAAAGAAGTTAACAAATTAAAAGATGTATTGGGATGTGACGGATACAATATAGTACAGAACAATGAAGAAGTGGCCGGTCAGTCAGTTTTCCATTTCCATATGCATATGATTCCAAGATACAAAGATGATAATGTAGGACTTGGATGGAAACTTGGAACATTAACAGATGAAGATAAAGAAGAGATTCTGAATAAATTAAAATAGCACTGGAGAAGAACATTGATTGAAGGTCATGAAATCAAAAAGATTTATGATGAATATAAGCAGGTGGTTTTCAAGGTAGCATATAAATATTCACGGAATTCAGAAGTTGCAAATGATATAGCACACGATGTTTTTGTATTATTTATGCAGGATGCGAAACAGAGAAAGTCTATTGAGGAGTATACAAACATTAAAGCATGGTTGACAGTAACAACAAGAAATACAGCATATAACTATCTGGTGAAAATGAAGCATGAAATATACATTAGTGAAGAATCTGAAAAAACACTGGAAATGTATATAGATGAAAAAGCACAGGAAGCGAGTGCGGAGAGCCGATGCTTAAATGAGTTGAGACATAAAAAGCATAAGTCAGTGCACGATAATGTACTGGCAGGCGTGCTAAAGAAAAATGAAAGATGGTATCAGGCAATCATGCTTACATACGATACAGAAATAACTCAGATAGAAGCGGCAGAGATCATGGGGATGAGTACTCAGGCATTTTATACCATGTTGCATAGAGCAAAGGTATGGATTCGTAAGAAGTATGGAATAGAATACGAAGAGTTGGATGAAATATAAAAGTTCAAGACTCGTGATTGAGCCTTGAACTTAATTATTACGTCTTTAAATAAGTATAAGAAATATATTACTTGTTTAAACGAACCTCTTCGATTAATCCGGTGATGGTATTGATTGCATCATGTTGTCCGGAATTACGCATGGCATCCATATAGGTGGCACGATTGTCGTAAAGCTTGTGAACTGCTTCAAGAAGAGAATCTTTTGTTGTTTCCTCTTCTTCCAGAACCATACTGAATCCCTGACGTTCAAATGAGCGGGCGTTTAGAATCTGGTCACCACGACTTGCATTTTTAGAAAGCGGGATAAGCAGGTTTGGTTTGCAAAGAGCAAGTAATTCACAGATTGCATTAGCACCGGCACGGGAAATTACGATATCGGCAAGTGCAAATATATCACATAATTCATCTTTGATATATTCAAACTGTACATATCCTTCTGTGCCTACTAAGGATTGATCCAATTTACCTTTCCCGCAAAGGTGGATAACCTGAAATGTTTTAAGTAATTCAGGAAGAGCACCGCGGACAGCGTTGTTGACAGCAACTGAACCCAAGCTCCCTCCGATGACAAGGATAACAGGTTTGCCGGCTGTAAATCCACAGAAGTCAAGAGCTGCGATTTTATTACCGGAAAGAAGCTCCTGACGGATAGGAGAACCGGTTAAAACGGCTTTACCTTCAGGAAGCTGCTTTAAAGTCTCAACGAAGTTACAGCAAACTTTTGTTGCAGAAGGAAAAGCAAGTTTATTCGCAAGCCCCGGAGTCATATCAGATTCATGAATGATAACCGGAACTTTGTTGCGTTTACCAGCCATAACGACAGGAACAGATACAAATCCACCTTTGGAGAAAATGACATCCGGTTTCAACTGGCGAACAAGCTTGTTGGTTTCACTAAGTCCTTTCAATACACGGAATGGATCAGTGAAATTCTGCCAACTGAAATAACGGCGAAGTTTACCGGATGAAATGCCGTAATATGGAATATTGAAAGGTTCGATTAGTTCCTTTTCAATTCCATTATAAGAACCGATGTAGTGAATATCATAGCCAAGTTCCTTTAATTTAGGGAGCAAGGCAATATTTGGAGTAACATGTCCGGCAGTTCCACCGCCGGTAAGGATAATTCGTTTCATAAAAAAAGACCTCCATAGAAGTTATAATCAAAAGCTGCTTATCATAGAATATATAATCAGCAATAAAATCATCATAAATTCATAATAAACGTATTTAGAAAAAAGTCAAGATAAACGGAAGTTGATGTTTATCAATATATAATGTCGTTTATAGATAATCTATAAACGAACAATAGCAACAAACAAAACCTATAAGTAAGAGGCAATAAGATGAAAAAATTGAGAAAACTCTCACTGAAAGAGGAGCTTGAAAAAGAAGCTGCCGAAATAGAAAAAGAACTTGCAGAAGATCCAGAGTTGGATAATCTAAAAGTCAGTAAAGAGCTGGATGATGCAATTTACGCAGAGATTCAGCGGTATGAAAAAGAGCTGGAAGAAAATAAAATCAAAGAATTCCCGCTTCGGACATATAAGAAAAAGAAAAGAGCCAAGCTACTCGTCGCATTGGTAGCGATACTCGTGCTGGTTATGGGGATGAGTGTATCCAGTGTGGGAAGTAAGTCGTATATGAAGGAGCTGATAGAGAAGTTTACAGGGAAATCACAGGTGGATGTGACGAATGTGAAGGATATGGATAGCCATGACGTAGAAGATATGGAAGAAAGAGAAGCTTATCAAGAAGTGGATAAAATGTTAAAAGACAAAAGTGTTCGTATGTGGATTGTACCAGAGAAAATGCATTTTATGTCATATACCATAGACAAAAATATTCAACAAGCTGATTTATATTACGAATATGAAGACAAAACTATAAGATATGAAATTTATTTGAATCGTAAGGACTCTTCTAAAGGAGTGACTAAAGAAGATGACGCAGAGAGTATCTATGAATTGGAAGTGCAAGGAAATAAAATTAAAGTAGAACAGAGAAAAACAGAGGAAACAGATTCAAATGTAATGACAGCAGAATTTGAATATAAAGGGGTATTATATCAACTCAGAGGAAAGTTGAAAAAAGAGGAATTTGATAAAATATTAGAAAATTTAAAATTTTATTAAAAAAACGCGTAAGGATTTTATGGCTCATTTGTCTATATAATATAAAGCAAATTATTTGAGATTTTGGAGGGAGACAAATGAAAAAGAAAATTATGTCGACTTTAAGTTTGATATTATCAGTCTGTTTTCTGTTTTGTGGAACAATAAATGCAGAAGAGACATCTTTAAAACAAGTGGATGGATCATATCTCACAAACCAAGAGATGTCCGAAGGGACGACAAAGAATGATTTGGCACGTGGTGAATATCTGATGGATGGTTCTTGTACAATCAGTAAAGCAGGAATTGGTAAGATTTACATTTATGGTCAAACAACGGCACATGAGACAGTAGATAAAGTAGAAGTAGTGGTTTATATAGACAAATATAATGAAAAAACAGATAAATGGGACAGAGTAGATGTGATTTCAAAAGAAAGTAAAGACAACTATTACGTATCTCTTGGAAAAAGAATGACAGTAGATAGAGGCGCTTATTATAGATTACAAAGTGAACATTTTGTGTTTAAAGGCAAAAATTTTGAAGAAACAGCTTGTTTCACAGATGGAATTTGGATTGACTAGCTAACTGCCCTACCCTCCTCGAGCAATCACACCGGTCGCTGTCTGCTTGGAATTGAGAAAATAATAACTTAAAAAAATAAAAAATATTAAGGAAAAATCCTCTTGATTCCATCAAACCGCAAACCTAAACCATATAAGCAGACGGCGACTGGTGTGATTGCTCGAGGGTAAAAATTTAATAAAGAAAAAAGAAAGCTATACATGACAGCGAAGTTATGTATAGCTTTTCAATTATAAAAATTAAATAAGAAAGGTTTGCTTATTTGGCAATTGCTTCTTTCAATGCGTGAGCAAGCTGATCTGGACAGGAAGTTGATTTGAATCCACAGCGGATTCCTTCCAGACGGGAGATTGCTTCGTTTACGTCCATTCCTTCGACGAGGTGCGAAATTCCCTGCAAGTTTCCATTGCATCCACCTGTAAATGCAACATTTCTTACTTTATTATCTTCAATGTCAAACTGAATCATCTGAGAACAGACGCCTTTTGTTTTATATTCCATGATATATTCCTCCTAAATATGTGAATCAGAGAATTGTAATGTTCATTCTTTTAAAAAGTGTAAGAATATAACAAACTTCTCTAAGCAAAACCGATTATAGCAAAATAGTAAAGAAAAGTAAATGATAAGCGGCCACATTTCAATATTCAACATTTCATTATACACAAAGAATCGTATGCCAGAACTTGCTTAAATTCATGCAAAATCGACAGGGCATAAGGGAAGCAAAATGGAATAGCAAAATAATCTATAAGAGCTAAAAAACAGCTTTAGTTGAGCGAGTTATCATAAACGTTTATACATTTTCAAAGGAAAAGAGGACTGGTCAGGACACAAAAATTACAAGACGAAATGTAGAATTTTGTAGAACGATTTATGGCGCAAATATGCACGACATGGTCTATAATAGCTTCAACACAATCCGGATTATTGTGGGTAAAAATATAAGACTATTCACAAAATATGTGAATAGCGGGCAGTGAAAGCAGGAGGGCTAAGATATGTTCTATGACGTGGTAACAAGTACAGATATCCTTTTTCATTTGATGGTTGCAGTGGGTGTGATTGGAATCATTGCGAAAATGATGAATCTGTTTACAATTCGCCGGATGCTGGGAGCAGCGGCAAATATGTCAAAGAGTACACACAGACTGATAAAATTGGTACGCTCCAAATATGAACAGGCATGCATGCTGCGTGACAGTGTAGAAAATACAGAAGCATTTGTGGAGAAATATATTTATGAATATCGTGGGAATTTTTTGAAAGTACATACCTGGAGACAGTTAGAAAAACAAAGCGTCTGGGCAGCAGGAGTGCTGGCAGTAGTCGGAGCCATTTCCTGGTACCAGACCGCAGGTGTGTGTGAAAAGATGTACCAATACGTTATGCTGGGAGCAGCCGAAATGATTTTACTGTTTGTTGTCGGACAGCTTTCAGACGAGGATTACAAATTAAATGCGGTGAAGAATTACATGATTGAATATCTGGAAAATGTATGTGCGGGCAGATATCGGCGTCAACAAAGTGAACGAGAGCAGACAGAGATGCTTCGTGCACAAAAAGAAAGTGCGGCCGATAGGGCAAAGATGAATGAGGCAATATCTGAGGAAACCTATACAGAAAATATAAAGGGCGAACAGGGTGCTAATAGCAGTACCGAGGAAAATTTGTCTATCCATATCGAAGGAAAACCGAGAGTGCCATTAAAAGAAGAGGCAGGGCAACTACTTCGAAAGTCGTCTGAAAAACAAAAAGAAGCGGATGCGGAGGCAAATTTAAAAGAAGAGACAATTCGCCAGATTTTAGAAGAATTTCTGGCATAAACCATTTATTTTCTAAAAATATTCTTAAAGCGGGAAATTTACTTGGTTACTGTTCACAGTACCTGTGACCAGCAACGCATCTCGCCATTTAAAATCGCCTTTGGCGATGGGCGAGATGTCGTTCAAGATAAAACGTGCATCCTCCGTGCCAATCAGCGTAGTGATTGACACGGGAGTGAACAGTAACGATTAAAGAAAGAAAAATCAATGCTGGGAAAATCCATCTTGAAATCCCAGATCTACCTGTGTTAAACTGTCTAAAAGCATATTTCTTATGAATTCTAAGGTGCGTCGCACCATCTATATTCTAATGACATTTCAGAAATCTATGCTTTAATACCAAACAATACGTAAAAAAGCAGAAGAGGACTGGAAGAGATTAGAGATAGAGGAGGTTCCTTCTGCGAAAGGAGGAAAAATTAGATATACTCAAAAACGAATATCATATACCGATGGAAAAATCAATAGAGGAGGATGTGAAAGTAATGTGCAATTTGAGTGATGGAATAGAAGAGCGTGGAATAATAAAAGGAAGAGCAGAGGGAAAAGCGGAAGGAAGAATAGAACTCCTCAAACAACAAGTGCAAAAGAAGCTCGCCAAAGGACAGAGTGTAGAAGTTATAGCAGAAGATCTGGTAGAAGAGGTTGAGATTATCCGGACAATTGTGGATGAGATTCAAGCAGAAGAATAAGACGGTGAAAAAACCTACAGCAGTTATATTGCACAAAACAGGCATAGATCAACTTGCCTCATAAGAATACCGATTGTGTTACTGTTCACAGGTACTGTGAACAGTAACTTTACTTGTGAATCATCTGTGAATCATTAATCCAAGACTTGCTAGAAGATGAAATCTATAGTATGATTAAATCTCAAAGGAGTTGAAAATAATGAGTGTAACAACAATACTGATTGCATTGATCGTGGTAGCTGTACTTTTGCTTGGAATTATTATTACGGTTATTGTGAAAAGTCGTAAAGTGAAACCTGCTGATGAATATGATGACGAGTATGATGACGATGACTACAATACCGGGAACGATGAGGAAGAAGATACAAGATCCCGTCGCAGACGTCAGGTAAGACACAGTGATGCAACAATACCGCTTGATGTGCAAGAGCAAACGAAGAAAACAAAGAAACAGTGGAAGATTATTTTGGAGAATCAGGAGACTTGGGAGAAGTATACTTTCATTTTCTACGATAATATTGGAATCGGAAGAGGACAGAAGACTCCGGAATTCGAAAAATACATCACTATCACAGATGATCCGCGAATTTCAAAATTGCATTGTGCAATTATTCACGAAGGAGACAGATTATATCTGAAAGATATGGATTCACGTAATGGTACATACTTGAATGGACAGAGCCTGGACGAGCCTGTTGCAATCCAGAAGGAAGATGTGATCGGTCTTGGAAAGACGAAGATTGAAGTGAAAAAGATTTTGCGTGAACGCGACTAACAGAATAAGGAAAAACAAAAAGCGTTGTTGTAAAATCAAGGAATACACATATAAAGTTATTCCTTTACAACAGCGCTTTACCATGCTAAAATGTAACGCAAAGCAATAAGACAAAAATGATAAAATCAGGAGGTCGTACATGATTAAGTTATATGAAAATGGTGTCTATTTATTAAATGGAACTGAAATTGTAGAAGATAATGGCAACGCACAACTTCCAATCTCAAAGGAAGAGGCAGCGAAGAATACGATGGCTTATGGCATTTTGAATGCACATAACACATCAGGAAATATGGAAAACCTGCAGATTAAGTTTGATAAACTGACATCGCATGATATCACATTTGTAGGAATCATCCAGACAGCACGAGCTTCAGGACTTGAGAAATTTCCGATTCCTTATGTATTGACAAATTGCCACAATTCATTATGTGCAGTCGGCGGAACAATCAATGAAGATGATCATATGTTTGGACTTACATGTGCGAAGAAGTACGGCGGAGTTTATGTTCCACCTCATCAGGCGGTTATCCATCAGTTTGCAAGAGAGATGCTTGCAGGCGGAGGAAAGATGATTTTGGGTTCTGACAGCCATACTCGTTATGGTGCTCTCGGAACGATGGCAATGGGAGAAGGCGGACCTGAGCTTGTAAAACAGTTATTAAATAAAACTTATGATATTAAGATGCCGGGCGTGATCGGAATTTATCTGGACGGAGAGCCGATGAAAGGTGTCGGTCCACAGGATGTGGCATTGGCGATTATCGGTGCAACATTTAAAAATGGTTATGTTAATAATAAAGTTATGGAATTCGTCGGACCGGGCGTTGGCAAATTAAGTGCTGATTTCCGTATCGGTATCGATGTTATGACAACAGAGACAACATGCTTGTCTTCAATCTGGAAAACAGATGAGAAGATTAAAGAATTCTATGATATTCATGGAAGAAGCGGTGATTATAAAGAACTGAACCCAGGAGCATGTACTTACTATGATGGCATGGTTTATGTAAACTTAAGCGAGATTAAACCAATGATCGCAATGCCATTCCATCCAAGTAATGTATATACAATTGATGAAGTCAATGCGAACTTAAAAGATATTCTTCATGATGTAGAGCAGAAAGCACTGGTAAGTTTAGACGGAGCAGTAGATTACTCGCTGCAGGATAAGATCAGAGATGGTAAATTCTATGTAGAACAGGGAATTATTGCAGGATGTGCCGGTGGTGGATTTGAAAATATTTGTGCTGCGGCAGATATTATCAAAGGTAAGAATATCGGTGCAGATGCATTTACATTTAGCGTATATCCGGCAAGTACACCAATTTATATGGAACTTGTGAAAAATGGAGCGATAGCAGATCTTATGGAAGCCGGAACAATTGTGAAGACAGCGTTCTGTGGTCCATGTTTTGGTGCCGGAGATACACCTGCTAATAATGCATTCTCTATCCGTCATTCAACAAGAAACTTCCCGAACCGTGAAGGTTCTAAACTGCAGAGCGGACAGATTTCATCAGTTGCATTGATGGATGCACGTTCTATTGCAGCAACAGCAGCGAACAAAGGATTCTTAACACCTGCAACAGCAATGGATGTAGAATATAAGGGACAGAAGTATCATTTCGATTCAAGCATTTATGCAAATCGAGTATTTGACAGCAAGGGAGTAGCAGATCCATCTGTAGAGATTCAGTTTGGACCAAACATCAAAGACTGGCCGGCAATGTCAGCATTACCGGAGAATCTTGTATTGAAGGTTGTTTCTGAGATTCATGATCCGGTTACAACAACAGATGAATTGATTCCTTCAGGAGAGACTTCATCATATCGTTCAAATCCACTTGGACTTGCAGAATTTGCATTATCAAGAAAAGATCCTGCATATGTAGGACGTGCTAAAGAAGTACAGGCAGCACAGAAAGCAATCGAAGCAGGCGAATGCCCATTAGAAGCTTTAGAAGAATTAAAGCCTGTTATGGCAGCTATCCAGAAGGATTACCCAGAAGTTGGCAAAGGCAATGTAGGTGTAGGAAGTACAATTTTCGCAGTGAAACCAGGAGATGGTTCTGCACGTGAGCAGGCAGCATCATGCCAGAAGGTACTTGGCGGATGGGCGAATATTGCAAATGAATATGCAACAAAACGTTATCGCTCGAACTTGATTAACTGGGGTATGCTTCCATTTTTAACAGATGCAGACCACGAAGCACTTCCGTTCAAGAACGGAGATTATATTTTCGTGCCGGATGTAAGAAAAGTGGTAGAAGAGAAGCAATCGGTAGTGAAGGCATATGTAGTTGTAGGAGATGAATTGAAAGAGATTGAATTGAAGCTTGGAGAGATGACAGATGCAGAGCGTGAGATCATCTTGAAGGGATGTTTGATCAATTATTATAGAGGATAAGAAGAGGGGAGCTGTCGCATTGCGATAGCTCCCTTTTTTCGAGATCTATTCCTTTGTTTGGATCTCATCCACAATTGTCTGAATAACCTCAACTTCTTCCACCAGATCCTCTGCTATAACTTCCACGCACTGCCCTTTGGCGAGCTTCTTTCGGACTTGCTGTTTAAGAAGTTCTGTCCGTCCTTTTATTATTCCACGCTCTTCTATTCCTTCACTTAAATTACACATTACTTTCACATCCTCCTTTATTGATTTTTCCATCGGTATATGATATTCATTTTTGAGTATATCTAATTTTTCTTCTTCGTTTAATGTTTCTGACAACAACGCTCCCAGAAGCCGGTGTAGTTCATGTTTTTCTTCTTTAGGTGAGATTTCTTTTGCCAGCCCTATCATAACGATATTCACCAAATCCTCGTTTCCTTTCCAGACCTGATTTCCTATAATTGTATCATTTGTCAGATGAATATGGTTCATGCTGTTCTCTGACATGTTCATACATATCCAAATTGAATAAACTTTTTTAATATCGTTATAATTGCTATTTACAAACTCCCGGTTCTTTTGGGACGAAATTTCTCGACTGGCGTAAAAGACAGCTCGGTTAAGAATATCATATTCTGCCGGTTCTTTTCTCTGAGCTTCTACATTTATAATAATCTTCGAGCGTCCCGCTTTCAAGCGCACATAAAAAATAATATCAAATAAAATGTATCCGGCGTTCACCTCTTCATTTACTGTATTCATTCCTATGATTTCTTTGCCATCTTCGTCCACTCTGACAACTGCATTGGTAAGACCTGGGTCAATAGGGACCTTTCCAATATGTATATCGTCTTCAATCAATGGTTTCACTTCTTCCGGGGACATCCTTTGAAATTCTTCGACCGCCCCTATCAAGATTTGCGCCAGTATGTCTTTATAGCCAAGCAGTTTTTTTGCACAAGCATCATACTGTGCTTTAAGGTCTGTTGCTAATACAGCATTTTTCAACTCAGTATTCATTTTTCCTCCTCTTTGCAGAAGGAACTCTCTTTATCTCTAATTACTTTCAGTCCTCTGCTGTTTTTTATATATTGTTTGGTATTAAAGCATAGATTTCCGAAATGTTATTAGAATATAGATGGTGATTGGTCACCTTAGAATTCATAAGAAATATGCTTTTTTTTACTTTAGCACAGGATGTGGATAAATTGCAAGATTTGTATGGTAAAATAAAATCAGAAATCATGCAACAAAAGACAGATTTTTTAACTCTAATAGATATACAAGAAAAAAGAAAGGGGGCGGATGCATGAGTCGTTATGAGTTTAATTCTGAATTAAAGTTGATTCATAAGGCAAAGCGAGGAGATATAAAAGCATTTTCCGAGTTATATGCACAACTTTATCAGGAACTTTATAAATTTGCGTTATATACAATGAAACATAGCCAGGATGCGGAAGATGTTGTAAGTGAGACTGTTATTGCCGCATATGAGAACATAAAAAAATTGAAAAAAGAAGAGTCTTTCCGCAGCTGGATTTTTACGATATTGATGAATCAGTGTAAAAAGCATTTCAAGCAGAACAGTGAGACGGAAGAATTAAAGGATGAGATTACGGCAGAAGAGGTATCGCAGGAAGAGAATTATGATCTTTTACAAGCATTTCAGATGTTAGATGGTGAAGAGAGGATGATTTTATCTTGTTCTATTTTAGAAGGATATTCCAGCGAAGAGATAGGACATATGTTGGCTATGAATCCGGCTACAGTGCGTTCGAAAAAGTCAAGAGCATTGGAGAAGCTTCGTAAGAATCTTGCATAGAAGGGAGTTGGAATTATGAGCGGAAAAGAGTTGAAAAGTCATGTTACAGAAGAACAGTTTGAAGATGAGAAGGACAGAAAGATAGGGAATGAGCTTCGTGAAGAAGCAGATAAAATAGAAGTTCCGGATAAGTTAAAACCGGAGCGAATCGAATTGATGCTGCGGGAACATACTGAACAAAAGGTAAAGAGATGGAAGCCGATATATACAGCAATCGCAGCAGCATGTTGTGCGGTGATAGTAGGAGGAACTGCTGTAGGGGTAGAGTTGGATAAGAAGTCAGATTCCAATTATACGGCATCATTGAAGGAAAAAACAAAATCAAAAAACACGGAGAAGGCAGCAGCGGGGACCCAGATTGCATCGGCTAAAGATTATGATGAAGTTTATGATTATGTTAAAGCGCAGGAAGAGAGCCAGTCAGTGCAAGCAAGAGGTGGTGCTGCAACATATAGTGCTGAAGGTGCATCCATGGACAGTTCATCGGAAAAAGCAGTGGCATCCTCAGACACATCTGTGATGCAAGCGGTAGATAGTGGTGTGACAGCATCAGATTATTCAGATACGAATGTCAGAGAAGATGGAGTCGGAGAGGGCGATATCGTAAAGACAGATGGTAAGAATTTGTATACCATGTACAATAATAGAATAGAGATTGTGAATATCGAGAAGCAGAATATGGAGCAGGCTGCTACGATTCGCCTTGAGAAGAATCAAGATATTAGGGAAATTTATATTAAAGATGATCAACTGGTCGTTGTTTATACAGAGTCTTATTATGGGGACGAAACAGATTCATATAGTTATCGCATTGTAACAACAGCCGAGATTTATGATGTCAGCAATCCGGATAAACCAATGTCTAAAGGAAAAGTAACGCAGAGTGGGAACTATAACACTATGCGTGTAAGTGGAGATTATGTATATTTATTAAGTGATTTTAATGCATCCATTGTAAACGGACGAGATGCGATTGGAGAATATGTTCCGAGTGTACAGGGTAAATTAGTAGAGGACAGTAATATTTGTATGCCACAGTATGTAAGGGGTGATACTTATACAGTGGTAAGTTCTTTCTCGTTGAAGAACCCGGAAGAAAAAGTGGACAGCAAAGCAATCTTTGGATGTTCCGGACTGGTATATGTCAGCAAGAACAATATTTATGTATGTGAATCGTATTATAATTCCGATGACTCTGATGTAACTCAGACATGTATTAGAAAAATTTCTTATAAGGACGGAATATTGAAAGCTGTCGGACAGACAAGAATTGACGGAACATTGAATGATTCATTTAGTTTAGATGAATACGAGGGGAATCTTCGTCTTGTTACGACTGTGAGTTCAAATGGAGATTCAGGAATCATGCCACTGGTTTTGTTTGGAGATTCAGCAGATTCAGAAATTGCGAAACAAGAAGATACTAATTATCTTTATATCTTGGATGACAAATTGAATGAATTATCTAAGATTGAGGATATTGCAAAGGATGAACAAGTTTATTCTGCAAGATTTATTGGCAAAACAGGTTATGTTGTAACATATAAACAGACAGATCCATTGTTTTCAATAGATTTGTCAGATCCAAAAAATCCACAGATAATCGGGGAGTTGAAAATCCCTGGATTTTCCGAATATCTGCATCCGTATGGAGATGGGTTGCTGCTGGGGATTGGAATGGATGTTGATGACACAGGTACAACTACGAATGGTGTGAAATTATCCATGTTTGATATTTCGAATCCGGAAGATGTAGCGGAAGTGCAGAAGTATGTAATGGAAGATTGTTATTCGACCAATGTCACATATGAGTATAAGGCGGCAATGATAGATGTCGAAAAAAATATGATTGGTTTTGTAGCTTATGGGGAGAATACAAAATATTATATCTTTTCCTATGATGAATCGGGCTTTAAGTGTTTATTTGAAAGAGAAATGACCGGTTATGGAAATGTAAGAGGTCTGTATGCAGGGGAATATTTTTTTCTCGTATCTGGAAATACAGTCGAAAAATATGAATTAAATGGATTTAAGAAAGTAGACGATATCGTTTTATAGAGTAAGATTCTGGAATTGTCAAATGCAAATCTATCCGATATAATAAATACATTATATCGGATAGATTTAA
Organism: Ruminococcus hominis; assembly: GCF_014287355.1. Classification (NCBI taxonomy): domain Bacteria; kingdom Bacillati; phylum Bacillota; class Clostridia; order Eubacteriales; family Oscillospiraceae; genus Ruminococcus; species Ruminococcus hominis. Next base: position 3,192,933 of record NZ_JACOPE010000001.1, on the reverse strand, counting down.
AATTATCGGGAGGAAAATATGATTGATCAATCACAGTTTCGTAAGAAATTAGAAGAGCTGCTGGAACAGGCAGATGTACAGGATAAACGTTTGACAAATGAACAGATTAAAGAATTTTTTGCAGAGGATGGGCTGACAGAGGAACAGATGCTGTTAGTATATGATTTTTTGATGTCGCAGAAGATTGTTGTGTCAGGATATTATAAACAGCAAACAACAGAACAGATAGATGAGAGCAAATTTTCAGATGAAGAAAAGCAGTATTTGGCGGAGTATACAGAAGATTTGAAAGCTATGAAGCAAGAGCAGGAGGGCGAGAGAGCAGAACTTTTAAAGAAGGCAGTTGCACAGGATGCGCTTGCAAAGAGCAGATTGATAGAGCTTTATCTTCCACAGGTAGTAGAGATTGCGAAAGAACTTCATGAGGAAGGAATTTATCTTGGCGATTGTGTGCAGGAAGGGAATGTCAGTTTGATCTTAGCGTTAGATATGCTTCCGGAAGATGATGCAGATGCATTTATTCAGCAGGAAATCAGACAGGGAATTCTGGCGATGATGGAAGAGCATAAAGAATTAAAACGCCGTGATAAAAAGATGGAAAACCAGGTTAACAATCTGGATGAGACATTGCATAAAATGGCAGATGAAAAAGGCCGTGGAATTACGATGAGTGAGCTTGCAGAACATATGAAGATATCTGAGGATGAGATTTTGGATATCATCAAACTGGCAGGTGAAGAGATGTACGATAAGTTTAAAGAATATAAGGATAACTAACATGATATTTGATACACATGCACATTATGATGATAAACAATTTGATGAGGACAGAGACCGGATATTAAGTTCTATGCAGGAACAAGGCGTTGGAACGATCGTTGATGCAAGTGCTACGGTAGATTCCTGGGAGCGTGTACTTGAATTAACAAGAAGATACTCATTTGTATATGGGATGATTGGAGTACATCCGGATGAAGTGGGTGATTTGAATGAAGAGAATTTTGCCCGGATGGAACAATTACTTCATGAAGAGAAAATCGTGGCAGTAGGAGAGATCGGACTGGATTATTATTGGGATAAAGAGCAGCATGAAATTCAGAAAGAATGGTTTATATGTCAACTACAGCTGGCGAGAAAGCTAAATATGCCGGTTAACATTCATAGCAGAGAAGCTGCTCAGGATACAATGGAGATTATGAAAGAACATGCAGCTGATATGAAGGCGATTATTCATTGCTATTCGTATTCAAAAGAGATGGCAGAAGAATATGTCAAAATGGGTTATCTGTTAGGTATTGGCGGCGTTGTGACATTTAAGAATGCAAAAAAATTAAAGGAAGTTGTAAAAGCAGTACCATTGTCGCATATTGTTTTGGAAACAGATTGTCCATATCTTGCACCGGAACCGAATCGTGGAAAGAGAAATGCATCTTCGAATCTGATTTATGTGGCACAGACAATTGCACAGTTGAAAGGAACTACTACGGAAGAAGTGATTGCTGTGACAGAAGAGAATGCAAGAAAATTTTATGGCTTAGATAGATAAAAGTAAATCCTGTGAGAACTTAGATGTATAGAGCAGGGGATATAAAAGAGGAGAAATTTGATGAAAGAACCTACATTAGGGAATCCGCAAAATACAATTGCTGTATTACAAAAATATAATTTTTCATTTCAGAAGAAATTTGGACAGAATTTTTTGATTGATACACACGTATTAGATAAAATTATTGCTTCGGCAGAAATTACAAAGGATGATATGGTATTAGAGATTGGACCAGGGATTGGGACTATGACACAGTATCTGGCATGTGCAGCGGGGAAAGTAGTTGCAGTAGAGATTGATAAGACATTGATTCCGATTCTGGAAGATACATTGTCAGAATATGACAATGTTCAGATTATAAACCAGGATGTTTTAAAGGTGAATCTTGCAAAATTAGCAGAAGAGGAAAATGACGGAAAGCCGATCAAAGTGGTAGCGAACCTGCCATATTATATTACAACACCGATTATTATGGGATTATTTGAGAATCATGTTCCCCTGAAGAGCATTACGGTTATGGTACAGAAGGAAGTAGCAGACCGTATGCAGGTCGGACCGGGAACAAAAGATTATGGAGCATTGTCACTTGCAGTACAGTATTACGCAAAACCATATATAGTGGCAAATGTACCGCCAAACTGTTTTATGCCTCGTCCGAAAGTCGGGTCTGCGGTAATCCGTCTTGAGAGATATGAGGAACCACCGGTACAGGTTGCAGATGAAAAATTGATGTTCCGGATTATTCGTGCCTCATTTAATCAGAGGCGAAAAACGCTTGTGAATGGTTTGAAAAACTCACCCGAAATTCAATTTAGCAAAGAAGAAATTGAAGCTGCAATTGAAACTCTTGGTAAGGGAGCAAGTGTGCGAGGTGAAGCTTTGACTCTAGAGGAATTCGCAAGATTGAGTAATATTTTATCGAGTGCAGAGCAATAAATATAAAAACTTTATAACCTGTTAGTGTAAAATTTAATATACAATTCATTGTATAATAGGTAAAGTTTTAGTATAATGAAATGAATACGACGTGAAGGAGGAGCAACAATGAGAGATGTAGACGACATTTTATTTAACAACACTCCTGCAATCCAGCAATTAGCACGTAAGTGTGAGGAGAATAATGCAATCGACAGAGACTTATATGAAAAGTATGAGGTAAAACGTGGATTGCGTGACTTGAATGGTAAAGGTGTATTAGCAGGACTGACAAATATATCAGATGTTTGTGCAAAGAAGATTGTGGACGGAGAAGAAGTGCCGTGTGCAGGTAATCTCTATTATCGCGGATATAACATCAAAGATTTGGTAAAAGGATTTTTGGATGCCAAGCATTCAGGATTTGAAGAGACCGCATATTTGCTCCTTTTTGGTGAATTGCCGAATGTGACAGAATTAAAAGATTTTCAGCAGATGTTAGCACAGCGCAGGATGCTTCCGCCGAACTTTGTTCGAGATGTAATTATGAAAGCACCGAGCAGAGATATGATGAATAATATTTCACGCTGTATTTTACAATTATATTCTTATGATGTGAAGGCAGACGATACAGATATTCCTAATGTTTTACGTCAGTGCCTGAATTTGATTGCTCAGTTTCCGATGTTGATGGTATATGGGTATCATGCGTATAACTATCGAAGAGGTCAGGATTTATATATTTATGCACCAGATCCGTCATTATCAACGGCAGAGAATATTTTGATGATGCTTCGTGAAAATCGACAGTATACCGCACTGGAAGCAGAGATTCTGGATATGGCCCTGGTTCTGCATATGGACCATGGCGGTGGTAACAACTCAACGTTTACAACCCATGTGGTTACTTCTTCGGGAACAGATACATATTCTACTATTTCTGCAGCAATGGCTTCTTTAAAAGGACCAAAGCATGGCGGTGCGAATATTAAGGTAACGCAGATGTTTGAAGATATGAAGTTCTGTGTGAAAGATTGGACAGATGATGATGAGGTCAGAGGTTATCTGGAAGCGCTGCTGAATAAAGAAGTATTTGACCGCAAAGGACTGATTTATGGAATGGGACATGCGATTTATTCTGTATCAGACCCACGTGCTGAGATATTTAAGAAGTTTGTAAAAGAGCTTGCAATTGAAAAAGGCTGCGAGAAAGAGTATGCATTATACGAGAAAGTAGAGAAGATGGCACCGGAAGTAATTGCACAAAAACGTAAGATGTATAAGGGTGTTAATGCCAACGTTGATTTTTACAGTGGCCTGGTATATAGCATGTTAGATCTTCCACCAGCATTATATACACCAATTTTTGCAGCTGCACGTATCGTTGGATGGAGTGCACATCGTCTCGAAGAGCTGAAGAATGTAGATAAAATTATTCGACCGGCATACAAACCGCTTGCACCATATCGAGATTATATTAAATTAGATGACAGGTAGAGGTTAACATGAAAGATGAATTTTATTTTCCATCAAAAGATGGTAATACTGAAATCCATACAATTGAATGGAAACCAGAAGGGGAAATAAAAGCAGTACTGCAGATTTGTCATGGAATGATAGAATATGTAGATCGCTATGATGAATTCGCCCAGTTTTTAAGTGAACAAGGTATTTATGTAGTTGGTAACGATCATCTAGGACATGGTAAATCTGTTCAGAGTAAGCTAGAATATGGATATTTTCAAAAAGAATATGGCAATGCGTGTCTGCTTGCAGACATGCATATGCTTCGAACAAAGACTACAAAGAAATATCCGGATGTTCCATACTTTATGTTAGGACATAGTATGGGTTCAATCCTTTTGCGCCAATATATCCAGATGTACGGCAATGGACTTGCAGGTGCAATATTAATTGGAGTTGTTGCGGAACGTCCGATACCGGTATTGAATTTTGGAAAGGTATTGTGTAAAGGTATTGCAGTAGTAAAAGGCGACCATTATAGAAGTAAATTAGTTGAGGACATGGTAATCGGAACGTTTAATAAGAAATTCAAACATCCGAAGACAAGAGCTGACTGGGTTACCAGTGATGATGAGAAGCTCCAGGAATATGTCAATGATCCTCTTTGTTCTTTCCACTTTACAGTTAATGCATACGGCAATATGCTAGAAGGCATGACACGAATGGAAAAGAAAGAGAATGTATTTATGATTCCGAAACATCTTCCAATCCTTATGGCTGCAGGAGTAGAAGATCCGGCCGGAAAGTGCGGAAAGGGTGTCCGTAAGGTTTATGAAAAGTATAAAGAGTCAGGAATCAGGGATGTTACATTACAGTTGTATGCAGGAGACCGGCATGAGTTGTTAAATGAGACAGACCGAGATCAAGTTTATCAGGATATTCTGGCATGGATGGAAAATAGAATATAGGATTTGAGATATATACATAATATATACAACGCAAAACCCGCTAATCACAAGGACTAGCGGGTTTTGGTGTTTTTATAGTTATCTAAAGGAATGAGAGTAAAGTGTACATCGGGAAGTTACGCCCGATGTCTACTTTATGAGGGGGGAGATAGTTGTTTTATCAACTATCTGAGATTATTATATCCAGAAAATGTGTCTAAAATATGTTGAATCTATAAAAGAAATCGAAAAATTATAAACAACTTAGAAACTAAAGTCCGAAAAAGAATAATATGTGGGCAAACAAAAATCCGTTAACCACTATGGCTAACGGATTTCGTGTTTTCTATTTAACTAAAAGGAATGAGAGTAAAGTTTGATATCTTGAAATCTGTCCAAGATATCTTAACTTTATGAGGGGGAGATAGTTGCTGTATCAACTATCTGAGATTATTATATCCAGAAAATATGTCTAAAATATGTTAAAACTATAAAAGAAATCGAAAAAATATTATGAAAATATGAAATTTATCTCAGTCGGAGTCCAATCTCCGACTGAGATAAACGCTCCGCGGGGATGCGCAGTGATTCTGATAGGAATATGTCAGCTCCGCTGACCAGAATCACGCGCCAAGTCTCACAGACGTTCGACTTGAAAGAAAAGCAGCAAAAATAGCATATGAATGGAACAGTGATTGGAACATTAATAAAATCATAAGATTTCCCCCAAACCTTTTTAATTTTTTCATTCTATCATGTATACTGTAAGGGAGGTGATGAAGAATGTACAACATCGTAGTATGTGATGATGATAAAGAAATCGTAGAGGCAATAGATATTTATTTGACTCAGGAAGGCTATCATATCTTGAAAGCATATGATGGCGAACAGGCATTAAAGCTGTTGGAGACAGAGGAAGTGCACTTGTTAATTTTGGATGTGATGATGCCAAAACTGGATGGAATCCGTGCAACATTAAAGATTCGTGAAAAGCATAGTATTCCAATCATTATTTTATCGGCAAAATCAGAGGATGTAGATAAGATATTAGGATTAAATGTAGGTGCAGATGATTATGTGACGAAGCCGTTTAATCCGTTGGAATTAGTCGCACGTGTGAAATCACAGATTCGCAGGTATACCCAGTTTGGCGGGAATGCAAAAGAACAGAAGGATACCATTTATGAGACCGGTGGACTGCAGATGAACGATGATTTGAAACAGGTCACAGTAGATGGGGAATCTGTAAAACTGACACCGATTGAATACAATATTTTAAAATTATTAATGAAAAATCAGGGAAGCGTATTTTCAATTAACCAGATTTATGAATCAATATGGAATGAGGAGGCAATCGGAGCTGATAATACAGTGGCGGTACATATTCGTCATATCCGGGAAAAAATTGAGATCAATCCGAGAGAACCACGTTATCTAAAAGTAGTGTGGGGAGTCGGATATAAGATTGAAAAGCTGTAAATATAAAGTACAGTTTCCTAAATTAAGAGGTAAGGGTGTGATTATATGAAGAAATGGTATAAAAAACCGATTACAAAGGCGATATTGGTTTTTGTTGCGATTGTTACAGCAATATTGCTTGGAATCAGTGTTATTTTATTGGCAAGCTTGAATGGTGTAGTATATGATGCAAAGCTACGAGCAGAGAAAAAATATGAGAATGCAAATTCATTTGAGCAAACAATGTATCAGACGGCAATCTACGTGGCGGAGAGGATTCATATACAAGACGAATTCGAGACAGATGGCAAATATAATCCGGATAAGATTGTAGATATTACAGAGTATGCAAAAAGCAGAACGATATCCGGGGAGAATACTTCCGGAGTTGCATACAAGTTAGGTGAGCTGGCAGCATGGGGACAGGCAAAAGAAACGAGCAGTGAGGATGCGGATGATTATCGCATTATTGTCTGTAAGAAAAAAGATGGAAAATACTATTACTATTATTATAATGAATTCCAAAATTTGATCAATGATGCTAAACTCAAGGTTATTTTAAATGGAGCCCAGCTTCGACCGGAGGAAAATGCAGAGGAGAATAGTCAGCTGCAAACATTTTATGATAATTTGTCCTATAATTATGGCGTGGGAATGTCAAATTATTATGATACCATCCGAATTGAAGATGAAAAAGGAAATACTCTCTACACAGATTGTTGGCTATATGACGGTAACTGGGATTCTTCAATAGGAAAAGAAGAGGCTGCACCGATTGGTGCAAAAAATCTGTTAACACTCATTAATGAAAATGAAAAGTTAAATGGAAAGCTGAATAAGATATACAACGATTTGAGCAGTTCATTGGAGAATATTGCTTATGATGCAGAACAGTATGGCGAATATAAAGATTCCACAGATTTTTCGGAAGGAAATACAAATTTCAAGTATCTGCTTGTGGATCAGCAGGCGAAGAAAGTGTACACAAATAATAGTGCATGGACACAATATAGTGATGTAGATAAAAACATAGAAGAATTAAAAAAACAAGAGCATAGCAAGTATGTTGTAGTAAAGCCTAAGTTGGCAGATTTTGAATCGAACTTAAAAGATACAGATGCCAGAAAATGGAAAGAAGTCTTCCATATTTTAGAAGGAGACAATAAAGAATCCGACAATTATATTTTTGTGGCAGCGGTCGATACAGATTTTCCGGTTCAGGACGTATTTTACACATATAATCAAAATTACCGGCAATATGCTCCATATATCAATATGGCAAGTGCATTTATTATAGTCGGCACAGCACTGTGTTTAATCATTATAGTCTGGCTGACAGCAGTGGCAGGGCGAAATTCAGAAGATGAAGAACTTCATTTGAATTCATTTGATTATTGGAAGAGCGAATTGGGAGCAGCACTTGTAATCGTGCCATGGATTTTTCTAACGATGTTTGTCGGAGAATGCTGGGAAGGAACCTATTACGATGCTGTGGGTTGGGGAAACACATCTCAACAGTATTATTATACATTTTCTTTGTCAGGAATGAATTATGTGCTCGTAACGATTTATATGGGACTGAGTATGGTATTGTTCCTTGCGGGATATCTTAGTCTGGTAAGAAGGATTAAGGGACGAATCCTCTGGAAAAATAGTATTTTATACTTCATTTTAAAATGGTGTATCAAAGTCTTGTGTGCAATTGTTAGATTTTTCTGCGATTTTTGGAGAAATCGAAGTATTACCTGGCGGGCAGTTATAGTGTTTATTGGATTTGTATGTATTCACTGGCTTGGTATGAGCTCAGGTTTCAGTTTGTTTATTTTCCTTATGTTCGTAGCGGAAATTGTAGGGGTATATTATATTGTGCGAAACGCAATTGCAAAGGATAAGATACGAAAAGGAATTGGAAGAATTGCATCCGGAGAGTTGGAATATCAGATACCGACAGAAAAACTAAAGGGCGAATATAAACATACTGCGGAGATGATAAATGATATAGGAAATGGATTGAATCGTGCTGTAGATGAAAAAATCAAAAGTGAAAGACTGAAGACGGATTTGATCACAAATGTGTCGCACGATATTAAAACACCTCTTACATCGATTATTAATTATGTGGATTTGTTAAAGCGAGAAGAGATTGATGATCCAAAGATTCAGGGATATTTGAAAGTCTTAGAGGAAAAGTCTCAGAGGTTAAAGACATTGACGGAGGATGTGGTAGAAGCATCAAAGGTGAGCAGTGGCAATATAAATCTGCAGATGATGGATGTCAATTTTGTGGAAATATTGAATCAGACGATTGGCGAAATCGAAGAGAAGATGTCGACAAATGATTTGGAAGTGATTGCATCTGTTCCGGAAACCCCGGTTATTGTTCATGTAGATGGACGCAGGATGTGGCGCGTTCTGGAAAATATTTTCAATAATGCGGCAAAATATGCAATGCCGGGAACACGTGTATATGCCGATCTGCAAATCAAAGAAGAAGTGGCAGAATTTACATTGAAAAACATTTCCGCTCAGAAGCTGAATATTAAAGCGGAAGAGCTTACAGAACGATTTATCCGTGGAGATATTTCAAGAAGTACAGAAGGAAGCGGTCTCGGGCTTTCTATTGCAAGTACATTGACAGAGATGCAAGGTGGAACATTTGAAGTATATGTGGATGGTGATTTGTTTAAGGTGACGATCACATTACCACTTAAAGAAAGTCGATAAAAAGAAATAACAGAGAGTGGGTTTATGACTTTTTACATTTTGTAAAAAAGCCATAAACTCACTCTCTTGTCGGTTGCCCCGAAAAAACTTCTGTGATAAAATAAACCCGATAGTAGGAAAAATTATATTCGATAGAAAATTTGATTTTACTGTTTTCAGGTACTGTGAACAGTAACAATTTAAACATAGAAAGAGTAAATATGGAAAATATAAAAAAATTGTTATGTGAAACATTAAATATAGATTTTATACAGGCTATTTTGAGTAATCCCCGTACAAAAGAGGGAATTATAAAAGTAAAAGTCAGACCGGTAATGATGAAAGACCGGTTGTTTTTGCAATTAGAATCTTTTTCGAAGACACAAGCATTTCATGAAAATCTGGAGCCGGATGCAGCAGTTGAGAGAATTGTTGATTATATGAAAGAATTTAAACAAATGCAGATGGCAACCAAAGATACAGATTATACGATACTTATCAGTAAAAAGGGAAAGGTTACAATACAGAAAAGAGCTGTAAAAATAAGCAGGAACGTCAAAATACAGGCACATAATCGAAGCAAAAAATATATTTTACAGGAAGGTATGAAGGTACCATTTTTACAGGATCTTGGGGTTATGACACAAGATGGCAAGATTGTGAGAACACGGTTTGATAAGTTCCGGCAGATCAATCGCTTTTTGGAATTTATTGAGGATATCCTGCCACAGCTGGATAAGGATAGAGAAATCACAATTCTGGACTTTGGATGTGGAAAATCTTATTTGACATTTGCAATGTATTATTATCTGCATGAATTGAAGCAATACGATATCCGCATCATCGGACTAGACTTGAAATCAGAGGTTATCGCACATTGTAATGCATTGAGCAAGGAATACGGATATGAAAAACTGACATTTTTAGAGGGCGATATTGCAGATTATGAGGGTGTCAATGAAGTTGATATGGTTGTGACACTGCATGCATGTGACACGGCAACAGATTATGCACTGGCAAAGGCTGTTGGCTGGAATGCAAAAGTCATACTTTCAGTTCCTTGTTGTCAGCATGAATTGAACAGCCAGATTGAAAATGAGGTTCTGGCTCCGATTATGAAATACGGATTACTAAAAGAGCGATTTGCAGCACTTGTGACAGATGGTCTGAGAGCAGAATATCTGGAAAGTATGGGATATGATACACAGGTTCTGGAATTTATAGATATGGAACACACACCGAAGAATATTTTACTTCGAGCGGTGAAGTCAAAGGAGAAGCATATAAAGAAAGAAAAACAATGTAAAGAACAGATTCAGGCATGCGAAGAATTTTTGCATGCATCACCGACATTGGGGAGACTGCTTAATTAGGCAGAGATGGACAGGTGAAGCCAAATGAAAACAAAATTAAAAAAATAAGGGGTCAAAACTGAATATGAAGAAAAGAAAAAAATCAAGGAAATGGATGAAAATAGGAATTCTCATCCTGATATTTTTAACAGCAGTACTTGTGAGCAGTCTGGTCATGAATAAGGGAACCGATGACCAGACGATTAGCTTAGGGGAGCCGACATTGCCGATGGTATCGGTCATTGTAGATGACAATGAGGTAAATGCGTTGCCAGGGTACACTACGGAGATGAACATAACAGCAATGCGTGATACGATCACTCCGGTGGCAGCAACAAGGACATTACAGTTGAATCTTTATAGCTATGGAGAGCAAATCCGGAAAATTTCTTACGAGGCGTATTCGCTTGACGGAAAGGACTGCTATCTGAAAGAAAATGTTGAAGAATGGAATGGTGGAAATTCGGATACGGAATCATCGCAAGTGACGTTAAACTTAAGTCGTGCAGTGGACGATTCAATTCAGGAGGCAGTTCTAAAAGTAACTTTAACGTTGGAAGATAAGGATGTTTATTATTACACAAGAATCGAGCAGAATTTCAATCGTTCAGCCAGAGAGTGTCTGAATTTTGCTAAAAGCATCCATGAGAAAACATTTGACAAACAATATGCAGAAGAACTGGAAGCTTATCTTGAGCCAAATGAAGAAAGTGATAATACAACATTGCAGACTGTGAATATTCATTCGAATATTTCGCATTTACAGTGGGGAGACTTAAATCCACAAGTGTCAACAGATGTGGACTGGAGCATCAAAGAATGTAATACAGTATATACGTCTTTGTTAGCAAGATATCAGGTGACATGTACCGGAGACAGCGGTGAAGTGGAAACTTACAATGTAAAAGAGTTTTTCCGTGTGCGTTGTAATGCAGGGCAGATGTATCTGCTGGATTATTCAAGAACGATGAACCAGATATTCAACGGAAATAAGCAGGTGATAGATAAAGATGGTATTATGCTGGGCGTGACGAATTCGGATGTTGCCTATGCGACAAATAAAAAAGGAACTATTGTAGCATTTGTCCAGGAGAGAGATTTGTGGTTATATAATAAAAATACAAATGAATTATCACAAGTGTTTAGCTTTGCTAATATGGAAGGGCAGGATGAACGTTCCAGAAATGACCAGCATGCAGTACGTATCATTCAAATGGACAATAAGGGAAATATAACATTTGCCGTATATGGATATATGAATCGTGGAGAATATGAAGGACAGGTTGGTGTTGCGGTTTATTACTTTGATGATAATAAAAATGCCGTACAGGAAAAGGCATTTATCCCGAGTACAAAGTCATTTGCAATTGCGGAAGACGAGCTTGGAAAGATGGTATATTTTAACGAAGAGCAACAGATGCTTTATGTACTCGCAGGCGGTACGTTTTATCAAGTATCAATGGAAGATTATGAGCAGACCAAACTGGCAGAAGATCTGGACGAAGGACAGTATGTGGTATCTGAGGATGGACATTTGATCGCATATGAGAAAGATGGTTCGTTAAATACAGCTACAGAGGTAGAAGTGTTGAACCTGGCAAATGGAAAATCTTATACAGTTGAAGCGAATGAAGAAGCTGCTGTCCGTCCGCTTGGCTTTGTTGCAGGTGACTTTATTGTAGGAAGGATACGTGAATCGGATAAAGGGACTACGGTTACGGGGCAGGATATTTTACCGATGTATCAGTTGGAAATCAGGGATTCTTCAAATCAGGTGTTGAAGACATATGCACAGGAAGGTGTATATATTTCCGATATACTGGTAGATTCTAATATGGTAACGCTAAATCGTCTGACGAGAAATGAGAATACTTATACTACGGCGGTCCAGGATTATATTACGAGTAATGAAGAACGTAAAAAGAATAATATCACACTGGAGATTACTTCATCGGACGTAAAAGAAAGGCAGATGCGATTCACCTTTGCGGATGGAATTGAGGAAATGTCACCGAAGATATTAAGACCAAAGCAGGTTGTATCATCAAAGTCGATTACGATAGCATTTGATGATGAGATACGTTCGGATAAATATTATGTTTATGGTATGGGCGAGCTGGTAGCAATTTATGATAAAGCCGCTTATGCAATCCAGAAAGCAGAGCAGGTTTCCGGTGTTGTGATTTCTTCGGAACAGGCTTATGTCTGGGAAAAAGGAAACCGAGATCTGGTGTACAGTACAGATGTAGGGGCATTTAAGAAAGCGGACGATCAGACTTCATTGGAGGCATGTACAAATTATATGGAGCAGTATGATGCAAAGCGAATGGATTTGACAGGATGTTCATTAAACCAGATTCTTTACATTATCAATAAAGGAAGACCGGTTATTGCTATGACAGATGCAAGTCACGCGATTCTGCTGGTTGGATATACGACAGACAATGTCACTTATATTGATCCGGACACAGGCGAAGGCAAGACGGTAGATACTGCGACAATGGAAGCAATGGTGGCAGGAAGCGGAAATACATTTATAGGATATGTAAAATAAGAAACACGAAAGAAGATAGTTGGAGTAAATAATGTATTGAAAGCATTGCACTTTAGAAACGAGCAGTGCTATAATACTGATATTGTGTAACTGAAGATAGAAAAAGGAGTATTTTGATATGGATTTGATAACAGTAAAAGAGTTATTTAAGAACAGAGAAGAATATCTGGATAAGAAAGTAACAGTTGGTGGATGGATCAGAAGTATCCGTGATTCTAAAACATTTGGGTTTATCGTGGTAAATGATGGTTCATATTTTGAACCACTTCAGGTTGTGTATCATGACAAGATGGAGAATTTCCAGGAAATCTCAAAACAGAATGTCGGAGCTGCAATCGTAGTGACAGGAACATTAGTTGCAACACCACAGGCAAAACAGCCATTTGAGATCCAGGCAGACGAAATCACAGTAGAGGGTGCTTCAGCACCGGATTATCCACTGCAGAAAAAGCGTCACAGCTTTGAGTATCTTAGAACTATTTCGCATCTTCGTCCGAGAACAAATACATTCCAGGCAGTATTTCGTGTACGTTCTCTGGCAGCATATGCAATTCATCAGTTCTTCCAGGAGAGAGGATTTGTATATGTACACACTCCGTTAATCACAGGAAGTGACTGTGAAGGTGCAGGAGAGATGTTTAGAGTAACAACACTTGATATGGAAAATCTTCCAAAGAACGAAGACGGAACAGTAGATTACAGTCAGGATTTCTTTGGTAAAGAAACAAGCCTTACAGTAAGTGGTCAGCTTAATGGTGAGACTTATGCACAGGCTTTCCGTAACATTTACACATTTGGACCAACATTCAGAGCTGAGAATTCTAATACAACAAGACATGCAGCAGAGTTCTGGATGATCGAGCCAGAGATTGCATTCGCAGATTTGGAAGATGACATGGAGCTGGCAGAGGCTATGTTGAAATATGTTATCAATTATGTGATGGAACAGGCTCCGGAAGAGATGAACTTCTTCAACTCATTTGTAGATAAAGGACTGATCGAGCGTCTGAAGAACGTTGTAGAGTCTGATTTCGCAAGAGTAACATATACAGAAGCGGTAGAGATTCTTGAGAAGAATAACGATAAATTTGATTATAAAGTATCTTGGGGATGTGATCTGCAGACAGAACATGAGCGTTATCTTACAGAAGAGGTTTATAAACGTCCTGTATTTGTTACAGATTATCCAAAGGAAATCAAAGCATTTTATATGAAACTGAATGAAGATGGTAAGACTGTAGCAGCAGTAGACTGTCTTGTACCGGGAATTGGTGAGATTATCGGAGGAAGCCAGAGAGAGGATGACTATGGCAAGCTCCTTGGAAGAATGAAAGAGCTTGGGCTGGAAGAGAAGGACTATCAGTTCTATTTGGATCTTAGAAAATATGGTTCTACACGTCATGCAGGATTTGGTCTTGGATTTGAGCGTTGTGTAATGTATCTGACAGGTATGTCAAACATTCGTGACGTAATTCCATTCCCAAGAACAGTAAATAACTGCGAATTATAAGGCTAAGAGGAGAACAGAAATTATATGAAGATTACGTTACCTGGCAAAGTGACAGAGATTATTGAAAATTTACAGATGCATGGATATGAGGCATATGCGGTTGGAGGATGTGTGAGAGATTCAATTCTTGCAAAAGAACCTCAGGACTGGGATATCACTACGTCTGCAAAGCCGGAAGAAATAAAAGCACTTTTTCCGAGAACAGTAGATACTGGAATTGAACATGGAACGGTAACGGTTCTTATGGGGAAAGATATGTATGAAGTGACGACATATCGAATTGACGGAGTTTATGAAGACAGCCGCCATCCAAAGGAAGTAATCTTCACAAATAAGCTGGAAGAAGATTTGCGCCGTCGTGATTTTACGATCAATGCAATGGCATATAATGATGATGTTCGTCTGGTAGATGCATTTGGCGGAATGAAGGATCTGAATTATCATTTGATTCGTTGTGTAGGTGATCCGAAGGAACGTTTTGAAGAAGATGCTCTGCGAATCCTGCGTGCAGTGAGATTTTCCGCACAGTTGGATTTTGCAATTGAAGAACATACCGCAGATGCAATTCGTTCACAGGTGCTGTCATTGAAAAATATCAGTGCAGAAAGAATACAGGCAGAATTGATAAAGCTGCTTATGTCAGATCATCCGGAGCGTCTCAAGGATGCATACGAGTTGGGAATCACAAGAGTGATTCTTCCGGAATGGGACCGTATGGTCGGGGTGGAGCAGCACACACCGCATCATATGTATGATGTGGCAGAGCATACACTTCATGCGATCATGAATGTAAAGCAGGATAAGATACTGCGTCTGACGATGTTATTCCACGATATGGGAAAACCATTTGCAAAAACGACAGATGAAAACGGACAAGATCATTTTAAAGAGCACTCAATCGGCAGTGAGGAGAAAGCCCGTTCCATCATGCAGCGCCTGAAGATGGATAATGATACGATTAAAAAAGTAACAAAACTGGTATGCTATCATGATTATCGTATCGAAGCGACAGGACCGAACGTACGACGTGCCATGAATCGTATAGGAGTAGAATTATTCCCATATTATCTGGCAGTTCGTATGGCTGATGTGAAAGCACAAAGCTCATATCAGCGACGTGCAAAGATTGAAAATATCATTGCAATGCGAGAGATTTATCAGGATACTTTGATCAAGGAGCATTGTGTGACACTTAGAGACCTTGCAGTTACGGGCAAGGATCTTATGGAGATTGGCATGAAGCCGGGAAGAGAACTTGGTAACATGTTGAATGAGCTGTTGGAGTGGGTTATTGATGATCCACAATGTAATAAAAAAGAGCTGCTTTGCGAGTATGTAAAAGAAAGGATTGGACTTTAAGAATACTTTGGCTGCCTCTTACATAGATTAAAAAGAGTTATGAATCGTGTAATGTAGGGGGCAGCAATGAGAGAAAGTGAATTAGAAATCTTAGAACAATATCCAATTGAGGCAGAAAGCACCCGTAAAATCAGGGGTGCGTTTTTTATCAACACGAAAGAGGGAACGATGCTGTTAAAAGAGACAAAAATCTCTGACAGACGTGCCCTCTTATTTTATACGCTATTATGCCAGCTTGAAGAGAGTGGCAAATATGTGGACACACCGATACTGAATTCGGAAAATAAATTGGTCAGTACCGCGAGAGATGGAAGCCGGTATCTGCTGAAAAAATGGTATGACGGGAGAGAGTGTGAAGTACGGCGTGAAGCAGATGTGCTTATGGCAGCAGAAAATCTGGCACACTTGCACCTTGATATGAAATGGAGAGACATATGCAGTGTAGAGGAAAAACAGGAGATACGACCGCCGGCGGGAAGACATTTGAAAGAAGAAATGATATGTCATAACCGCGAATTGAAAAAGGTGAGGGCATTTGTGCGGAAACGCGTGAATAAAGGGACATTTGAAGCAATGTATTTAAAATCCTTTGAGCAAATGTATGAGACGGGAAAAGCGGTGGAGGAACGTCTTGCAAATTCCAAATATGATGAGCTTTATAAATCGAGCGTTGAAGAAGGTTTGTTAATCCATGGAGATTACAATTATCATAATGTGCTCTTGCTTCCTCAAAAGGTTGTGACAACCAATTTTGAACATTTTAGAAGAGACGTGCAGGTGTTGGATTTGTATTATTTTTTGCGGAAAGTTATGGAAAAATATCATTGGAGTGTTGTACTTGGAAATGAAATTTTAAGCCGGTATAACAGTGTGAGGACACTGCAGAAAGAAGAACTAGAATATATTGCGTTGAAAATAGCTTATCCGGAGAAATTTTGGAAAATTGTGAATGCTTATTATCATTCCAATAAGGCGTGGATGCCAGAGAAAAATGTCGAAAAACTTGAGCTTGCAGTAGCTCAAAATCAGGAAAAACTACGATTTTTAGAAGTGATATTTGACTTTCGGTTATAGGAGGTGGAAAAAACGGCAAAAACCACGTGTTTTCGCCGTTTTTTAAGCGTAGAATGCTTGACAAATAGTAGTGGAAATTGTATAACAGTATCTAAGGGCAAAGCCGAGAAACGGCGAAGAAGAGCCTTTACCCGGTTAGAATTAGAATTCTACTATAATAAAAAGGAGGAAATATTCATATGAACAAAACAGAATTAATCGCAGCAATCGCAGAAAGAGCAGAAATTTCTAAGAAAGATTCAGAAAAAGCAGTAAAGGCTTTTATCGATGTTGTTACTGAAGAACTGAAAAAAGAAGAGAAAGTTCAGTTAGTTGGATTTGGAACATTTGAAGTAAGCAAGAGAGCAGCAAGAACAGGTAAGAACCCACAGACAGGTGAGCCTATGACAATCAGCGCTTGCAACGCACCAAAATTCAAAGCTGGAAAAGCTCTGAAAGATGCTGTAAACTAAGACGAATAGATGAAAAGCAGGCATCGCAGGATGCCTTGTAAATAAAGGAGAAAGAGGCAGAGGGTTATATCCTCTGCCTCTTTCTCCTAAAAAAGGGATTAAAGAAAAGGAAAGATAAGATGAGATTAGATAAGTTTTTGAAGGTTTCCCGCTTGATCAAACGAAGAACAGTTGCGAATGAAGCCTGCGACGCGGGACGAGTTCTGGTGAACGGAGTTGTCGCAAAAGCTTCTGTAAAGGTAAAGGTCGGAGATATTATAGAAATCCAGTTTGGAACAAAGACAGTTAAAGTAGAAGTTTTGGATATTCAGGATACAACAAAGAAAGAAGAAGCAAAAGATTTGTTCCGTTATTTGTAAAAAATAAAAAGACATAAAATTTAAAACTCTTTCATATATATTTGAATGGAGATACTTTCAATCTCGAAAGGTTGAGAAACTCCTGACATATCCAGACATGGAAAACATGCTTTGGAGATATTGAGAGAGGGGGAGTTTGTGTGGAAGAAAGGCAGATTGCAAAGGCACACAAGCTGGTCATCAATAATCGAAAGACAAGTATGGTGACTGGTGTGCTTGACGTATTATCCTTTGATTTAAATGAAGTTGTGCTTGAGACCGAACAAGGCATGTTGCTGGTCAAAGGTACGGACCTGCATGTAAATAGGCTTAGCGTGGAAAAGGGAGAGATAGATATTGCCGGCAATATAGACAGTATTATTTATTCCGATACAAATCAAACAGGGCATCCAAATGAAAATTTGTTTACAAAATTATTTAAATAGGAAATGCCTATGATGCTTGGAATTAGAACAGAAGCTGTTATTTTTTTCTATGCGTGGCTGTCTGGCTGCATTTTATTTATTGTTTATCAAGTGTTGATCCAGATGAGAAAGTTAATACGACATTCAATTGTAATGATAAATTTGGAAGATTTTTTGTTCTGGATGGGAACCGGGGGTTATTTGTTTAGACAGATGTATCGCACAACGCATGGAACGATACGATGGTTTTTCCTTCTGGGAGTGATTTTGGGAAGTGTAAGTGCATGGTTTGTGAAACGAAAAGTTTTCTGATATGTATCCTCCGTGCCAATCAGCGTAGTGATTAACACGGGAGTGAACAGCAATGTCAATGTAACAATTTCTTAAGAAATATGTAAAAATTACTTGAAAATAAACATCAAACCAGATATTATAAAAACACAAGCAGCGGTATAGAAAAGTAGAAGGGACGTAACATGTAGTTCGCAAAGTAAGGTGAGTGCAGTTATGAATAATAAAAAAGCAGGAAAGCAGGGCCATAAGAAAAAAAGAACAGCTCGTCCGCATATGAAAAGTGTACAGATAATCTGCGTAGGATTGGCAGTGTTAACATTAGTATTTGGCATAGGTTCCATCTCTATTTATTCAAAAAATCAAGACTATAAACAGCAGGAAGCTGAATTGGAAGCCCAGATAAAGAAAGAGGAAGAACGGTCAAAAGAGATAAAAGAATATCAGGATTATGTTAAGACTGATGATTACATAAGAGAAGTTGCGGAAGATAAACTGGGCTTAGTGGATCCGAATGAGATCCTTTTCAAGCAGACGAATTGAATATAGAAAAATAAAAACACGAACGAAAAACTCCGGAGAGAACTCCGGAGTTTTTTATTACATTAGGAAAATTTATTTCTTATGTAATAAAAATCCTCCGGCAGGATACGCACTGCGGCGTACAATGTAAATGTCGCAAGCGGCCGCCGCAGGTGCTTGAATGTGCAAAGCACATTCTTTTTGGAGGTGACATAATAAAATGGAAGAAGGACAGATGCTTCATACAAGCCCATACGTGGCACAGATAGAAAAGTTTGCAGATTCACTTACACAATTGGCGAATACATTTCTGAAAATGGAAAATAAGAAAAAATCTTTTACAAATGATGAGATTGATGCGATGTTTGCTCAAGTGAAAGAGCATGTCTGCACAAAATGTGAAAAAAGAGACTGGTGCTGGGGAGAAAATTATGTACACACATGCCAGATGGGGTATGAAATATTATCGGCGGTAGATAATTATGGAGATGAAATGAATGTAGAAACGAAGCGTAAGCTGAAACAGTGCTGTATTCGTGCTCCGCGATTTCTAAGAGAAATGTTAGAGGCATTTCAAGCGGCCCGGCAGAACATGATGTGGACAAACAGGATGGCATTAAGCAGAGAGGGATGTGCGATCCAGATGGACACATTTGCCGAAATGATACGTCAGACCGCAAAGGAAATGGAGGATAGTATTTTCCATGATGAATGGCTGGAAAAAAGAATTATTGAGGCACTAAAGAAAAAAGGAGTCCGGGTGTTAAAAACTGATTTTTTTATGAATTCGGAAGGGAAATATGAAATCCATGTAACAGCAAGAGCAATGTATGAGCAATGTTTTACAGTCCGTGAGATTGTGAAAGAAATTTCGATTGCTGCCAGACGAAAACTAACTCCCGCAAAGGAACAGGCACAAATAATGGGTCGGGAATACATTACGGTAGTATGCATGGAAGGACCGGAGTATTACACGTTGCAGGGAGTTGCAAAAGTCGGAAAAGGAAGCTGTGAAATATCAGGCGATAATTTTATGATGCTGGATCTTCCGGGAGGAAAGCAGGGAGTTGCATTGTCAGACGGAATGGGTTCGGGAGAGCGGGCATGCCGCGAGAGTACATTGGTGATTGAGTTATTGGAGGAGTTGCTTGAAGCAGGATTTCCTGAGAAAATGGCAATTCAGATGATTAACACAACACTGGTAATGGGACGGGAAGAGATACATTATTCTACAATAGATATGTGTGTGTTTGATTTGTATAGCGGCATATGTGAGTTTTTAAAAGCCGGCGCATCGTCGACATTTATTAAAAAGAAAGATAGCATCGAGCACTTGCGTTCAACTAGTCTGCCGATAGGAGTGGTTCATAAGCTGGACGTAGATCACGCAAAAAGACAGTTGGAAGATGGTGATTTTGTGATTATGGTTACCGATGGAATTATGGATGCGCTGCCGGTAGGGGAGCAGGATGTGTTATTGGAAACGATTATAAAAGGAACTGCAATCATAAATCCGAAAGAAATGGCACAACACATTTTAAAACAAGTATTGAATTGGACAGGCAAACCGCCTGAAGATGATATGACCGTATTGGTTATCGGAATTTGGAAATATTAAGGGATTGTTGCATTTTTCGGGGAGATTGAGTATAGTTTACTTATGAAACGAATAGAAAAATTTATCCAAAAATATCATATGCTCACCTGTGGCGATAAGGTGATTGCAGGTGTATCGGGAGGTGCAGATTCGGTATGCCTGTTTTTGATGCTCTTAGAATTGAGAGAAAAAATAGGGTTTGATTTAATTGCAGTGCATGTACATCATGGGCTTAGAGGAGAGGCAGCAGACCAAGATCAGCGATTTGTAGAAGCATTGTGCGAGCAGCATCGAATCCCATTGGAAATTTTCCGTGTGAATCTGGAATCAATTGCGAAAAAGAGGAAACAATCTTTGGAGGAAGCCGGGAGAATGGTGAGGAGAGAAGCATTTGACAGTGTGTGCCAAAAATACGGAGGAAATAAAATTGCATTAGCACATCATCAAAATGATAATGCAGAGACACTGCTTTGGAATCTGTCACGAGGAACCGGGTTAGACGGACTAGGAGGAATCCGTCCGGTTAATGGAAAATTTATCCGTCCGCTGCTATGTATGAACAGAAAAGAGATTGAAGAATATCTTTCCAAGAGAAAGCAATCCTATTGTATTGATGAAACGAATGCAGGGACAGATTATACAAGAAATAAATTGCGGCATCTGGTACTCCCGATTTTAGAAGAACAGGTCAATTCGGCTGCAGTCCGGCATATGAATGAAACAATGGAGCAGATATGGGAGCTCCAGGAATATATGCAGGAACAAGTGGAGGCTGCATATCAAGAATGTGTACAGGAACATTCTGAAAAAGCATGTTGGATTCAAATTCAGCAAAATTCCTTTGAAACATTTCCGGAATTGATAAAGAAAATGGTGATCCGAAAAGGCATGGAACAAGTGGGGGGCAAAAAAAGAGATTTGAGCCACAAACATGTCGATGTGATGATGGAGTTAATGAATAAGCAAGTAGGACGGACACTGGATCTTCCTTATGAAATGCATGCAAAACGAAATTATGAAGGAATCCGGTTAGAGAAAAGAAGAACATATTCGTCCGGGGAAGAAAAGAAAGCAGAAATCATGCAGGAATGCATGAGTGAATTGAACATTCCGGGGGAAATCATACTTGCAGACAGGAATCTTAAAGTTCGATGTAAAATACTGGAAAAGCCTAAAAATCTTTCAATAAAGGATATACCACAAAAAATATACACGAAATGGTTTGATTATGATATAATAAAGAGCAGTCTGTATATTAGAACAAGACAGGCAGGCGATAATATTGTAATTGATGAAAAAGGTCATCAAAAAAAACTAAAGAGTTGGTTTGTAGATGAAAAAATCCCGAAAGAGGTAAGAGACAGTCAATTGTTGCTCGCAGAGAACAATGATATTTTATGGGTTTTGGGACACCGGATGAGCCAGGCTTATCAAGTGAAGCAGTCAACTAAGTGGATTCTACAAATTGAAGTAGAAACATACAAAAGTGATGGAGGAAAAGAAAATGGCAGAAACAATTCGAGAGTTAGTATCTGAAAAAGCTGTAGACGAGAGAATCGTAGAGCTGGGAAAACAGATTAGTAAAGATTATGAAGGAAAGCAGGTACATTTAATCTGCGTACTGAAAGGCGGAGTCTTCTTCATGTGTGAATTGGCAAAGAGAATTTCTGTGCCTGTATCAATGGACTTTATGAGTGTCAGCAGTTATGGTGATGATACAAAATCCAGCGGAGTTGTAAAAATCGTGAAAGATCTGGATGAAGCAATTGAAGGAAAAGATGTGTTGATCGTAGAGGATATCATTGATTCCGGACGTACATTGTACTATCTGATTGATATTTTGAAGAAGAGAAATCCAAAAAGCGTTCATTTGTGTACATTATTAGACAAACCGGAACGTCGCGTGAAAGACGTGAAAGTAGATTATGTTGGATTTAATATTCCAGATGAGTTCGTAGTAGGATATGGTCTGGACTACGCACAGAAATATAGAAACCTGCCTTTCATCGGAGTAGTGGAAGGTCTGGAGTAGAGAGGAGCATATTAAATTGAATAATGACAGCAAGAAGTATAAAGGCACTGGCGTAACATTCTTTGTAGTCATCATAGCAGTGCTTTTTGCACTTTGGTTTGCAAGCCGGATCCAGGCTCAGGGGCAGGAAGTGACTTACACAAGATTTGTACAGGAAGTCCAGGATAGCAACATCAGTGACGTAACAATTAACCAGAACCGGACTGTACCAACCGGCTCAGTGTCATTTGTGTTAAAGAATAGTGGCTCAGCAGGGAAAGTGAATGTATCAGATGTGAATAAGGTGCAGGAGCTTCTCAGTAAATATGATATAGATTATAAGATGCCGGATGTAGCGGAAGCAGGAATTTTTGAGACAACAGTATTGCCGGTTATGTTGACGGCATTAGTTGTGATGTTCTTGTTTATGTTAATGAACAGACAGGCAGGAGGCGGTTCGAACGCAAAAGCCATGAATTTCGGGAAGAGTCGTGCGAAGATGAGTGCTCCTGGTGAAAAGAAGGTAACATTTGAAGATGTTGCCGGATTAAAAGAGGAAAAAGAAGAACTTGAAGAAATCGTAGATTTCCTGAAAGATCCAAAAAAATATGTTCAAGTCGGAGCAAGAATTCCGAAAGGTGTATTGCTTGAGGGACCTCCGGGAACAGGTAAGACATTGTTGGCAAAAGCTGTTGCGGGAGAAGCCGGAGTACCATTCTTTACAATTTCAGGTTCTGATTTTGTGGAGATGTTTGTCGGTGTCGGTGCATCACGTGTGCGAGATTTGTTTCAGGATGCAAAGAAAAATGCACCATGTATCATTTTCATCGATGAGATAGATGCAGTGGCAAGACGACGTGGAAGTGGTCTCGGTGGCGGTCACGATGAGAGAGAACAGACACTGAACCAGATGCTTGTAGAGATGGATGGTTTCGGAGTTAATGAAGGAATCATCGTAATGGCTGCAACGAACAGAAAAGATATTCTGGACCCTGCAATCCTTCGTCCGGGAAGATTTGACAGAGATGTTATTGTTGGCCGTCCGGATGTCGGGGGCCGTGAAGAGATTCTTAAAGTTCATGCAAGAAATAAGCCACTTGGAGATGACGTGGATTTGAAACAGATTGCCCAGACAACAGCAGGATTTACCGGAGCAGACCTGGAAAATCTGTTAAATGAAGCTGCAATTCTCGCAGCAAAGCAAAACCGTATGTATATTCAACAGGCTGATATTCGTCATGCGTTTGTAAAAGTCGGTATCGGACCTGAGAAGAAGAGTCGTATTGTATCTGAGAAGGAACGCAGGATTACGGCGTACCATGAAGCAGGTCATGCAATTCTCTTCCATGTGCTGCCGGATGTAGGACCTGTATACAGCGTATCTATCGTACCGACAGGTGGTGCAGGTGGTTACACAATGCCACTTCCGGAAAAAGATGATATGTTCAATACAAAAGGACATATGTTACAGGAAATTATCGTATCACTGGGTGGTCGTGTAGCAGAAGAACAGATATTTGATGATATCACAACAGGTGCATCCCAGGATATTAAACAGGCGACTGCAATTGCAAAATCAATGATCACGAAATTCGGTATGTCAGAAAAGCTTGGTCTGATTAATTATGATAATGACAGTGACGAAGTATTTATCGGAAGAGATTTCGGTCATGCTTCATCAAGGGGATATGGTGAGAAGGTTGCAGCAACAATTGATGAAGAAGTAAAACGCATTATAGATGACTGTTATGAAAAAGCGAAAGCTCTGTTAGACGAATACCATCCAGTATTGGAGTCCTGTGCTCAGTTACTGTTAGAAAAAGAAAAGCTTACAAGAAGTGAGTTTGAAGCACTTTTTGAAAAATAATGTGTACGGTAGTTGAGAGGAGTTAGAGTTATGAAAAGAGACGCTTTGTTCTGTGATGGGACTTCGTCTTATGTGATGCCTGCCGAACCAAAGGCAGGAGAAACTGTTACACTACGGTTTCGAACAGCAGAAAATGATGTCGCAGATGTGATTCTGCTCGTTGGTGAAGAAAAAGCCAGATATACGATGCAGAAGGCAGATAGTATAGAAAATTTTGATTTTTGGGAAATACAGTGGACACTGGATGAGGATCCATTGGTTTACTGTTTTGAAATCCAGCGTGGCGGAGAAATCTGTTATTATAATCGCTGCGGGGTATCAGATCGTATTGTCGATTACTATGATTTTAAGATCGTACCTGGATTTTCCACACCAGATTGGGCAAAAGGTGCAGTAATGTACCAGATTTTTGTGGATCGTTTTTATAATGGTGATCCACAAAATGATGTGGAAGACAGGGAATATATTTATATCGGAGCACCATGTGAGCAGGTCAAGGATTGGGGCTCTGTGCCGGCAACACCGGATATCCGCCGGTTCTACGGCGGAGACCTGCAGGGAGTTATGGATAAATTAGATTATCTTCAGGATTTGGGAATCGAAGTAATCTATTTCAATCCATTGTTTGTATCCCCATCAAACCATAAATATGATATTCAAGATTATGATTACATTGATCCACATTACGGAAAGATTGTTAAAGATGGCGGAGAGGTTCTGGCAGAAGGGGATATGGACAATACCCATGCTACGAAATATCAGATCCGCACAGGCGATAAAGAAAATCTGGAAGCCAGCAATGCACTGTTTGCAAAATTGGTAGATGAGATGCATAAGCGAGGCATGCGAGTGATACTGGACGGTGTGTTCAATCATTGTGGTTCTTTCAATAAATGGATGGACCGAGAGAGAATTTATGAGCAGCAACCGGCTTATCAGGATAAACAGGGGGCTTTTGTAAGTTCACAGAGTCCGTACCGCAGCTTCTTCCATTTCTTCAAGGAAGAGGAAAGCGCATGGCCGTATAATTATAATTATGATGGCTGGTGGGGGCATGACACACTTCCAAAATTAAATTACGAAGATTCACCAAAACTGGTGCAATATATTATGGATATCGGTAAAAAATGGGTATCTCCGCCGTATAATATTGACGGATGGCGTCTGGATGTTGCGGCAGACCTTGGATATTCCAATGAATATAATCATATGTTCTGGAAAGAATTCCGTAAACAGGTGAAGAGTGTGAATCCGGATGTATTGATTCTTGCAGAGCATTATGGAGATCCGGGAGAATGGCTTCAGGGGGATCAGTGGGACAGTGTCATGAACTACGATGCATTTATGGAGCCACTGACCTGGTTTTTGACAGGTATGGAGAAGCACAGTAATGAGCGCCGTATTGATCTGTGGGGTAATGCAGAGATATTTGTGAATTCAATGAAGCATTTTATGGCATGCATGCTGACACCATCTTTGCAGGTTGCAATGAACGAATTATCCAACCATGACCATTCCAGATTCCTCACAAGAACAAATCATATTGCCGGTCGAGTAGAACAGCTTGGATATAAGGCAGCAGAAGAAGGAATTAACGAGGCTGTATTCTGTGAGGCAGTCGCAGTACAGATGACCTGGGTTGGAGCACCGACTGTATATTATGGAGATGAGGTTGGAGTTGTCGGATTTACAGATCCGGATAATCGCCGTACATTCCCATGGGGAAATGAAAATCAACGATTATTGAATTTTCATAAAGAGATGATCCGCATTCACAAAGAACAGGAAATCCTTAGAACAGGTTCGATCAAGATGCTTACCTGGGCAAATAACGTGTTGGCATATGGACGTTTTCAGGATGATGAACAGATTGTTGTAATCTTGAACAACAGCAAAGAACTAAAAGAAATAACAGTCCCGGTGTGGCTTGCAGAAGTACCACAAAATACCCGTATGTATCGTTTGATGTATACATATGAAGAAGGATTTACAACAGAGTATGATGAATATATTGTGCAGGACGGAGAAGTTGTTGTAAACATGGGACGACATTCCGTACTGATTTTAAAAACATTGAAAGAATAAAGGAGAGAGCACGATGGCAGATAAACAGAAATATTATATCACAACAGCGATTGCCTATACATCTGGCAAACCGCATATTGGAAACACATATGAGATCGTACTTGCAGATGCAATTGCAAGATATAAAAGAAGTCAGGGATACGATGTGTTTTTCCAGACAGGAACTGATGAACATGGACAGAAGATTGAACTGAAGGCAGAAGAGGCCGGAATTTCACCAAAGGAATTTGTAGATAACGTATCCGGTGAGATTAAGAGAATCTGGGATCTGATGGATACATCTTATGATAAATTTATCCGTACAACAGATGAAGACCATGAGAAGCAGGTACAGAAAATCTTCAAAAAACTGTATGATCAGGGAGATATCTACAAAGGACATTATGAAGGTATGTACTGTACACCATGTGAGTCATTCTTTACAGAGTCACAGCTTGTAGATGGAAAATGTCCAGATTGCGGACGTCCGGTTCAGCCTGCAAAAGAAGAAGCATATTTCTTTAAAATGAGCAAATATGCAGACAGACTGATCGAGCACATTAATACACACCCAGAATTTATTCAGCCGGTATCTCGTAAAAATGAGATGATGAATAACTTCCTTCTTCCGGGACTTCAAGATTTGTGTGTGTCAAGAACTTCCTTTAAATGGGGAATCCCGGTTGATTTTGATCCAAAACATGTTGTATATGTATGGCTGGATGCTTTGACAAACTATATCACAGGAATCGGATATGACTGTGATGGAGAAAACACAGAACAGTTTAAAAAAGACTGGCCGGCAGACTTGCATTTGATCGGTAAAGATATTATCCGTTTCCATACAATTTACTGGCCAATCTTCTTGATGGCACTTGATCTTCCACTTCCAAAACAGGTATTTGGTCACCCATGGCTGCTTCAGGGAGATGGCAAGATGAGTAAATCGAAAGGAAATGTACTTTACGCTGATGAACTGGTAGATTTCTTTGGCGTAGATGCAGTTCGTTACTTTGTACTTCATGAGATGCCATTTGAGAATGACGGAGTTATTTCATGGGAGCTGATGGTAGAGCGTATGAATTCAGATTTGGCAAATACACTTGGAAATCTGGTAAACCGTACAGTATCTATGACAAACAAATACTTCGGAGGTTCTGTAACAGATAAGGGAGTATCTGGCGATGTAGATGCAGATCTGAAAGCAGTTATGGAAGCAACACCTAAAGCCGTAGAAGCAAAAATGAATGAGCTTCGCGTAGCAGATGCAATTACAGAAATCTTCAATCTGTTTAAACGTTGTAATAAATATATTGATGAAACAATGCCTTGGGTACTTGCAAAAGATGAAGCACAGAAAGATCGTCTTGAAACAGTTCTGTGGAATCTGATTCAGGGAATTTCAGCAGGAGCAGAACTTCTGGAGTCTTTCATGCCTTCTACAAGCAAGAAGATTTTAGAGCAGCTTGGAAATGGTAATGTAACAGACAAGCCGGAGATTTTATTCCAGAGACTGGATTTAGAAGAGGTTATGAAGAAAGTTGCAGAACTTCACCCACCGGTTGAAGAAGAAAAAGAAGAAGAGGCAGTTATTGATATCGAAGCAAAACCAGAGATTACATTTGATGATTTCGGAGCAATGCAGTTTCAGGTTGGCGAGATCATCGCGTGTGAAGAGGTGAAAAAATCAAGAAAACTGCTTTGTTCACAAGTTAAGATCGGAAGCGAAGTAAAACAGATCGTTTCAGGAATTAAAGGACATTATTCAGCAGAAGAAATGGTTGGCAAGAAAGTTATGGTTCTTGTAAATCTGAAACCTGCAAAACTGGCAGGAGTACTGTCAGAAGGAATGCTTCTGTGTGCAGAAGACGCAGAAGGCAATCTGGCACTTATGGTACCGGAGAAAGAGATGCCGGCAGGAGCAGAAATCTGCTAGGTAGTTAAAAATGACGGAGGTGGAAATCATGAGTACAATAGAATCCAATGTTCCGAATAATCTCTTTGTGTTAAAACATAAAGACCTGGATGTGGCTATGGTTGCAATTGATTTGACCTCCGGAAAGATAGAACACGTGTTGGCTACGTATTTGCCAAAAGAATTACCAGTTGGCTGTAGTGAAGATAGTCCAAATAGCATATTATCCTGGTGGGAATCAAGAGCAATCCCGGATTCGAGAAGAGGAATACAGCAGGCGTTAAATTTTCTGCATGAGGAGTCCAATCTGTCCTTGATGTTATCGGGGTATGGATTAAGCCTTACAGACCATTATTGGATGCAGCCATTAGGGAAAGAACTATATTGGAAAAATTTGAATTTTTATGAAAATACATTCTCAGACGAATTGGGATTGCTTTTGACTGATTCGGAGAAAATAGATATAAATGCCAACATTTCAAAATTCTCCCCATCCTCTTCGGTTACGGGAGAAATGAAAAAAAAGTGGATTATAAAAAATGATATCCGATACCTGATGAAATTAAGTGCAAATGATTATGCACAACAGGCGGTAAACGAAGTAATTGCGACTACTCTACATAAACAGTCAGGGTGGAAGAATTATGTTACGTATGAAGTTGAGACAACAAAAATAGAAGGTAAAGAAATCCCTTGTTCGTTAAATCCGTTGTTTACTTCAACCAGATATGAGTTTGTATCAGCATATCAATTGATAAAAAACTATAAAATACCGAATGAACTGTCTTCGTATGAGGCGATTATTGAACAGGCAGTAAAATTAGGAATGAACGAAAATGAAGTGCGGAATCAATTGGAATATACAATTATGACAGACTTCATTTTGACAAATGTAGACCGACATTTTAATAATTTTGGATTTTTATATGATTCAGAAGTTGGTAAGCTGGTTGCAATGGCTCCGATTTTTGATACAGGAAATTCATTATTTTATGCTACAGATATCATTCCTCAAAAAGAAAATTTGTTAGATATTCGTGTGAATTCGTTTTGCAAGAGGGAAGCAGATATGCTTCGATATGTGAAAAATAATAAATGCCTGAATTTAGATAAATTAGATGGTTTTCCAGATAAAGTACAGAGTTTGTTACTGACATATACGGATATGCCGGAAAAAAGAGCAGCAGAGATCAAACAAACAGTTGTGCAGAAAATAGAATATCTGAAATTGTTTCAGCAGGGAAAGAAAATCTGGAAAAAGGAAAAATACTGGTAGGGTGATTATATGCAGGAGGCACAGGTTACAAGAGATGGAAATATCCTTACAATAGGAAAAGATATACAGTTAATTGTGAATTTGGATAATCAGCAAAATTATGTGAAGTATGATTCCAGAAAAGTTCCATATCAGCGGGAGATTGTATTTGGGAAAGATCTTCTGGAGGGTAAGCGACAAAATGTATTTCGTACGGCAATTAATTACTATTATGAACAGGCATGCAGATTTGTAGAAGGATTGCAAATAGCTGAAAACTATCGAAAGACAATAAATACGACGGCAAGAGAAATAAAGTAGAATAAAAAAATAAGATATAAAATGAGAATGCAGGAAACTGTATTCTCATTTTTCAATTTATAAGAGTTTGGTATATGTTTCGCAGTTTAAAAAATAGAAAGATTATTTTGTATAAAATGAAATATGAATGTGTAAAATACCTGTAAAGATTTGTACAACATCTGTCTTGTCAGATGTAAAGGTGGATGCTATAATGACAACAATATGCGTGACTGCTTAGCAGAGATAAGGTAAGCAGCAATAAATGTGCAGAGAAATGAATCAAACCAAGATGGAAATTTGTACAATAAATTCAGCATATTAGAAAGAGGTTTCGTAATGAGAATAGATGCAGATGTTGTAATCGTAGGAACAGGAGTTGCAGGATTGTTCAGTGCGTTGAATCTGCCAAGAGATAAAAAAATAGTTATGATCACAAAGGCAGATCTGGAGAGTAGTGATTCTTTTTTAGCACAGGGAGGAATTTGTGTACTTCATGATAAGGATGACTATGACAGTTACTTTGAAGATACAATGAAGGCAGGACATTATGAGAATCGTAAAGAGTCTGTTGATATTATGATTCGAAGCTCTCGCC
Source organism: Ruminococcus hominis (assembly GCF_014287355.1). NCBI lineage: Bacteria > Bacillati > Bacillota > Clostridia > Eubacteriales > Oscillospiraceae > Ruminococcus > Ruminococcus hominis. The sequence continues at coordinate 3,162,416 of NZ_JACOPE010000001.1, read as the reverse complement.
AAATCATTGAAGAACTGGTACAATATGGTGTAGACTTTGAACGTCTGGAAGGTGGAGAGTTTGCATACACAAGAGAAGGAGCACATTCCAAGCCGCGTATTCTGTTTCATGAGGATGTGACAGGAAAAGAGATTACGAGTAAATTACTTGCACAGGTGAAAAAGCTGGATAATGTAACAATATATGAATATACGACGATGACAGACATATTGGTAGAAGATGGTGAGTGCAAAGGAATCATAGCAGAAAAAGCCGGAGATTTAATTGAAATCTATGCACCGGATACAATCTGGGCCAGTGGCGGAATTGGCGGATTATATAAACATTCTACAAATTTCCCACATCTTACAGGAGATGCACTGGAAATATCCAAAAAGCATGGAATCCGTCTGGATCATTTGGATTATGTACAGATTCATCCGACTACATTATATTCCAAAAAGCCAGGAAGAAGATTTTTGATTTCCGAATCTGTACGAGGTGAAGGTGCTGTATTATATAATAAGAATATGGAGCGGTTTGTAAATGAATTGCTTCCTCGAGATGTAGTGACAAAGGCAATTCATGAACAAATGCAGAAAGATGGAACAGATTATGTCTGGTTATCAATGGAGCACATCGATAAAGAGACAATTCTGAATCATTTTCCAAATATTTATCAGCATTGTCTGGAAGAAGGATACGATGTTACAAAAGAATGTATCCCTGTTGTTCCGGCACAGCATTACTTTATGGGCGGTGTATGGGTTGATTCAGACAGCAGAACATCCATGCCGCATTTGTATGCAGTTGGAGAGACAAGCTGTAATGGAGTTCATGGGGCGAATCGTCTCGCAAGCAATTCTTTGTTAGAAAGCCTTGTATTTGCGCAGAGAGCAGCAACGAAGATTTGCGGTGGAGAAAATCCATTTACACCATACGTGGAAGCAGAAGAATCCGAGGACGAAAAAATCAGAGCATAAAAGTTGATGAAGTTTTAGATTGTAAAATCAAAGAAAAATTATGTATAGAATGGAGAAACGACATGAATAAGATTACAACAACATTACAGGTAGATCAGTTAATTCTGGAGGCATTACGTGAGGATATATCAAGCGAGGATGTGACAACAAATGCTGTTATGAGAGAGGCTGTAGACGGAGAAGTGGATTTAATCTGCAAGCAGGACGGCGTGATTGCAGGATTAGATGTTTTTAAACGAGTATTTGAGCTTCTCGATGATAAAGTGAGAGTTGAATTCTATTGCAAAGATGGAGACGAAGTGAAAAACAAACAGCTGATGGGAAAAGTATATGGAGATATTCGTGTGCTTCTGTCAGGTGAACGTGTTGCATTGAATTATCTGCAGAGAATGAGCGGAATTGCAACGTATACCCATTCTGTAGCAGACTTGCTCAAAGGAAGCAAAACAAAATTGCTGGATACAAGAAAAACAACACCGAATATGCGTATTTTTGAAAAATATGCAGTTCGTGTAGGTGGCGGATACAATCACCGTTACAATTTGTCTGACGGCGTACTTTTAAAAGATAATCATATCGGGGCGGCCGGAAGTGTTACAAAAGCAGTAGAGATGGCTAAAGAATACGCACCATTTGTACGTAAGATTGAAATAGAAGTAGAGAATCTTGATATGGTAAAAGAGGCTGTCGAAGCCGGTGCAGATATCATTATGTTAGACAACATGTCAACAGAAGAAATGCAGGAAGCAATCAAGATCATTGACGGAAGAGCGGAGACAGAGTGTTCTGGAAACGTGACAAAAGAAAACATTGGTCGTTTGACAGCACTTGGAGTAGATTATATTTCCAGCGGTGCACTGACACACTCAGCACCAATTATGGATATTTCGCTGAAGAACCTCCATGCTGTAAATAAGTAGAAAGTGTCTTGGAGGGTGTTATGACCGGAACAGAGCGTAGAAATCAAATTGTTGAACGGATCAGGAAGAATGCTGTACCGGTATCGGGAACTATGCTTGCAAAAGAATTTGAAGTAAGCAGACAGGTCATTGTACAGGATATCGCACTTATTCGGGCAGCGGGATACGATATTATATCAACCCATAGAGGATATCTTTTAAATGAGCCGATCAGTGTAAACAGAGTATTTAAGGTGCAGCATACAGATGAACAGACAGAAGAAGAATTGTATTCCATTGTAGATCTTGGTGGGACTGTGGCAAATGTGATGGTGAATCATAAAATATATGGACAAATGGAAGCTGAACTGAATATTAATTCCAGAAAAAAGGCAAAAGACTTTATTGATGATATAAAAAGCGGTAAGTCAAGTCCATTGAAAAATATTACCTCGAATTATCATTATCATAAAGTTGTGGCAGACAGTGAAGAAACATTAGATATGATTGAAGAAGCATTACAGGAAAAAGGTTTTTTAGTTACTGCTAATTAAAAAGCAAAAACAGATGTGTGAAAAAGCACATCTGTTTTTGCTTTTTTAAAGAAAATGTGATATTGTATTTAAGAATGTGTAAAGTTATTTGGTTGAAGAATAAATTTACAATAGGTAAATTTGTATCATACAACTGAATTTTGATGTGAGTACAAGAAAGAGGATGAAATAATGAAGTACGTATCAGGAGATATTTGCTACATATTAGAAGATAATAAATATGCAACAAAAGTCAAAGTGATGGGCCGTCATGGGGATGAATGTATTGTTCAGCGGATAGGTGCCTGTGGGGCGTTAAGATTTAAAGATCATGAGCTGTTCGGAACAGAGGAGGCTGCATTGGAAAGCAGAGAGACTACATTTGCGAAGGTGAGTCCGCAGTTGTCTATGTTTCCGGAGGGGGATAATATCCCTAGTATAAAGATTGGGTGAGAAAGGAAAAGATAGGGAAGAATTCAGAAGATGAAAGTGGAGATTCGAGAAAAGGTAAAGAAAATATTATTAATAATCGGAGCTGTTTTAGGGGCATTACTATCGACTATAGGAACATTGTTATATTTTAGTATTAAATGGATGTTTAAAACATGGACAAATCTAACAATGGATGAATTAGTATACCATATGACAGCCCCATTAGAGGGAACAAATGATGGAATGATTCAGGAATATCTGGATGTATGTGCAGTACCGGCTATTTTGATGTTGTTATTAGTCGTAATTTTATTTATTGCATGGAGAACAAAAAAACGTTGGTATGTTGTTATGGGGGCATCTATCATTGTTCCGATAATTGTAAGTGGAGTTTCAGTGCATGGAGCATGGAATGAATTAGATGTTGGAAGTTTTGTGGATGGACAAAGCACATATTCATCGTTTATTGATGATAATTATGTTGACCCGGCCGATGTAGCATTGACATTTCCAGAGCAAAAGAGAAATTTAATTTATATCTTCTTAGAATCAATGGAAATGACATATGCAGACAAAGAAAATGGTGGTGCATTTGATAAGAACGTAATTCCGGAACTTACAGAGTTAGCACAGGAAAACGAAGATTTTTCCGGGGAAGATAAAGAACTGAATGGTGGTTATGCAATGACAGGCGCAACCTGGACAATGGGTGCTATGTTTGCACATACGTCAGGTATACCATTGAGTATTTCCATTGATGGAAATGATATGAATACACAGGAACATTTTTTTGCAGGAGCAGTTACTTTAGGTGATATTCTGGAGAGCGCAGGGTATTGCCAGAATCTTATGATTGGTTCAGATGCAACCTTTGGAGGAAGAAGATTATATTTTACAGAGCATGGAAATTATAATATTTATGATTATAACTATGCAAGTGAAAATGGTCTGATTCCACCGGATTATCGTGTATGGTGGGGATATGAAGATGAGAAGTTATTTAGCTTCGCAAAAGATAAATTAACAGAACTATCACAGCAAAGCACCCCATTTAATTTTACAATGTTGACGGTAGATACACATTTTGAAGATGGATACCCATGTGAATTGTGTACAGATGAATTTGGAGACAATCAGTATGCAAATGTTATGGCATGTTCGAGCAGACAGGTGAAAGAATTGGTTGACTGGATTCAACAACAAGATTTTTATGAAAACACAACGATTGTTATTGCTGGAGATCATCCAACAATGGATAAGGATTTTTGTGAAGATGTAGATGACGATTATACAAGAAAAGTTTATACTACATATATTAATCCGGCAGCGGAACTTGAAACAACAGAGAAGAGAAGTTATACAACATTTGATAATTTCCCGACAACGTTGGCTGCATTGGGAGTTAAAATTGATGGAAATCGTCTCGGCCTGGGTACAAATTTATTTTCATCAACTCAGACATTAACAGAACGTTTTGGAATCGATAAGATGGAGTCAGAGTTAAAGAAAAAATCAAAAATGATGGAGAAGCTGGGGGATATACGAGAAGTAGAGACTGATATAGGAACGCAGACAGTACAGGAAGAAAATATTCCGTCAGCAGAGTTGTCGATAGGGGATTATGATTACAATTATAGTAGTTTACCGATATCAGTAACAAATATAAGTAATGTACCAGGGAATATTCAGTCTGTTATGGCAGCAGTATGGAAAGAAGCAGATCAGAGTGACTTACAGTGGGTAGAATTATATCAACTAGATGATGGAAGTTATTATACGGATTTGTATGTGGCAGATTATGGAGAAAATCCAGGAGATTATAATGTTCATATATATGTAATAGATGAGTTGGGAACCCCAACCATAGTTACTGGGCAGACAAAAACTATTAATTAGCATTTAAAAGAACAGTTTCGATGATGAAACTGTTCTTTTTGCTATCTTTACAGATGACGAAAAAGTTGAATTATGTTAAGATGGGAATTAGAATAAATATTGTAGGAAAGTGGGAGGAGGAAGTTGATGAAACACAAAAGAAGAATAAGTTGGATGTTGAGCATATGTATGTTGATACTAACTGTTATGGCCAGTGGAATAGATGTTGGTGCGGTTGACTTTGATCAAGAATCAATCCAAGCAACTGAGGATAGTAGCTTGGAAAAGACGGAAAACGAGGCAACAAAAGAAACAGAAGATATTACTGGTGAATTTACAAATTCAGGAGAACCCAACACAGCAGAGTTTGAAGTACGAGAAGACGAAACGATAACGAGTATGGATGAAGAAGGTAATGTTTCGGAAGCACCGGATGAGTCGGGACTGCTTGAGATTGATTTATTGAGTAATGATGGAAAGATAGTTAACTTTAATACAAAAGGAGCAGTGGTAACAACATACACCGAAGTTGGAACCGGTAACGCCGGGTATACTTGTGGGGCATATGGTGCTGATGCAGCATATCTTGGGACAGAAAATGGAAAAGTGAAATTTTTGTTATCAGGAGTTACAGGGCTAGTTGATGCAAATGATGTACAGGTTGTAAGTGTGAACAGTGCATCATCTGTCAGTTATTATGCTGTCAGTGCAGGTCGGTTAATACATAATATTACGACAAATATTACACAAGGAAATTATATCACATCATTGGATAACGGACCGGCACCATCGTATTTGTCAGAAGGTGTACAATATTATAGTTATGACGGACATTATTTCTATACAAGAGACAGATTTTCAAATATGCTGGATGATTATAAGGCAGGAGTAAGAACAAATTCGATTAACAGTTCTTCACCATATTATAATTATTATCAATATCTTCCTTTACGAAGCAAAACAGTATATTCAGCAGCTCAATTAAATGAAATTATAAATAGTAAAGCAGCTGGATATAAAATGAGTAATACAGGGGATATGTTTAAAAATTATCAAAACACATACGGAGTAAATGCATTAATTGCAGTTGGAATTGCAGCAAATGAAAGTGCGTGGGGAAAAAGTAGCATTGCACAGGAGAAAAACAATCTGTTTGGCTTAAATGCTGTGGATGCAGCTCCGGGACAGAGTGCAAACGCATATGAAAGTATTGATGCATGTATTAAAACATTTACAGAGACATATATGTCAAAAAGATATCTAAACCCTAAAAACTGGGTATATTCAGGGGGATATCTCGGTAATAAAGGAAGCGGGATGAATGTAAGATATGCGTCAGATCCATACTGGGGAGAAAAGAATGCCAATGTTGCCTGGATGATTGATAAAATATATGGGAATAAAGACAGTAATCGTTATACCATAGGGATAAAAGACGTGATAGGAAATGAACATACAGATTTAAATGTTCGGACAGAGGCGAATGGCTCATCTACTGTAATTCACACAACAAAAAATTATTCAAATCAGGCATTTATTATTTTAGATTCAAGCCAAGGCAATTTTTATAAAGTACAAAGTGATGCTGCGTTAACAACAAATCGTACCACTGTTTCGGATGCAGGAAATTATGATTTTTCTAGTATGTATGCATATGTTAGTTCGGGGTACGTGAAGAATGTCTTAACAGGTTCCGGAAATTCAGGTGGCTCAGGAGAATCAGGTGGAAATGAAAATAAACCAGATAATTCATTAGGTAGTGGAGCAATAGCGGTACCAACGGAACTGGCAGGAGCAATAGAATACAGTGCACATGTACGTGAGATTGGTTGGATGGATTGCGCTAAAAATGGACAGATGATGGGAACCACAGGGAAAAATCTTCCAATGGAGGCAATGAAAATAAATATTTCGGGTGTTGCAAATTTAGGGGTTGAATACCAGGTGCATGCACAGGATATTGGTTGGATGGATAGCGTGTCTAATGGAGAGGTAGGAGGAACTGTTGGACAAGCAAAAAATCTAGAGGCAATTAAATTAAAACTGACAGGCGATGCTGCATCAAATTATGATCTTTACTATAGGGTGCATGTGACGAATATTGGCTGGATGGATTGGGCAAAAAATGGAGAATTAGCCGGAACGCAAGGATATAATTACGCATTACAGGCGGTTCAGATTGCATTATTGCCAAAAGGATCAGCAGCACCAGGTGGAACAGAGACACCATATCAGATTAATACAGTCAAAATTGGATATTCTGCACATGTACAGGATGTTGGATGGCAAAACGAAGTGCTGGGAAGCAAGATAGCAGGAACAACTGGTCAGAATAAAAAAATAGAAGCAATGATTTTGAATGTAAAATCTAATTTGTTAGGAGTGAAATATCGTTCATATTTGCAGGATACTGGCTGGCAAAATTATCATAAGGACGGTGAAATTGCGGGAACAACAGGGCAGAACCGTCGAATGGAAGCAATTGAAATAGAGCTTACAGGAAATCAGAAAGATAATTATGATATATATTATCGGGTGCATGTACAAGATTTGGGGTGGCTCGGTTGGGCAAAAAATGGAGAGACAGCCGGAACAATGAACTATGCTCTTAAAGTGGAAGCAATTCAGATGTTAATTGTGCCAAAAGGAACGCCAACAATAGAAAATGAACAGAGTTCGTTTAAAAAGAAAAGTACAAATATAGAATATAGCACGCATGTGCAAGATATTGGATGGCAAGATGCAGTACAAAATGGAGAATTGGCAGGAACAACAGGGCAAAATAAGCAGGTAGAAGCAATCAGGATAAATTTGCAATATCCAGAATATTCAGGCGAAATTAAGTATAAAAGTCATATTCAAGATATCGGCTGGCAAAATTACGTGTCAAATGGTGCTATAAGTGGAACTGTAGGCAGAAACAAAGAAATGGAAGCAATATGTATTGAGCTTACAGGTGAAATGGCTGAAAAATACGATGTATATTATCAAGTACATTCCAGTGAATTTGGCTGGCTTGGTTGGGCAAAGAATGGAGAAAAAGCAGGAAGTGAAGGATATGCACGTCAGGTAGAGGCAATTCGTATTCAATTAGTAGAAAAAGGTGGAAAAGCGCCAGAAGATATCGGAAAAGCATTTTATAAAAAATAAAAAAATATAGCATATGTTCCTTTATCGAACATATGCTATATTTTTTATTTGTTTTTCTTTTTTTTTAGATATAAAAATATAAAAATCATAAATGCTAATACAAGAAATAATGTTCCGGCAGAAATAGTATATGCATAAGCAGCACCTAATAAAGCGAACTTCTTAACGAGGATTCCGGAGATAAGCATTGCGATAGCACTGGCAATTCCGAATCCGACTAATAAATATACTTGTCTGCGCATTACAGTCAATATAACTTGTTCAATAACTGCAAAAGCAAAGAAAGCACCGCCAATCAATAATACCACCAATACTTGCGTATAGGATGATAAGGAGACACCAAATACAATGGATAATATTGGACATCCAAGGATTGCTCCGGCGATGATAATCAATGCAGAGATGAACAGTGCTCCGGCAAAAATTAAACCGCATAATTTTATGAATTTGCGATATTCTTTATGGACCCAGGATTTAGATAAACGAACTAATAAAGGCTGCAAAGCAAAACCTACAAATAAATTGGTCACAAAGCAAGGCATGAATAGATAAGTGTAGTAAGCCTGATCTTTTGCAGTAAGGTAAGCATCAATTGCATATTTTGGTGCATTACCCATGTAGATAAGTAAAAAAGCACTAATACACAATGGGAAACATTCTGTTAACAGATTCCAAATTTTATTCCATTGAAAAGAAGGATTTTCTAAAGGAATAATAATTTTCGTTGAATGAATAAGTACAATTAATATGATACTTGAAATTATAATGGAAATCAAACAACTTAGAATCAGGTTGTGTGTAAAAATAAGTGTAAGTATAAAACCAAGAACATATGCGCCAATGCGAATGCTCATGATTTTTCCGGCAATATCCAGTCGGCCTTTCACCTGATAATATCCACCATAAACATCATCAAATGCATCTGTAACTTTGAGTAAACACAGCAGAATAGTAATTAGTGCCTTTTCGAAGTAATAACCCTCAAACCATACAAAGCCTAATACAGATACCATCATAATGATATTTGTTACGATTCGGGAAGCTTCATAAACTTTTATGGAATATTTATTTGTCACATCAGTTGCCTGATAGTTTCGCATTCCATAATTACCAATTGTCAACATCATCTGTGAAGTAGAAAATCCCAAAGAAAATATCCCGGCATCGGATACACCATTCAGCAAAGTTACGACCCAGAGCAATAGCATTGATACAATAGAGTTCAAACCGCTGGACATCATGTTCCAAAATACACTTTGTTTTCCAATGTCATCTTCTTTTATCAACCAAAATTTCTTAAACATAATTTACCCCTGTTCTTTATTAAATAAGTGAATCTTATTATAACATGAAATAGCAGGTACATAATAATTTATTTAGTAAACCTACTTAGATTTTAATGAACTTACAATAAAATTCTAAATTTTGTTTTCAGAAGGAAAATTTTCTGGTGTAAATTCTAATGTAGAAGGGATTGACAAAAAAATGCCGGGGGGGGGTATAATGATATGTGTATATTTGTATTTATATACAAGAAATTACAAGAGGGAGGAAAAACTTCAGTGGAAGTAGTTGGATTTGAAAATAAGAAAAATGCAAGTAACGTATTAGAGTATTTAGAAAATTCTGCAATATATTTTCCAGATAAGGAAGTGTATGAAGATAAAAATGTCAGTATGACATTTAAGCAGGTAGAAGAAACAGCACAAAGAATTGGTACGTCGCTGGCAATGAAACTTGGAAGACATAGAGAGCCTATTGCTGTATTTATGGATAAGTCAGTAAAAGCTATCGTGTCTTTTTTTGGTGTTTTATATAGTGGTAATTTTTACTGTCCGTTGGATGTGAAAATGCCAATTGAACGCATACAAATTATCATGGATGTACTTTTGCCGAAAATTATTGTTACGGATAAAGAACATAAAGAACTTGCAGAAAGCTTTGCTAAAAATAGTCAGATTGTTCTTTGGGAAGATATATCAGAACAGGAAATCGATAAAGATATGCTTGGAAATATAAGGATGGATATGACAGAACTAGATCCGTTATATGTGTTATTTACAAGTGGTTCGACAGGTGTGCCAAAGGGGGTTTTACTTAATCATAGAGTTGTAATAAATTATATGCAATGGTTAGAGCAGAACTTTGAAATTGATAGTACATCAGTTTTTGGAAATCAAGCACCATTTTATTTTGATGTATCAATACATGATATTTATGGAGCAATTTATTTTGGCGCTAAAATGGTTATTATACCACAAAGTTTTTTTGGATTTCCCGTCCGATTAATTGAATATATGAATGAAAAAAGGATATCTACATTTTTATGGGTTCCATCCGCAATGGCGATTGTTGCAAATCTTCAGACATTTGATGTAGTAGTTCCTCAATATTTAAAACAAATTATGTTTGCAGGAGAGGTATTACAAAGAAAACAATTAGATTACTGGGTCAAATATTTACCAGACGCTGTGTATGCAAACCTGTATGGACCAACAGAAACGTTTGTGTGTACGGCATATATAAGAAAAGGGAATGAGCCAGAGGGACAGCCATTACCAATAGGTGTTCCAATAGCTAATTCGCAGGCACTTCTTTTGAGCGAAGAAGGTAAAGAAGTTGAGTATGGTGAAGTTGGAGAATTATGCATGAGAGGCTCTTGTCTGGCATTAGGATACTATAATAATCCAGAAAGAACAAAGTTGGCATTTGTGCAGAATCCGTTACATCAACGTTATCCAGAACGCATATATCATACTGGAGATTTAGTCCGATATGATGAAACTGGTAACCTGATTTATATTTCCAGAAAAGACTTTCAAATTAAACATATGGGATACCGCATTGAGTTAGGTGAGATTGAATCTGCCGGGAATGCAATAGAAGGAATTCGTGATTGTGCATGTATGTATAATACGAAAAGAAAAAAAATAGTATTCTTTTATGATGGGATAGAAATGGAAACAAAAAAAATTACAGACACATTGGCAACCAGAGTTCCTCATTATATGATTCCTGGAAAAGTTGTATATATGAAAGTAATGCCACATAATGCGAATGGAAAAATAGACAGGGCAAAACTGAAAGAATTAGTATAGCATAAAGCGAATGGTGTCTAAGAGGAAAGAGGAAAATACATGAAGAAAAATATAAAAAGTGTGGGAGTACTTCTACTCAGTTCTATTATGTTGATGTCAAGCCCATTAACAGTGCTTGCAGAGGAAAACGAAATTGTACAAACACAAGAAAATGGTTCTATTGATCAGACTGAAAATAATGGAGAAAGTGAGTCACAAGCTTCTGAAAATAGTAGTGAAGACAGTACAATTAAAGAGGAAAAACAACAGGAAATATTAGAGCAGGAGGATGTACAAGAAAACGTAGCACCAACAACTGTTCAGGATATACAGAAAGAACCAGAGGCTGTTGCAGAAAATGGCGAGCAGATTCAATTAAAATATCGTGCATATTTACATGGTGGATTCTGGCAGGAAGAAAAACAAAATGGAGAAATGGCCGGAACGACAGGGCAGAATCGTGCAATGAGAGCACTGCAGATAAAAATAGATAATCAAACAAATGTGACAGGTGGGGTTGAGTACAGTGCACATGTGCAAAATATTGGCTGGCAGGACGCTGTAAAAGATGGAGAAACAGCGGGTATTGAAGAAAAGAATCTTCCGATAGAAGCAATTAGAATGAATCTTACAGGAGATTTAAAAGAACAGTATGACATATATTATCGTGTTCATGCTACAAATGTTGGTTGGCTTGGCTGGGCGAAGAATGGTGAAGACGCCGGAACTGCTGGATATGCATATGCTGTACAGGCAATTGAAATTAAATTATATAATAAAACTGCAGAGGACAAGCCGGCGCAGACAGAATGCAGCTTTTTGTCAGAAGAGACACGTGGTTTGTTAATGTATAAGACTCATGTACAAAACATTGGTTGGCAAGATAAAGTTTATGATGGAGCAACAGCCGGGACAACTGGGAGAAACCTGAATTTGGAAGCACTTCAGTTAAAAGTGACAAATGCCGGAAGAAAAAATATGTCAGGCTCTATTAGTTACGAAGCCCATGTACAGGATATTGGTTGGCAGAATGCAGTTTCTGATTGGGGTACAGCCGGAACAACAGGAAGAAATAAGAAAATAGAAGCGTTAAAAATAAGCCTGACAGGAGAGTTGGCACAAGCATATGATATCTATTATCGTGTTCATTCAGCAGAGTATGGTTGGTTAGGCTGGGCAAAAAATGGTGAACAGGCAGGTACTATAGGACTTAACTTGGGAGCACAGGCAATTGAAGTAAAATTATATGCAAAAGATGCAACAGATAAACCAGAACAAAGCAGCAGAAGTTATATTTCGCAAGATAATTTAGGCGCAATTATTTATAAAGCCCATGTACAAAATATTGGTTGGCAATCAAATGTGTATGATGGAAAAACAGCCGGAACGACAGGAAGAAATTTGAGTGTAGAAGCTCTAAACATTAAAGTTACTGACTGGGGAAGACAAAATGGGCTGAATGGGTCTGTTATTTATCAGACCCATGTACAGGATATTGGCTGGCAGGATGAAGTTGCGGATGGAGAGACATCCGGAACAACAGGGAAAAACAAAAAAGTCGAGGCCATAAAAGTTCGTTTGTCAGGTGAACTGGAAGAAAAATATGATATCTATTATCGCGTTCATAGTGCAAGATTTGGCTGGCTTGGCTGGACGAAAAATGGAGAGACAGCTGGAACTGTCGGCTACAATGCGGGAGTAGAGGCTATTGAAATCAAACTTTATGAAAAAAATGATACAAACGTACCAGATACAACAGCAAGGAGCTATCTGGCAACAGAAAATATAGGTGAAATTAATTTTGCGGCAAATGTTGAAAAATCTGGTTGGCAGACTACAAAAACAAATGGGCAGACTGCAGGAACAACAGGAGAAAATAAAGCAATTCAGCAGCTGACTATGAGTACATCTGATTCTACGGGAAAAAATGTATTTAATGGAACAATTGAATATCGTTTGCATGTAAGTAATGTTGGCTGGATGGACTGGAAAAATAATGGAGAAATAGCTGGAGACGGAAAAAATCAGGCAGAAGCGGTTCAAATTCGTTTGACGGGTGAGTTGGCACAATATGCAGATATCTATTACCGCACTCATGTGTCAAATTATGGATGGCTTGGCTGGGCAAAGAATGGTCAGGAAGCCGGAACTACAAAACTTGGAAACAAATTGCAGGCTATTCAAGTGAAAATTGTTCCGAAGGGAGCAATGGTACCAGGAAGTAATAGTAATTATTATATAACGATGACACCACAACAGATGCGTATTAATAATGGAATCCAAAATGTATATAATCAGGTAGGACGGAATTTGTATAGTTGTTTTATGTGGTGCGTTAATAATATCAAATACCGTACGCTTGGAAATAATCCAGGAACTGGTTATACAAATCCACAGTGGTTTGCACTGTACGGATTAGAGCAGCAAATAGGAGATTGTCGTACTTATGCAGCAACTTTTTATCAGTTAGCAAAGGGACTGGGCTATAATGCAAGATATGTATATGGTTATGTTCCAAGAGCTGGAGGTGGAATGGTTGATCATGCATGGGTAGAAATTGATATCAATGGAGTAACCTATGTATATGATACAGATTTTCAATATGAGACGGGGCGTAATGGATATCAGTTCAGATACAGGACTTCCGGTACATGGGTATACACAAATTATCACTATGAAAGTTAAAAAATAGAAGAAAACAGAGGAAAAGATACAAATGAAACGTAAAGTATTAACAATATTTTTAGTAGGAATGTTAGCAATTACAGCAGTTACAGGATGTGGAAATAAAAATACAACAGATACAAAAAAAGAGACAACTGCTACAACAAAAACAGAAAAAGAAGAATACAAAACAATAGGAGAAGAGGATAAAGATGCTTATAAAGTAACTCTTAAAAATGAAACAGGTCAGGATATTGTTTCTGTTAGTGTAAAATCTTCTTCAGAGGAAAATTATCCAGATAGTTTTTTGAAAGAGGCAGATACTTACAAGAAAGATGAGACAAGAGTTTTGTATTATAAGCCATCAGAAGATGCTGCTAAGGAAACCGCGACAGAAAGTGGAAAAGTATTGCCGGTAGAATATACTATACAATTAACATTGGCAGATAAGACAATTGTTGAATTGCATGCATTTCCATTTGATGATATGGAAAAAGGAGAAATTAAAATTCAGGATGGTGTGGCTTATCTGACATATGAGAAAGATGGAGCAGAGGTTAGTACATTAGATGCCGAATTGGCTACAAAAGCTCAAAAAGAGCAAGATGAAAAAGCAAAAGCGGAAGCAGAAGCCGCAGCACAGGCACAGGCAGAGGCCGCAGCACAGGCTCAAGCAGAAGCCGCAGCACAGGCAGAGGCTGCTGCAGCTCAGGAGCAAACGAATCAATCAACATATACAGAATCATCAGATTGGGGTTCACAAACATATACAGAACCGACACCAGCACCAGCACCAACACCATCAGCAGACACATCATCTTCTGATGACGGCTGCATTGGAGATGGATTGACATATTAAATAAGAGGGGAATGGAAAAATGTCGTTAACATCGAATTTGTTTTTCCTGTTTACCGCAATGGGACTATGTATTTATTATATAGTCCCAAAGCGTTTACAATGGGTTGTTTTATTAATATGCAGTTATTGTTATTATATGATAATTAGCATACCGGCAGTATTTTTTCTACTATTTTCAACTCTTGTGACATATGGTTGTGCTTTATGGATAAAACATATTGATAATATTCAAGTAGAAGAAAAAGTAGATGTAAAAAAGAAAAAAAGAATTGTTATATTTGGAATAGTATTGGACTTAGGAATGTTAGCATTTTTGAAATATTCCAATTTTTTGATTCTAAATATTAATGCAATAACAAATAGTCATATCAATCTGTTTCATATGATTTTACCACTTGGAATTTCTTATTACACATTCCAAACGCTGGGATATTTGTTAGATGTATATTGGGGGAGAGCAGAAGCAGAAACAAATTTGGGTAAATATGCATTATTTGTTTCATTCTTCCCACAACTTGTACAAGGACCAATAGGAAGATATGGAAGGCTTGCGGACCAATTGACAAGCTCACATAAATTTGAGTTACATCAGATAAAGTATGGTGTTGAAAGAATTGTATGGGGATTGTTCAAAAAGATGATTGTAGCAGAATGGGCTTCGGTATATCGAATTGCAATTTTTTCTAATCCAGAGCAATATTCAGGAATTGCGGTATTTGGTGTGTTGCTATACACAATAGAGCTGTATGGTGATTTCGCAGGAGGTATAGATATTGTATTAGGCGTAGCTGCAATGTTTGGAATTCGACTAGATGAAAACTTTCGTCAGCCATTGTTTTCTGTTTCGATTAGTGACTTTTGGAGAAGATGGCATATATCACTTGGAACATGGATGAAAGATTATGTGTTTTATCCACTAACTTTGTCAAAAGCAATGTGCAAACTTCAAAAAAAGGCGAAAGTCAAATGGGGACGAAAAAAAGGAAGATTCGTGACGATTGCTGTTTCAGATTTGATAGTATTTGTACTTGTTGGTTTATGGCATGGTCCTAGCTGGAATAATATAGGATGGGGTTTTTATAACGGAGTAATTATTGCAACAAGTGGATTCATGGCAGACACATATAAAGTATGGAAAACGAAACTACACATTAAAGATCAAAGCAAAGGATATCATCTGTTTATGATACTCAGGACGTTTATACTGTTTAATCTTGGACAATATTTCGATTGTGTTAGCTCAGTTGGAGAAGCGTTGAAAATGATGAAATATTCTGTTACGAGTTTTCAACCATCACAATTTTTAATGATATCATCCGGAAAACTCGGAGTAGAATATACACCGTATGCATTATTAACATTATTTATAGGATGTGTTATTTGGTTTATTGTGAGTGTATTAAAAGAAAAAGGCATAAATATGGAAGAAGCAGCAGCGAAAACGCCAATAGCTTTGGAATTTCTAATATGTATTCTTTTGCTTATCAGTATTCCGCTGTTTAGTCCAATGTCAGTAGCTAGGGGGTTCATCTATGCACAGTTTTAAAAAAGGAATTAAACTAGTTATATGTCTGTTGATTTGTGCATTAGTGATCAAAGCAATGGATATTTTATTGTATCCATGTACATTTGTAAGAAATGATATTCATACAGTTACAAATGAGCAGAAAGATGTTGTTATACTAGGAACATCGAATGGAATGTCAGATTTAGATCCGGATAGTATGCTGGAAGGAACAAAAAGGACAGGACATAATTTGTGTGTTGGAGGAGAATATCCAGTTGATGCATATTATTTGACAAAGCTTGTTATTGAAAAACAACACCCTAAAACAATTATATTTGAATTGTCTCCGGGATATTTTACAACGGAAAAAGAAAAAGGAAATAATTATTTATTATTTTATCATGAATTTCCAATGTCTATTACAAAAGCAGAATATTATGCAAATACAATGTTAGATTGTGATTTCCGTTCACCTTTATTTGCATTTCATGAGTATTCATTGCAATATGAGCTTTCTAAAATAAAGGATACAGTTTATCAGAAAATGACAAATAATTATGATGTATCATATTTGAAAGGACAAGCACAGGAATATCATGAAAATGGATTTATTGAGAAATATCCGGTGGCGATAGAGAATTTCCCATCATATTCACCAACCTTGTTTTCAAAGGATGAAGTGAAAGCAACTAATATGGAATATTTGGATAAGTTGATTCGATTATGTAAAGAGAATGATATTGAGTTTATTGCGACGACAATGCCTTTAGCAGCAACAATGTTAGTTCAAGAAGAGGAAAGTTATCGTGATGCATGGGATTATTTTTCAGAGTATTTTCGTGAAAAGGGTGTAGAATATTATAACTTCAACAGAGAATATTATAAAAGTTATAATCATGAGCTGGCAAATTATGTAGATTATGATGGGCATATGAATGGTGATAGCGCCAAAGCATTTTCAAAAGTGTTTGGTGATATTGTATTTGGTGACGAAGCATTAAATTAGAGAGAAACCTGTAAAATAAAAAGATTAAAAAAGAGGAGAAGAAATATTTTATGGAAACATTATTGGAAATTTTAAGCGATTTAGTACCGGGAGTACAGTTTGAAGGAAGAACAGATTTGGTGGAGAGTGGAGATTTGGATTCACTTAAAATTTTAAATCTGATTTCGGATATCTCAGATGAATTTGATGTGACAATCCCAGTAGGCGAGGTTGTTCCTGAAAATTTTGATTCGCCAGAGGCAATTATGGCATTGATTAATAAACTTCAGAAATAAGGACATAAGTTTTACAAAAGCGGTGTGGTATAGATTTTGCCATGCCGCTTTAACATTCTGAAAGAAAATAGTATTAATAGAAAAATGGCTATAATTGACAGAAAAAGTAAGACGAAGTATACTACTATAGATAAAGAATAATTAGAAGAGGAATCGAAAAATGGGAGATATGAGTGCGAAGCATACATTTGTAATATGTGCATATAAAGAAAGTGCTTATTTGGAAGAATGCATTCTTTCATTAAAGCAACAAACTGTAAAATCAAATATTATTATGATAACATCTACACCGAATAATTATATTCGAGAACTCGCAGAAAAATATGAGATACCATTGAATGTGAATGAAGGAGAGGGAGGAATCGTTCAAGACTGGAATTTTGGATATGCACAATGTAGAACACCATATATAACAATCGCTCATCAAGATGATGTGTATTTTCCAGAGTATGCAGAGCATGCTGTGAATATGTTAGAATCTGCAAAAAAACCATTGATTTATTTTTCGGATTACTGTGAAATTAGAAATGGGGAAAAGGTTGAAAATAATCAATTGTTAAAAGTAAAGAGGATGTTATTGTCACCTTTAAAAGTAAAGAAATTTCAAACTAGCCGCTTTATCAGAAGACGTAGTTTGGCATTTGGATGTGGAATTTGTTGTCCATCTGTTACATTTGCAGTGGAGAATCTTCCTAATCCTGTTTTCACAGTACATTTCCGTTCTTGCGAAGATTGGGAAGCCTGGGAAAGACTCTCAAGATTAAAAGGTACGTTTGCTTATGACGCAACAATTCAAATGGGGCATCGTATTCATGAAGAGTCAGAAACATCAATTATCATAGGAGATAATGCAAGAAGCACGGAAGATTATGAGATGTATTGTAGATTTTGGCCAAAATGGATTGCAAAGATATTGATAAAATTATATTCAAAAAGCCAGCAATCAAATAATATAGACTAAGGAGTATGTATGAAAAAGCTAATTATTATACCGGCATATAATGAAAGTGCAAATATTGAAAAAACAATTAAAATGATTCAGGAAAATGCTCCGGAATTTGATTATGTAATTATAAATGATTGTTCTACGGATGATACGAAAAAAATTTGTGAAAAGAATGGTTATAATTATATAGACTTACCAATTAATCTGGGAATTGGCGGGGCCGTGCAAACAGGCTATCGATATGGTTATGAAGAAGGCTATGATATGGCTGTGCAGGTGGACGGAGATGGTCAGCATGATCCAAAGTTTTTGGCAACAATGGCAGATTATCTTGAAGAACATGGACTGGATATGGTAATTGGTTCTCGTTTTATTAATAAAGAAGGCTTTCAGTCATCCGGAGCAAGAAGAATGGGTATCAAATATTTTACAGTGCTTATTCAGTTGCTGACCGGAAAGAAAATTACAGATCCAACATCAGGATTGAGAATGGTTAATCGTGACGTTATGAAAATATTTGCATATGATTACCCGAAAGATTATCCGGAACCTGAAAGTGTGGTTGCAATTTTGAGACAGAAAAAGAATGTTGAAGAAATTCCTGTTATTATGAAAGCTCGTGAAGGTGGAGTTTCTTCCATATCGCCGAAAAAGTCAGTTTATTATATGATAAAGGTAACCTTAGCAATTTTAATTGAGCGAATTAGAAAGTAAGAGGTGAGATGATGAATATTCGAATTCAGGTAATTGTAGCAATCGTGATTGTGCTGGCATTGTGTGTGATTATAAATATGATCAGAAAAAAAGCACTTGAGTTAAGATATGCACTTGCATGGCTTTTGGTAGGATTTGGTACGTTGATCTTAGATTTGTTCCCAGATGTAATGATGGGACTTGCCAAATTTATGGGAATAGAAGTTCCGAGTAATATGTTGTTCTTCTTAGGATTTTGCTTTGCGTTGATCATTATTTTCGTATTGACAATAGCAGTTTCAAGAATGTCAATCCGAATTAAAAATTTAACTCAGGAGATGGCGTTGTATGAGAAGAGAATGAAAGACAATGAAAGACAATGATGGGTAACTTGTCAAATATAGAAAAAGGTGTTATACTACAAATGGTTGTTATGTATGTGATATAACGCCTTTTTCTTGTATAAAAATGTATAGAAAAATAATGGATGATGGAGGTATGAGCGTGACTCAATATATACAAAATTTTGTAAAATTCCAGCCACTATTACGAGAGTTGGTTGCACGAGATATTAAGATTAAATACAGACGTTCTGCATTAGGAGTTCTGTGGACACTATTAAACCCATTGTTTATGATGATTGTATTATCGGTAGTTTTTTCAAATCTTTTTAAGTTTGATATTGAAAATTTTCCGTTGTACTTGCTAAGTGGACAGGTGATTTTTAATTTTTTTAATGATACGACAACAACATCAATGGGAGCAATTATAAGTAACTCTTCACTGATAAAGAAGATATATGTACCAAAATATCTTTTTGTTTTGTCAAGAGTCTTTTCAAGTTTTATTAATTTGATGGCTTCATTTACTGCATTAATGCTCGTAATGCTGGCTATGCGTGTTGAGATGCATTGGACAGTTATTTTATCACCAATTCCATTGCTGTTTTTAGTTGCATTTTCATTAGGAATAGGCTTGATATTAGCAGCAATAACTGTAAGATTTAGAGATATCATGCATTTGTATTCTGTATTTACAACAGCGTTGATGTATTTGACACCAGTTATTTATCCAATGTCAATCCTTCCAAAATGGTTATCGCCGATTGTTAGAGCTAATCCAGTTACAAATATATTGATTATGTTCCGTGATGTTATGCTAAACGGAAATTTGCCAAGTATTTCTGGGATTATTATAGCTCTGATTGAAACTGTGCTGGCATTGGGAATTGGATTATA
The DNA here is from genome assembly GCF_014287355.1 of Ruminococcus hominis. Taxonomy (NCBI): domain Bacteria; kingdom Bacillati; phylum Bacillota; class Clostridia; order Eubacteriales; family Oscillospiraceae; genus Ruminococcus; species Ruminococcus hominis. The sequence continues at coordinate 3,142,300 of NZ_JACOPE010000001.1, read as the reverse complement.
TGTATTCTATAAAAATCAGGATCAATTTATTTTAAATATATAATATTAGGAGAAAAATATGGAAAAACCAATAATGATTCAAGCAGATCATGTGTATATGAAATTCAGTTTGTCATCTGAGAAGTTTGATAGTTTTAAAGAGTACGTGATAAAAAGTATTAAAAAACAGGTGTCATATGATGAATTCTGGGCATTAAAAGATGTATCGTTTGAGTTAAGAAAAGGGGATGCATTGGGATTAATCGGTTTAAACGGTAGTGGAAAAAGTACAATGTTGAAAACGATTGCCGGAGTGTTAAAACCGACGAAAGGAAGTGTCACTGTAAATGGCTCAATTGCTCCGTTGATTGAATTGGGAGCTGGATTCGATATGGATTTGACAGCACGTGAAAATGTATTTCTTAATGGAGCACTTTTAGGATATTCACGTAAACAGATGCAGGAATATTATGATGATATAGTAGAATTTTCGGAGTTAAAAGATTTTATGGATGTACCAGTAAAGAATTTCTCTTCTGGTATGGTTTCAAGATTGGCATTTGCGATTGCAACAATCGGAACGCCGGATATTCTTATTGTAGACGAAGTGCTTTCTGTTGGGGACTTTCGATTCCAAGAGAAATGCGAACAACGTATACAGAAGATGATGAATGGAGAAACGACAATTCTTTTTGTTTCGCATAATATTAATCAGGTAGAAAAGTTATGTAATAAAATTGTGTGGTTAGAAAAAGGGGTTGTCAAAGCATTTGGTGATGCCAAAGAAATTGCAGAGGAATATAGAAATTCTTAATCAGAGGTAAAAAGATGAAGAAAAAAGTTATAAGAGTATTAGAAAGTATAGTAGTGATTGCACTGGTGTTTTTATATGCGCACATAGCAAAGCCTCATGCGATTTATGATAAAACAATAGACCCAAGTGCATATGGAACAGTTACGGAAAGTAAGAATGCTATATTAGAACAGGAATTTGAAGTAAATGAGGATACTTTAGATGGAATCCGTGTAAAGGGTGCAGAAAGTGGAGATATTAGTAAAGTGTCTCTTAATTATACATTAGAAGAAGTAGATACAAATGAAGTTGTGGCTGAAGGTGAGATAAATGCTAAAAAGGCGTTAAAAAGTCGATTTTATGAATTACCTTTTGATACGATTGAGAATTGTAATGGAAAGCAATATCGCTTATCCTTGACACAGAATGCAGAAGATAATGAAAGCGCAGTGCAGTTCTCGTTTGAGAAACAAGAAGAATCTAATACAGCTTTTTATGTTGATGGGGAAAAAATAGACGGAACGATGATTTTAAAAACGCTGACGGATAGATTCGATTTGGAAACTTTCTTTGTAGTAATGATATTTGTGATTTATATCGTTGCATTCATGAAATTATTGTATAGATTATTTAAATAATGAGGGATATCTAATATGCAGGAAATATTAAGGAAAGTTACAAAGACACTAAAAGATGAGGGAATTGCATCAGTTGGAAAAAAGGCACGTTCTTATATAAAAACAAAAAATATTGAAAAGAAATTGAAAACAAGTCAAGTATTCCAGGATGTGTTGTTTATAAATGGGTGTGGACCAGAAGTGCCACACCCTGCTCGTTATAGGGTATCACATCAGAGAGAACAGTTGACTTATTATAATATTTCGAGTAATGAAGTCTTCTATCAACATTTATCAATGGATATGGTAAGGTTATATAGAGGCTTCATTTTTTTTCGGTGTCCGTATAATGAACAAATAGGAGAATTTATAAAACTTGCAAAGAAATTGAACAAAGTTGTTTTATATGATATTGATGATTTAGTAATTGATACAAAGTATACGGATATGATTCCATATTTGGATACAATGAAATCAGAAGATAGGAAAGCTTATAATCAGAATGTAATGGAGATGGGACATTTACTCAGATTGTGTGATGCTGGAATTACAACGACGACACATTTACAACAAGAAATGCTACATTACGTTCCGGAGGTTTTGATAAATCGTAATACTGCATCGGAAGAGATGGAAAAGCTTTCTGATAAGGCTTTACAAAGCAAAAAAGAGTTAGATCATATTCACATCGGTTATTTTAGCGGCAGTATTACGCATAATGATGATTTTAATATGATTATGCCAGTGATAATAGAACTTATGAAGACATATCATCATTTGAAGCTGCATATAGTCGGAGAATTAGAGCTGCCGGGAGAACTAAATGAATACAAAGAACAGATAATACAGCATCCGTTTGTTGATTGGAGAAAATTACCTGAATTAATAGCACAGGTGGATATAAATCTAGCACCATTAACAGACACATTATTTAATGCTGCAAAATCAGAAAACAAATGGATGGAAGCTGCATTGGTTCAGGTTCCGACAATTGCTAGTAATCTTGGAGCATTTGAAGAATGTATAGAATCTGGTGAAACTGGAATTTTATGTTCTTCAGTAGAAGACTGGAAAGAAGCACTTGTTGATTTGATAGAAAATCCAGATAAGCGAAATCGTATTGCAAGGAACGCTTGGTATGTGTGTAGAGAACGCTGGCTTGCCTATAAGACAGGATATAAGTTAGCAGAGTTCCTAAAGAAAAAATTCCATAAGAATATTATTTTTGTGTTACCATCACTTGAGATTAGTGGCGGGGTAATGGTTACATTGAATCATGCTGCTATAATGCAAAAACGTGGATACGATGTGTCAGTGGCATATTTGAATGCAAAAGAAAATTGGTGTACTGTAAAAGCACAGAAAATACCGGTGTTACATGCAAATGAAGGTGTGCTAGAAGGAAGTATAGATGCTGCGGTAGCTACAATGTGGACGACAGTACAAATACTAAATAGAAATTCGAAAATAAAGAATAAATATTATTTAGTACAAAATTATGAGACCAATTTTTATCAGTCGGGTGACCCATTGAGAATTCAAGCAAATAGAACGTATTCTGAAAATGAAAATATAAAATATCTTACAATATCTAAATGGTGTGAATCGTGGTTAAAGACGGAATTTGGTAAAACATGTAAATACGCACCGAACGGAATTGAGTTTGACAGATTTCATGATACTGCGGAAGAGAGAACATTATCTGGAAAAATTCGAATACTAATAGAAGGCGATTGTGCATCTTACTATAAAAATGTTGATGAAAGTTTTGAAATTGTAAACAAGTTAGAAAAAGAAAAGTTTGAGATATGGTACATGTCTTATAATGCACAACCGAAAGAATGGTATCGGGTAGACAAATTTTTTCATAAAGTTCCGTATGCGAAAGTAGCACAAATATATAGAGAGTGCGATATTTTAATTAAGACGAGTGTTTTGGAAAGTTTTTCGTATCCACCATTAGAGATGATGGCGACAGGAGGTCTTGTGTTGGCTGTGCCAAATGGTGGCAATGTGGAATATTTAGAAGACGGAAAAAACTGTTTATTATATGAACAGGGTGATATAGAGCAGGCTGTTTCTAAAATCAATCAATTATGCACAGAGAAAGAATTAAGACACAAATTATATATAGAAGGATTAAAGACTGCAAAAGAACGAGATTGGAACAACATAGAGTCTGCGATAGAAAGTCTGTATATGGAGGAATCATAAGATGAGTAAAACGGAAAATTTACAACAAAAATTAGTTAGAATAGTCAGAGAAGAGGGGGTTAAGACTGCATATAGAAAGGGAAAAAATTATATAAAATTGCGTGTATCAGGAGACCCTATTCGTCATTGTTATAAAGATGTATTGTTTATAAATGGATGTTATTTGCCGCATCCGTCAAGATATCGAGTGGATCATCAGGTAGAGCAGTTACAAGCTTTTGGTTTGACAGTAGATAGCATGTTTTATGAACGTGTCAATTTGGAGATATTGAAATATTATCGTGCATTCGTATTTTTTAGATGTCCGATTACGACAGAAATAGAGGAATTTATTGATAGAGCCAAATATTATAATAAACCGGTTATATTTGATATTGATGATTTAGTGATTGACAAAAAGTATACAGATATGATTCCGTATTTGAAAACAATGTCTGAAAATGACAAAAAAGTTTATGATGATGGTGTTGAAAGAACAAAACAGACATTACTGAAATGCGATTGTGCAATCACAACAACAAGTGTCTTGGCTAATGAATTGCGTAATTATGTTGATGATGTTTATATAAATAGAAATGTTGCATCAGAAAAAATGCTGAAATATTCTAAAAGAGCATATAGTAATGTTGTAAAAGACGAAAATAAAATTATTATGGGATATTTTAGTGGAAGTATTACTCATAATGCGGATTTTGAATTGATTATGCCTGTAATCAAGGAAATTATGGAAAAGAATGAGCAGGTTTATCTTAAGATAGTTGGTGAATTAGACTTACCAAAAGAGTTGGACAGTGTTCGAGAGCGAGTGATTGCGGAACCATTTGTAGAGTGGAAAAAACTACCGGAGTTAATAGCTTCTGTAGATATTAATCTGGCACCATTAGAAGAGTCTATTTTCAATGCTGCGAAATCAGAAAATAAATGGCTCGAGGCAGGACTTGTTCATGTGCCGACAATTGCAAGTAAGGTCGGAGCCTTTGAAGAAATGATTCAGGATGGACAAGATGGTATTTTATGTGCGAATATACATGAGTGGCAAGAAAAATTACAGCTTCTTATAGATGATAAAACGTACAGAGAAGAAATTGGAAGTAATGCATATGCAATTACAAGAAAGAAAATTACAACTTATACAGGTCGAGGTATAGCCGAGTATGTGATTTCAAAGATGCCAAAAAATTTCGGATTTGTTTTGCCAACTACTAATATTAGTGGTGGAGTAAATGTAATTATAAAGCATTGTAATATGCTTAGAGACCATGGGTATGATGTGTTTATAGTAAACGAAGACAGAAAATCCGATGATATTATAAATAAAGATGGACGTATTCCGGTTGTACAAAGTTATGACACACGTTTTGAGGCATATGTGGATACTTTAGTTGCAAGTTTATGGAGTACACTTACATTTGTGAAAGTATATCCGAATGTTTTGCATAGAGCATATTTGGTTCAGAATTTTGAAACCAATTTTAGTCCGGACGGATATTTTGAGAAAACAATGGCAAATGCAACATATAATTCTCTTATTCCAATTCATTATCTTACAATATCAAAATGGTGTCAGGATTGGTTAAAAGAAAAATTTGGAAAAGACAGCATTTATGTACCGAATGGAATTGATTTGGGAGTTTTTTCTTATAAGGAAAGAAATTTCGAAGGAAAAATTAAAATTCTTATTGAAGGAAATAGTGATGATCACTATAAAAATGTAGATGAAAGTTTTAAAATTGCTGAAAAATTAGATAAAGATAAATATGAGATTTATTATTTGTCATATCAAGGAGGAGCAAAATCATGGTATCGTGTAGACAAATTCTTACAAAGAGTTCCACATGACGAAGTTGGAAAAATTTATCAGTCGTGCGATATTTTGTTAAAAACAAGTATTTTGGAAAGCTTTTCGTATCCACCATTAGAAATGATGGCAACTGGTGGGCTGGCTGTTGTAGCACCAAATGGAGGAAATATTGAGTATTTACGTGACGAAGAAAATTGTCTAATGTATAAACTTGGTGACATAGATAAGGCAGTTGAACAAATTGACAGACTTGCTGAGGATGCTTTATTAAGAGAAAGATTGATTGCAGGAGGATTAGAGACTGCCAAAAAACGTGAATGGAGTAAGATTGAAGAGCAAATAGTTACAATGTATCGAGACTTGAAGGAGAATGCCGATGAATACTAATAGTATTGCAAAAAAATTTGTTTATCTTTCACTCATATTTGGTATATTATTTATGGTTTTAACACCGCCTTTTCAGGCGCCAGACGAAGATAGCCACTTTAAGAAGGCCTATGTATTATCAAAAGGAAATTTATTTCCAGATGTGCAGGATGGGAAAGTGGGATATATGCTGCCAAAGGGAATGTTAGATTATATCACTATGCAAAATAATAAAGGTGGTAATCTCGATGAAAAATTTAACTATAAAGACATGTATTTGACAGAACGATTACCAGGAGAATATGGAGAACAAAAGTTTGATGGATTCTCGACAGCAAAAACAAATCCGGTAGGGCATATTGTACAAGCAACAGGAATTGTTTTTGGCAATGTAGTGGCGAAAATATTAGATATTGATAATCCTTCAGTATTATATTTTTTATATTTTGCAAGATTTTTCAATTTGTTATTTTACGTAACAATAGTGGCAATTAGTATCTCTATTACACCAATATTAAAAAGAACGATGGCAATGATTGGAATTATGCCGATGTCGTTATTTTTGGCAGCTACAGTATCGTATGATCCAATATTAATTTCACTTGCGTTTCTAGCATGTGCAATGATATTCAGAATTTCTTTTGGCGAAAATCAAAAAGAGCTGACTACTGCATACATAGTTATTTTAAGTGTGATAGCGTATGTGTTTGTTGTTATAAAAATTGTATATGTACCAATATTTTTGTTGATGTTATTTTTGCCAAAATTTGAACTCAAAAATAAAAAGATCTATGCTAAGAAATTGATAAGTATGGGAATTATTGTGATAGCTTTGTATTTTATTACAAAGCTGATTATGCCAAGTGGAGACACAAGTGTTATTACAGAAGATGCCAAATTGGCATCACAGCAGATGCAGTTTGTAATTCATAATCCAGTAAAGTATCTGCAAATATATTTTAATACATTATCAAGTATGAAACTATTTTTTGTTTCAACAACAATTGGTACCTTTGGATTAATTGATACAAATTTGTATTGTGTATTTTTGGGGGCATATTTATTTATCATGCCAATTATTGGAATTGCAGAAACAAGTTTAGATAATATAAAAGTAAAGGTTATAGATAGGATTATAGTGTTTATAAGTGTCTCAGCCGCAATTTTTGGATGTTTTCTGGCAATGTATATATACTGGACATCCATATTGGATAATTATGGAGTGGGAGCAGGGGCTATTACGGGAGTGCAAGGACGATATTTCATACCAGTAATACCATTAATATTTTTAATATTTGCGAATACAAAATTGCAAAAAGTAGAAAAATTAAACAAAATTATGAAAACCATAGTAGATAATTTTATATTGCCAAGCAGTATAATCCTTTGCGCATCTGTCGTTGCTATATTATTGCGATTCTGGTGTTAGAAAAGTGAGAGGAAAGAGATGAAAACCGAAAAAATATGTATATACACTTGTATAACTGGAGATTATGACAATCTTCATGATGTGGAAAAAGATGAAGATATTGATTATATATGTTTTACAAATAACCATACGTTAAAGTCAGATTGCTGGCAGTTTGTCTATATTCAAGATGAAGAGAATATAGGTGATATGTTATTATCAAGAAAAATTAAAATATTGGGCCATCCGCTTTTGGAAAAATACGATATAAGTATATGGGTAGATGGAGCTCTCCAGGTAAAGAAAGATATACGTAAACTACTTACGACATTTTGTGATTTGGAAAATTACTCAATGGCATGTTTTCGTCATAGATTACGTAATTGTGTTTATCAAGAAGCAACGGCATGCGTTATTCATAGAAAAGCAAATAGGGAAGAGATTATTCAATATTTGGACTTTATAAAAAAAGAGCAGTTTCCGGAGGATTATGGATTAGCGGAATGTACGGTTTTGATACGAAGAGAAAATCAACAAGATGTAAAAGATACGATGCATCTTTGGTATGATTTACTTTGTAAATATGTGAAAAGAGACCAGTTATCATTTCCGTACAGTATATGGAAAACAGGATTAAAGATTTGTTGGATTGATTTAAACGTATTTGATAATCCGTGGTTTTTCTGGTATGCACATAAACAGAAGACAGAGAAGAAAACTGCAAGGATATTTTTCGGAAATTATCAAGACGTGTATACAGATGTATATGTAGAGAAGAAAATGGAGTTGGATGGAAATATCTGCAAGATTAAATTTGTATTTCCTAGAGACTACTCGAAGATATCAATCAATATTGGGCAACATTTTGGTAAAGTAATTACTTCATTGAAAACATCCATTCCAGTAAAAAGGATATCAGCATTTCCTGGGATTTCACATTCAGGTTATACAGTTTTTGATTATGATGATATGGTTCTTTATTTTGAAGGAAAATTTCAAAAAAATCAAAAATTCGAGGTATCATTTGATATACGGAAGTTTGGGGAGACTAAGATACAAGAAGTGTTGGAAGGAATTGTAAGTGAATACTATTATGATAAGATAATTCGAGATAATATGATTAATGGGTTGAATAAACGCTGTACTGAATTGGAAGGACAGATAATATACTTGCATAAAGAACAAGAAAATTCACTAATTAGACGAGCAAAAAAACTATGTGGTCAACAAGATATAAAATCTAAAATTTTGAAGAAACTAATTATGAAATGTGTAAAACTCAATTAGGAAGGTCAAAATGGAATGTATACAAAGGGGTATTATGAAACATAGAGAATTATATAAAAAAGTTAAAAAGACGATGGTCTATACAAAATTTTATGGAATTAAAAATATGATTCATCGTAATTTTGATAAATATCAAGTGAATGAACAATGGTATTCAACTTGGTTCGAACAGAATAAGGTTACACAAGAGGAAATAAAGATACAAAAACAGCAACGATTTGTATATGAACCTGTTATTAGTATTTTGGTTCCAGTATATAATACTCCACAGAAATATTTACAGCAGATGATAGAATCGGTATGTGAACAGACATATGATAAATGGGAACTTTGTATTGCGAATGCGAATCCGGAAAATTTAGAAGTTCAAATCATTTTAGATGAATATAAAAAGAAAGATTCAAGAATTAAGGTGGTAGATGTTCCGGAAAATTTAGGTATTGCTCAAAATACAAACAAGGCTTATGAAATTTCAACAGGACAATATATTGCCCTGTTGGACCATGATGATATGTTAGCAACGAACGCCTTATATGAAGTTGTTCGGACCATAAATGAGAAGAATAAATCGGAAGTGATTTATACAGATGAGGACAAAATATCAGAAAACTCAAATGAACATTTTCAGCCTAATTTTAAACCAGAGTTCAATTTAGATTTATTAAGAGCTAATAATTATATATGTCACCTTTTTGTATTTAAGAGAAGTTTGATAAAAGAATCAGAACCATTTCGAGAGGAATATAATGGGGCACAAGATTATGATTTAATACTAAGATGTACGGAACAGGCAGAGAATATTGCTCATATATCAAAGATTTTGTACCACTGGCGTATGCATAGACAATCAACAGCAGATAATCCGGCTAGTAAATTATATGCGTATGATGCGGGTGAACGGGCATTACAGGCACATCTAAAAAGATGTGGGGAAGTCGGTCGTATAGAAAAATTAGACGATTTGGGCTTTTATAAAATTATTTATGAATCTAAGGATAATAAGGATTTGGTTACCACCGTGATTAAAAGTGATGGGGAAATCAATTATCTAAAGAAATGTATTAATTCGTTAAAAGAAATGGATTATGAAAATTTGCAGATAATAGTGGTGGATATGGGAAATCAGAGCAGTAAGGTAGAAAAATATTATCAATTCTTGGAAGGACAAGGAATACAGGTTGTTAAAGGTCAAAAAGATTCATTTCCTGCGACTATTAATATTATCAAGAAGCAAATAAAAGGAGAATATATTCTTTTGCTTTCGCAATATATTGAGTTTCAAGGAAAAAAGGACTTGGAACAGTTACTTGCAAATTGCCAACGTGAAAAAATTGGTGTCGTTGGTGCAAGAAGTTATTATAGAAATCATACAATTCGACATGCAGGTATTGGAATTGGAGGAGAAAAATTCTCATACAGATTATTTGAAGGATTGCCAAATATGTGTAAGGGCTATATGCATAGAGAGGCACTGCAACAGGAACTGAGTGCCGTTAGTATGGAATGTATGATGTTAAGGAAAAGTTTGTTAGAACAAATTGATGGATTCGATGATAAATTGGGAGACGAATTTGCTGCTATAGATTTTTGCCTGCGAGTGAAAGAAAAACAGTATCGAGTTTTGTACGTTCCGACAGTTGTGATGCGGTATAATGCTTCCTATGATAAAGAACGTATCGAAGCAAAGAATATAACAATTATGATGCAGCGATGGAAAAATGTTTATGAAAATCAATATGGTTACAGTAGTTAACTTGTTGAGTTTAAATTCGTCAATTAGAAGGTAAAACTTATGTATTAACGAAGAAGTTGATTAAAAAATCGATTTTTCAAAGTGTAAGAGTAAGTACAGATTAAAATCGACATAAGAATTACTATAAAAAATAAAGCAGTAACAGGTAATATCTTTCTGGTTACAAAAGATAATATATCAATTACAGCAATTAAAATCCGATGTAAAAAATACATTCCGGTACTTAAATTTCTTAAGTATTTTGCGTGCTTTAAATGTAATGAACTCTTTGTAAGTATTATTAAGAGGAGTGGGGCGATAAATAAATGCGATATAAATAATGCACCATCATCTAGCGGAACATGTTGATTTACTAGTAGTAATTCGAAAAAATAAAGTATGGTTGAAATAAAAAGCAAAGGTTTTGTATATTGATAAAGTTTCGGGGATTCGATATGAACTCCGACATAAATTCCAAGTATTAAGAAACAGGTTCCAACAAAAATTCCATTTCGTGCAGAAATGAATAATTGCATGTAAGAGTCAACAATTATCTGCAAGTAGGAATTTTCGATTAAAAAGTAATAATTATTACATAATAGGGCGAAGGCATATAAGAAAATACTAATTATCAGTATAATTTGAATTCGTCCTTTTTTAAGAAATGGATAGATAATAATAATTGCAATAATGCTTGCTTGTACATACCAGAGCGCTCCATAAGGATAAAATAATATATGTTTAAGTATATCATGACAAATAGTAAGTTTGGGGGTTTGTCTTAAAAGTTGTTTGATGATTTCCAATAAATTATTTATATTTTCGAATATAATAAGAGGAATGAGCAAACGAAAGATATATTTTTGGATAATGATATCTAGCTCGGCTGGTTGCTTCAAATATTTTTTTCCAATCCAAAATCCGGAACATACAAAGAAAAATGGTACAGCTAATCGGAAAAAACCTCTTCCGATTAGTAATTGTAACGCTTTTGGAAAGATGTTGGAAATATTGGTATGTATTCCGATAATACAAAGGCAAAAAATAAATTTCATTAAATCAATGCTGTCATATTGTTTGCTCATAATTTTGTCTCCATTTAATTTCTTAATATTCTTCTAAAAAAATTCCCGAGTATTTTTTCATATATAATATTTATAAAAGTAGCAAGTAAATAAATACAGAAAGCAAAGAGCGGAAGCATACAAAGAGTAAAAAGTATTCCATAATGGTTTATTTGCCACATGATGAAAGATTGCCTGAAAATTGTTAACCAACAAGTAGAGTGAATTAAATATGTAATAATTGTACTCTGAGGAAGATTGCGTAAAAACCAGTTTGTTTTTATATTATTATTGGAACGTATAGCAAATAGTAATAAAGTAATAGAGGCTATTGCTACGCATGGATTATTATATGCATAAAAAGTCCATGCTCTTAAACCATTGCCGGATTTGTAAAGTAGCTTTATAAGCAGGCTGTTTAAGAGTATAACAGTAAACCAAGTAAGAATGTAAAATTTTCTGTTGTATAAAAGCAATCGCCACTCATTTTGAAATTTTCTAATACCGTTACCTAAAATATATAGGGCAACTGCCATAAGGTAAGAGTAGCCGTAGGAAAGATGGAGGCTTCCATCAATTGTAAATCCATAAATACAGATAATTAAGAAAAAACCACTAACATAAGATTTAAACATAGATAATGAGATATTATTAATTATCAAGTTTAAAAGTGGAGAAGTAAACATTAATAAAATGTATGCTCCAAGAAACCAGTAATAATCGAATGGATTAAGAGTGTTTTTTATCCAATCAGAATCAAAAGGAATATGGCCTGACAGAAGACCAGTTAGCTGTATCAAGGTGGAAATCAGGTACACTTTTATTATGAGCAATAATACTGTTTGAGGCTTTAAATGAATTTTACAATAGCCGGACATCAAAAAGAATAAGTTGACTCCGACAATAACAATAGAATTCATAATAATTAAAAGGTTACCAAAACGGGTTAAAGTATTTTCTTTTAGCATGGTTTGTAATCCGAAATCATTGATAATACAATGGTGCATGATAATAAAAAGCATAGAAAATATGCGTAGCAAATCAATGCGTAAATCTCGTTTTGCAACTTGTGACATAATAAATCCTCCATAATTATATAAGAGTTTCAGGTAATTATAACCAGCGAATTAGTTTAGATAAAAGTCTTTATACCATTCAGCAAATTTGCGAAGTCCATCTCTTAGGCTTGTGCTAGATTTGAATCGTAAGTAGGTAATCATCCGTATTACCAACTTACAAATGATGCCAGTGAGGTAAGATTATTATTCGTGTTATCTACAAAAATTTCATTCGGCTCAAATCCAAGAGTTTCGTATAATGCTTCCAGCAGTGGAAAAGGCGGAAGAGAATAAATACACGATAGAGTCTTGTCGCAGCAGTAAGTGTCTGATATGTCATTTTTTCTTCAGTTATCTTTGTAGAAATCAAGTTAGCTAAAAGAGACAGAGATGCTTTCTTTATAGTTAGTTACGAGAGCAAATAGTTTAAAATGTAAATTTTACTGTAAATAACAAATCAGATGTGAATATGTAATGAAAATAGTTTGATTAATGAAACGTTAGATGTAGAACGACAAAAAGGAGTTATAAAAAGGAAGCCGCGTTCAACGTGATATTCGTAGTTCAACGTTAAAGCGACACTCCTATAATTTAAATAGTTTATTTTGTTAATACCTCAACACCATTTTCAGTTACAAGCACCATATATTCAATCTGGGCAGAAAGTCCGTCATCAATGGTATAAACAGTCCAGCCGTTATCTTCATCAACGAAGAAGTCAGGGCTACCTTCATTAATCATAGGTTCAATCGTGAACATCATACCCGGAACCAATAGCATCTCAGATCCTTTTGGAGTAACAAAGCTGACAAATGGATCTTCGTGGAATTCGAGTCCGATTCCATGTCCGCCGATTTCTTCTACAACAGAATATCCATTTTCCTGAGCATGCGTATTGATTGCATCAGCAATATCTCCAAGATGTCCCCATGGTTTTGCAGCAGCAAGACCAAGTTCAAGGCATTCTTCTGTGACTTTTACGAGACGTTCAGCACGTTCGGATACCTGTCCGATTTTGAACATTCGAGACGCATCAGAAAAATATCCATTGAGAATGGTGGATACGTCAACATTGATGATGTCACCTTCCTGCAAAATGATGTTTTTATCAGGGATACCATGGCAAATTTCGTTGTTAATAGAAGTACATACACTCTTTGGAAATCCTTCATAATTTAATGGGGCTGGAATCCCACCATTTTTTGTTGTTACATCATATACGATTTTGTCAATATCTTCTGTACTCATTCCGGCATGAATCTGTTCAGCAACAGCATCAAGAACTTTTGTATTGAGTTCAGCACTTGCTTTGATTTTTTCAATTTGAAATGGGGTTTTTAGTAATTTGCGGCTTGGGACAATCTCTCCGCGATCAGCATGAAGCTGCATCTTTTCTTCGATTGGCATGTGGCATTTTTTATATTTTTTCCCACTTCCACACCAGCAAGGGTCATTTCTTTCCATTTTACAATCCTCTTTTCTGAAAAATTTAAAATATTCATGTTGTCATATGTATATAGTTAAATATCTACTATTTATATTTCTACAGTTTAACATATATGATAGAAAAAAGCAAAGTTAGAAATGACGAACAAAAACAGAGAAAAATTTGACATGAAAAAAAAGAGGAAGTATACTGATAAAGTTCAAGAAATAAGGAAACTTAATTGTTTATGAAAATATAAAAGAAAGGAAAATAAATGAAGAAAAAAATAGGTGTTATTGTTGCATTGTCAATTATGATCACAGGAATAAATTATCCGACATACAGTGTATATGCACAGGAAGAAAATCAAGATATTTTTCAGAGTGAAGAGAATAGTGCAGAATCAGATCTTCAACAAGAGAATGGGGAACAGACATTGAATGAAGAGGTGGATATAGATACAGAGTCTGTAGCAGAAGAATCTCAGGAACAGGGAGATTTGAAAGAAAACAGTTGGCGTTATCAAGACGGAGAATTGATTAGGAGTGCTGAAGATGAAGTTTCTGTAATTAGTGATGTATATGCTCCAAATGCAACAAAAAAAGGTATTGATGTAAGTGAGCATAATCGTAATATTGATTGGGAAAAGGTTAAAGCTGAAGGAATAGATTATGCTATTATTCGATGTGGCTATGGGGATGATTATTATAATCAAGATGACAAACAGTGGCTGAGAAATGTAAGTGAATGTGAACGTTTAGGAATTCCGTATGGGGTTTATATTTATTCATATGCTCAAAATACAGATATGGCTACAAGTGAAGCACAGCATGTATTAAGATTAATAAGCGGGCACAAGTTGAGTTACCCGGTTTATTTTGATATGGAGGATAATAGTACATTAGGAAGTGACTTTGCTGCAATTGCACAGACATTTTGTAGTACAGTTCAAAACGCAGGATATGCAGTTGGTGTATATGCAAATTTAAATTGGTGGAATAAATATTTGACAGATATAAAATTTGAACAATGGCATCGTTGGGTCGCTCAGTATAATATACAGTGTGATTACCCAGGTACATATGCAATGTGGCAATATTCGTCAAAAGAATTAGTTGATGGAATAGATGGACTCGTTGATATGAACTATCTTATTGGAACACCAGCGGATCATGGAGTTAAAGAACTGCAAAGTGGGGTTTCGTATGAAGCTCACGTATCAGATATTGGGTGGCAAACTTTTGTCCAGAACGGAGAAATAGCAGGAACAACAGGCCAAAATAAAGGAATAGAAGCCTTGAAAATGCAGTTAAACGATGTGGATGGTGGAATAGAATATAGAGCGCATGTACGAGATATTGGTTGGCAGGATTATGTATCAAATGGGCAGCAGGCAGGAACAACAGGTCAGGCAAAACCAATAGAGGCGGTATCTATCCGACTTACAGGAAAAGCGGAAGAACAATATGATATCTACTATCGAGTACATTCAAGTGATTTTGGATGGCTTGGTTGGGCAAAGAATGGGGAAGATGCAGGAACACAAGGCTATGCAAAGAAAGTAGAGGCAATACAGGTTCAATTGGTTGAAAAAGGTGGAGAAGCACCAGGAGAGACTTCGAATGCTTTTAAGATGAAAGAGACAGAAGTTCAGTATCAGGCGCACGTGTCAGATATAGGCTGGCAGAATATCGTAACAAATGGGGCATTGGCAGGAACAACAGGCCAGAATAAAGGGATAGAAGCATTAAAGTTGCAATTATCTAATGCTAGAAATGGCCGAATAGAATATCGCGCCCATGTACGAGATATAGGCTGGCAGGATTATGTATCAAATGGGCAGCAGGCAGGAACAACGGGGCAGGCGAAACCAATAGAAGCGGTATCTATCCGACTTACAGGAAAAGCGGAAGAACAATATGATATCTACTATCGAGTACATTCAAGTGATTTTGGATGGCTTGGTTGGGCAAAGAACGGGGAAGATGCCGGAACACAAGGTTATGCAAAGAAAGCAGAAGCAATTGAAATTTGTCTGGTAAAAAAAGGTGATTCAGCACCGGGAAGTACGGAAAAAGCATTTTTAAAGAATAATTAGAAAAAGAGTTATTGTTGAGTTGAGGTGATTTCTTGATATCAGCAATAACTCTTTTTTTAAATATAGGAAAATCTTGTGTTTTAAATCTAAATCAAATAAAATAAAAGAAAGAAAATACTTAATAAACGAAAGGGGCATATATGAGAGAGAAAAAGTTTATGAAGTTATTGGGCGTGATTGTTTTATGTTTGGCTATGATAACAACGACGCCAATATCGGTATTTGCAGAAGATATTGTACAGACTGATGATGTACAACAAGTACAAGAAACCACTCAAGAAGATATTAATCAGGACGAGAGTAATAACAATCAGGGTGAGAGTGGAACTGCTCAGAATGAGGGAGAACAGGATGTAATGCAGAGGTCCGAGGCGGAAACAACAGAATCTGATTTGAATAGTAGCATTGAGAATGAAACAGAAAACACAGATGAGTCTGTTATGCTGACTGAGGAAGCGGCAGATGTATTAAATATTAAATATAGTGCATATCTTCAAGGAACAAATTGGCAGGAAGAAAAAAGTAATGGGGAGACAGCTGGAACTGTCGGACAGGACCATGCTATGAAAGCGCTCAAAGTTCAGCTGGAAAATAATACAGGTATAGCAGGAACAGTTCAATACTGTGCCCATGTATCGAATATTGGTTGGCAGAATTATGTGGAAGAAAATGAACTAGCAGGAACAACGAAAACTGGATTACAAATCGAAGCAATCCGAATGAAACTTACAGGTGAGTTGGCAGAACAGTACGATATTTATTATCGAGTTCATGCAACGAATGTAGGCTGGCTTAGTTGGGTGAAAAATGATGAAAAAGCCGGAACAGTGGGGTATGCATATTCTGTTCAGGCGGTAGAAATTAAAGTTTGTAAAAAGAATAGCACAGATGCACCAATTACTGAAGGAAAAGGTTTTGTATCGGAAGAAACACTTGGAAAAATTATGTACCAGACCCATGTACAGAACATTGGCTGGCAAAACAAAGTTTACGATGGAACAACTGCAGGAACAGTAGGAAGAAATTTAAATCTTGAAGCATTAAAATTAAAAGTTACAGAAGCAGGAAGAGCAGGTTTGACAGGTTCTATTACATGTGAGGCACATGTACAGGATATTGGTTGGCAATCGCCAGTTGCAGATTGGAATACTGCAGGAACAACCGGAAAAAACAAAAAAATTGAGGCTGTTAAAATCAACTTAACTGAACAGTTGGCAGCAACATATGATGTCTATTATCGAGTTCATTCAGCAAATTATGGCTGGCTTGGCTGGGCAAAAAATGGAGAAGAGGCCGGAACAAAAGGGCTTAATTTAGGTGCACAGGCAATAGAAGTGAAGTTATATGAAAAAGGTTCTACGGAAGCACCTGCTCAGACAGAAAAAAGTTGTGTATCAACAGAAAATTTAGGGTCAGTTCTTTATAAAACGCACGTACAAAATATTGGTTGGCAAAGCAATAATTTTTATGATGGACAAACAGCTGGAACCACCGGAAAAAATTATAGTATTGAAGCAATCCAAATAAAGGTTACAGAATTAGGAAAACAAAGTAATCTTACAGGTTCTATTCTTTACGAGGCCCATGTACAAGATATCGGCTGGCAGGGAGAAGTTGCAGATGGACAGACAGCTGGAACCACCGGAAAAAATAAAAAAATTGAAGCGATTAAAATCCGTTTGTCAGAACAATTAGAAGCTCAATATGACATTTATTATCGAGTGCATAGTGCAAGATTTGGTTGGCTGGATTGGACTAAAAATGGAGAGGTTGCAGGAACTGTTGGATATAATGCAGGTGTAGAAGCAATCGAAATCAAACTGTATGGAAAAGGAGATGTAAGTGCTCCAGCATGCAGTGGAAGAAGCTATTTGTCAGCAGATCAAATTGGGAAATTGACATTTCAAACAAAAGTGGAAGGTTTAGATTGGCAAGATGCAAAAGGAAATGGAGAGATAACAGGAACGACAGGAGTAAATAAAGCCATCAGACAACTTTCGATGAATATAGCACCTTCAATGGCAGGAGGATATACAGGAAATGTCGAATATCGTTTACATTTAAGCAATGTAGGCTGGCAAGGCTGGAAGACAAATGGAGAAGTGTCCGGCGATGGAATAAATCAGGCAGAAGCTGTTCAGATTCGTTTAACGGGAGAACTTGAAAAATATGCGGATATTTATTATCGCACACATGTTTCTAATTATGGCTGGTTAGGTTGGGCGAAAAATGGTCAGGCAGCAGGTACAACGAAATGTAGTTATAAATTACAAGCAATTCAGATAAAAATCGTACCTAAGGGTACCGCTGCTCCGGGAAGTAATTCAAATTATTATAAAGATACCAAATATATAAGAATGTTAGCAAGATTTTCAACAGTAAGTACAAATGATGCAAACGGATTTTATAATATGTCAAGAGCATTAAGCTCATTTAACGGTGTAGTAGTTAATCCAGGACAGACATTATCATTCTTTGGCGTTGCAGGACCTTGCGGACAGGCACAAGGTTATCGTCCAGGTGGCGTTGTCGGTGGTATTGGATATGGTGGAGGTATCTGCCAGGCTTCAACAACATTGTATGGAGGTGCAATCCGAGCAGGAATGACAATTATTGAACGAAATAATCATACGATTGCTTCGACATATGTGCAAAGAGGATTAGACGCGATGGTTTCGTATGGAGATTCAGACTTGAAATTCCGCAATGATTTAGGATTTCCGGTAACAATTAAAACATATACAGTAGGAAATACATTATATGTAGAATTTTATGGTCAGGATCCAGGATGGTTTGATTTTATTGAGCCGGTATCTTGGTCATCAGGACATTCAGCATGGGCACAGAGAAAATACTATAAAAATGGTTCAGTGATCCGCACAGAGAATTTGCCAAGTTCTTATTATTATAATTAATGCAGAGAAAAAGGGCTGGCTGGGTTCCAATGTACGATTTCAAAACGAAATCGGAAATGTTAAGACCTGGAGTCTTAGAAAAGGGAGATATAATTTGGATTTGGAATGAAAATGAAGGTGGGAAATATGGGACTAGTGATACTCATCATATAGGATTTTTCTGGGGTGATACATCGAACCAAGATTTATTCTGGCATTCTGCACCGAATGGTGGAAATCGAATTAGTCCAATTACAGGATTGTCTAATAATGTAAGTTATACGGTAATGAAGTTATAGATTTATAGATTGAGAAAGTAATCGAAGATAGAGAAGTGTGTTTTATCTTAAAGGGATAGATGCATTTCTCTATCTTTTGTTTGCAATTCGTTTTTTTGTGCATAATTACTTCTTTACAGCATTTTTAAACTATGCTATGTTAAATAAACATCTAAGGAGAAATTCTTTTCTCCACATTTATCTAAAGCCACAAGGCACTCATCTCGGGTTTCACATTCTGAAACAATATCCGATATGAAAAAACGAAATATTTCACACTAAGGAGGGCTATGCCTATGAAGAACATGTTACAACAGTATTTCCCAATGATTCGGACGAAGGAAGAACTGACGTCCGAGATTAAAAAGAGTTCTGTTCTGAGCAGAGAGTTTTACAGTTGGAAACCGGAGGCACGAAAGGAATTTATTGATTTTTGTACAGGAGCCAAAGGCGTTAAGATGATGTACGATTTTATCAGCAAGGAAATCTTAAATCCGGAGGTTGTACCGGAACGTGTGGACGAGCTATTATCACTTCTACTTGGTCAAGAAGTACATGTAAAAGACGTGCTTCCAAACGATGGAACGAGAATCGCGGATGAATCAGCACTTGTCATCATGGATATCGTGGTGGAATTGCAGGATAAAAGTATCGTGAACCTGGAAGTACAAAAAATCGGATACAAATTTCCAGGAGCAAGAAGTGCCTGCTATTCAGCAGATTTATTAATGCGCCAATATAAAAAAGTACGCAGTAAACGCAAGAAAAAGTTTAATTATAATGATATAAAAGACGTTTATACGATTGTTCTGTTTGAACAAAGTCCTGGAGCTTTTCATGAATTTCCAGACGATTATCTACATCAATTCCATCAATGTTCCAATACAGGATTAAAACTGAATTTATTACAGAAATATTTGTTTGTTCCGCTTGACATCTTCTTGGATTCTTTGCAATATAAAGATATCAAAATACAGAATCGACTGGATGCATGGCTTGCATTTTTAGGCTCGGATGACCCGGAAATCATTATTGATATCATCGAGCGATATCCGGATTTCAAGGAGATGTACCAGCAGGTCTATGATATCTGTCGAAACATCGAGGAGGTCATGGGAATGTTTTCGAAAGAGCTGTTGGAGATGGACAGGAATACTGTGGAGCTGATGATTGATGAGATGCAGGATGAGATAAAGCAGCAGAAAGAGACAATACAGGAAAAAGATGAAGCATTGCAACAGAATAAAGAAGTGATACAGCAAAAAGATAGTGAATTACAAGAAATGCAGCAGAAGATAAAGGAACTGCAAGAAGAACTTGAAAGGACAAAAGGTCTAAAGTAACGATAGAAACCATAAGAATCAAAATTTTCAAAAAAATATAATATAGTTTGAAAATTGTGATAATATTGTATATTTTTTGAAAAACTTTCCTTTCGCAATTGCTGTATTACCTCAGATATGGTATATTTAAATTAGTTTTTTACATAAGGGAAAAATAAAAAATGAAGAAGAGTCAGGAGTGATAGAAAATGTATCAGGATGAATACAAACGTTGGATGGAGGCTGATCTGGAGGACGCAGATCTGAAGCCTGAGCTGACAAAAATTGAAGGAAATGATGACGAGATTAAGGAGCGTTTTGCAGTTGCTCTTAAGTTTGGAACTGCAGGACTTCGCGGGGTTCTTGGAGCAGGTACAAACAGAATGAATATCTATGTTGTACGTCAGGCAACACAGGGACTTGCTAATTGGGTAAAAACTCAGGGTGGAACTCAGACTGTTGCAATTAGTTATGACAGCCGTATCAAAAGTGATGTGTTTGCGAAGAATGCAGCAAGTGTATTGGCGGCAAACGGAATCAAGGTTCGCATTTATGATGCGTTAATGCCTGTTCCGGCACTTTCTTTTGCAATTCGTTATTATAACTGTAATGCAGGTGTCATGGTGACAGCTTCTCATAACCCGGCAAAATATAACGGATATAAAGCGTACGGTCCGGATGGTTGCCAGATGACAGATGATGCTGCAGCTATCGTATACGATGAGATTCAGAAGACAGATGTATTAATAGGTGCGAAGTATATGCCATTTGCACAGGGTGTTGAAGAAGGTCTGATTCGTTTTGTTGGTGATGATTGCAAGAGAGCACTGTATGATGCAATCGAAGAGAGACAGGTTCGTCCGGACCTTTGCAAGACAGCAGGATTGAAGTTAGTATATAGTCCACTTAATGGTTCTGGATTAGTTCCGGTTACACAGATTTTAAAAGATATCGGAATTACAGATGTTACAATCGTTCCTGAGCAGGAATATCCAAATGGATATTTTACAACATGTAGCTATCCGAACCCAGAGATTTTCGAAGCTCTTGAGAAGGGTCTGAGTCTTGCGAAAGAGACAGGTGCAGATTTGATGCTTGCAACTGATCCGGATGCAGACCGTGTCGGTATTGCTATGAAGTGTCCGGATGGTTCGTATGAATTGGTTACTGGTAATGAAGTTGGAGTTCTTCTTCTTGATTATATTTGTGCAGGCCGTATTGAAAAAGGTACAATGCCTAAGAATCCGGTAGCGGTAAAATCTATCGTATCTACACCTCTTGCTGATGCTGTTGCAGAGCATTATGGTGTTGAGCTTAGAAGTGTTTTGACAGGATTTAAGTGGATTGGAGATCAGATTGCAGGACTTGAAGCAGCAGGAGAAGTTGAACGCTTTATCTTCGGATTTGAGGAGAGTTATGGATATCTGGCTGGTCCATATGTTCGTGATAAGGATGCAATCATCGGATCTATGCTGATTTGTGAGATGGCAGCATATTACAGAAGTATTGGAAGTTCTCTGAAACAGAGAATGGAAGAAATTTATTCTGAATATGGCCGTTACCTGAACCAGATTGATAGTTTTGAGTTCCCGGGACTTAGTGGTATGGATCAGATGGCTGGAATCATGCAGGGCTTAAGAGAAAAACCGCTTGAGGAGATTGCAGGATATAAGGTTGTGAATGTTACAGACTACAAGAAACCAGAAGAGACAGGGCTTCCGGCTGCAAATGTTCTTATTTACAAATTGGAAAATAATGAGACAGTTATTGTTCGTCCTTCAGGAACAGAACCTAAGATTAAGATTTACTACACAACACTCGGTAAAAATCTTGAGGAAGCACAGGCAGAGAAAGATAAGTTGTCTGAGGCTTTAAAACCAATCATGAAATAAAAAGTTAAAAAAGTGATAGAATAAAATAATGAGACTATGGGGAAATGTGATCGATGAGATTTTTCTTTATAGTCTCATTTATTTATGCTAAAATAAATACAGTATGCAAAAGTTTTTCAGCAAGGAGGATAAATACTATGCTTAGAATTGGAATGTTGACAAGTGGTGGAGATTGTCAGGCGCTGAACGCAGCAATGCGAGGAGTTGTGAAAGGAATCTGCACAAAGCGTGATGATGTAGAGATTTATGGTTTTCAAGATGGATATAAAGGATTAATATATGGTAACTTTAGCATGTTGACTCCGAAAGATTTTTCGGGAATTCTGACACGTGGAGGTACGATTCTTGGAACATCAAGACAGCCGTTTAAATTGATGCGTGTGCCGGATGCCGATGGTCTTGATAAGGTTGAAGCTATGAAGCACACATATTATAAGCTGAATTTGAATTGTCTT
The DNA here is from genome assembly GCF_014287355.1 of Ruminococcus hominis. Classification (NCBI taxonomy): domain Bacteria; kingdom Bacillati; phylum Bacillota; class Clostridia; order Eubacteriales; family Oscillospiraceae; genus Ruminococcus; species Ruminococcus hominis. The sequence continues at coordinate 3,119,616 of NZ_JACOPE010000001.1, read as the reverse complement.
GTGATTCTTGGTGGTAATGGAACACATAAGACAGCAAACCTGCTTCGCGAGGAAGGGCTGAATGTAGTAACTTTACCAAAAACAATTGATAACGATCTCTGGGGAACAGATATGACGTTTGGATTCCAGAGTGCAGTAGATATTGCGACAGATACAATTGACCGCATTCACACAACTGCAACATCACACAGCAGAGTATTTATTATTGAGATAATGGGACATAAAGTAGGTCACGTTACATTGCATGCAGGAATTGCAGGCGGAGCTGATATCATTCTTCTTCCGGAAATTCCATATGATATTAAGGCGATTTCTGATGTGATTCAGAAACGCACAAAGGCGGGTAAGAAATTTACGATTCTTGCGGTAGCGGAAGGTGCGATTTCAAAAGAAGATGCGAAGCTGAAGAAGAAAGAGTATAAAGAAAAGCTTGCAAAGAGAAAATATCCTTCTATTGCATACGAGTTGGCTGAACAGATTGAGAAGACAACAGATAAGGAGGTTCGAATTACAGTTCCGGGACATACACAGCGCGGCGGTTCTCCATGTGCATATGATCGTGTATTTGCAACAAGAGTCGGAGCTAAGGCAGCAGAGTTGATTTTAAATCAGGAATATGGATACATGGTAGCAATGCGTGACGGAGAGATTACAAAGGTTCCGCTGGAAGAGGTTGCCGGAAAGCTGAAATATGTCGATCCAAAATGCAGTTTTATTCAGGAAGCGAAAATGATAGGAATTAGCTTCGGAGATGAATAATGAGATAGTCCGTGACAGGATATTTTCAAAAAAATAACTAGAAACAAAGAGGTGTGATTCATGTCATATACGGCATTATACAGAAAGTTCCGTCCGACTACATTTGAGGATGTAAAGGGTCAGGATCATATTATAAAGACATTACAGAATCAGATTAAGGCAGACCGTATCGGACATGCGTATCTATTTTGCGGAACTCGTGGAACAGGAAAGACGACTGTGGCAAAAATATTTGCCAAGGCAGTGAATTGTGAACATCCGGTGGATGGAAGTCCATGTGGAGAGTGTGCGATGTGCAAAGCGATTGCAGCCGGCACGTCGATGAATGTGATTGAGATTGATGCGGCATCTAACAATGGTGTGGATAATATTCGAGAGATCCGGGAGGAAGTGGCGTATCGTCCGACGGAAGGACGCTTTAAGGTTTACATTATTGATGAGGTGCATATGTTGTCTATCGGAGCATTTAATGCACTTTTAAAGACATTGGAGGAACCGCCGGAGTATGTGATATTTATTTTGGCAACAACGGAGGTTCATAAGATTCCAATCACAATTTTATCTCGATGTCAGCATTATGATTTTCATCGAATTACGATTGATACGATTGCAGGCCGAATGAATGATCTGATGGAAATTGAACAGGTGGATGTTGAGCAGAGAGCAATACGATATATTGCAAAGGCTGCAGACGGCTCGATGCGTGATGCGTTGAGTCTTCTGGATCAGTGTATTGCATTTTATCTGGGGCAGAAGCTGACGTATGATAATGTTTTGGAAGTGCTTGGTGCAGTGGATACCGATGTCTTCAGCCGTTTGCTTCGTAACATTATAGCGAGAGATGTTCCTAAGGTTTTGGATACGGTGGAAGAACTGGTAATGCAGGGGCGAGAGCTTTCGCAATTGACGGCGGATTTCACTTGGTATCTTCGTAACTTGCTTCTCGTTAAGACTTCTGATAATATGGAAGATGTTCTGGATGTGTCTTCAGAAAATCTTCAGCAGTTAAAAGAAGAAGCACAGATGATAGAAGTGGATACACTGCTTCGCTATATCCGTATTTTTTCGGAATTATCCGGCCAGATGAAATATGCGACACAGAAGAGAGTGCTCTTGGAAGTGGCGTTGATCAAGTTATGTACACCGGCGATGGAAGTGAATACGGATAGTTTGCTGGATCGGATCCGTGCGGTGGAAGACCGATTAGATCGTGAACTGGAAGCGGTACAGGAGAAGGTAGTGTACGTCAATGCGTCTGAGGTCAATAGTATAGCAGGGAATACGAATTCTTCTTCAAGAAAAAGCCAGCCGAAACCAGAGCTGCCGGATGCAGTACCGGAGGAAATACAGAAGGTGGTGCAAAATTTCCGCTCTATCGCAGATGAGGTATCTGCACCGACTAGTATTTATCTGAAACAGGCAAGATTAAGTCTGGGAGGAGATAATCGGTTATTGATTGTTCTGTCTGATAGTATTGCAGCGGAAAGTGTGAAGAGGGAAGATCATAAGCAAGAAATCGAGTCGGTGATTGAGCAGAGAATCGGCAAGAAGGTTGAAGTTGAGGTGCGTCAGCTAGATGACGGGCGAAGATTTGAAGATACATTTGTAGATTTAGAAAAACACATGGAAAAAGTAATTAACATGGAAATAACAGTGGAGGATTGATCATGGCAAAACGTGGTGGTTTCCCAGGTGGCGGAATGCCGGGGAATATGGCAAATTTAATGAAGCAGGCTCAGAAGATGCAGCGTCAGATGGAAGAGCAGGCAAAGGAAATGGAGACAAAAGAATTTACAGCAACAGCTGGAGGCTCAGCTGTAGAAGTGACAATGTCTGGTAAGAGAGAAGTAGTCAGAGTGAAACTGTCTGAAGAAGTAGTGGATCCGGATGACATTGAGATGTTAGAAGATTTGATCGTTGCAGCAACGAATGAAGCACTTCGTAAAGTTGATGAAGAATCAGGTGCTGCAATGTCTAAACTGACAGGTGGACTTGGCGGCGGAATGCCGGGGTTATTTTAATGGAATATTATAGTAATCAGATCAGCCGGTTGATAGAAGAGTTTTCAAGACTTCCGGGAATCGGTGCAAAGTCAGCACAGAGATTGGCATTTCATATTATTAATATGCCGAAAGAGCAGGTAGAGAATCTTGCGAAAACCATGGTAGATGCACGTAACAACGTGCGCTACTGTGCACAGTGCTGTACTCTTACGGATCGGGAGATATGTCCAATTTGCAGTAATCCAGACCGAGACCATAAGACAATCATGGTAGTTGAAAGTCCGAGAGATTTGGCAGCATATGAGAAAACCGGAAAATATAATGGTGTGTATCACGTGCTTCATGGAGCTATTTCACCGATGCTCGGAATCGGACCTGGCGATATTAAATTAAAAGAATTGATGGCTCGCCTTCAAGGGGATGTTGATGAGGTGATCATTGCGACAAACTCAAGTTTAGAAGGTGAAACAACAGCAATGTACATTAGTAAATTGATTAAGCCGGTTGGAATCAAAGTCAGCCGGATTGCCAGCGGTGTTCCGGTCGGCGGTGATCTGGAATATATCGATGAAGTGACACTTTTGAGAGCACTGGATGGCAGAACAGAGCTGTGAGGTAGAGCAATTGGGAAAAAAAGTAACATCTTCAGATGTGGCAAAACATGCAGGAGTATCGCAGGCAACGGTATCTATGGTATTAAATAAGAAATATAATGTCTCATTTTCTCGAGAAGTAATAGAGAGAGTAGAGCACTCAGCAGAAGAACTTGGGTATGAGCTTCCAAAACGAAAGCAAAAAAGGGAGAGCAGAAGAGAAAAACTGCTGGTAGTATTTTGCCCAAATCTGACCAATCCATATTATGTGATGTTGTTGCAGGGAATTGAATCACGCGCAACGGAACAAGGATATGGATTGTTTGTCTGTAATACACAGAGAAGTCTTGTGCTGGAGGAACAGTATTTGAAAATGTTATCGTCTCTGAATCCACGAGGTGTGATTTATACTTGTAATCCGAGCCGGTGTTATCTGGAAATGATAGAAGAATTATCAAAAACCATTCCATTTGCAATTATTAATAATCAGAATGAAAAACTAGAAGTTGATGCAGTGGAGCTTGATAATTCAAAACTGGGCAGGATCATGGCGAGACATTTGTTAGATTTGGGACATAAGAAAGTGGCATACATCGCACCGCCGCTCACAGTGCGGCAAAAACAACGTTCAAAGCGGGTGGAAGGATTTTTAAAAGAGTTCAGTGAAGCCGGTTTGGCAAATGGCGTTGTTATCAAGTCTGCAAATGAATCCATTGATCAGGATGTACCGGGTATTGATTCGGAATATCGGATTGGATATGATTTAACAAAAGAAGTACTGGAGGAGCATGGAGATGTGACTGCAATCGTAGGGCTGAATGATATGATTGCATTTGGAATTTTGGATGCACTTTATGACGAAAAGTACAAGGTGCCAAATGACATGTCGGTTATGGGGTGTGACAATACCTTATTTTCTAAAATGAGAAAACTATCTTTAACTACGATAGAGCATTTTGTCATTTATAAAGGCAGAGATGCCTGTGATATTATAATGAAGAAGATAAAAAGTGCTGATCAGAAATACGGAGAAATCCAGCCAATCAGTATTTATCATGTGGAATATGAGCCTCAGCTTGTGGCGAGGGGGACGACATCATATCCACCGGGTAAAAAAACAAAAATTAATGCAAAAAAGAAAAATATTAATAAATATTAATACAAATAGAACGTATTGATATAAAAATAAAATTCCTATATAGTTTAATTATGGGGATAAAACTGCTAAGTTGAAAAATGACGAGCAGATAAACAATGAAATAAATTGAGTTTTGTTAATAAAATCAATTTATAAACAGAAGGAAATTATTAATAATTTTCCGGCCTATTGACCGTTTTGTTTTTCGTGACTATAATCGAAAGTAAAGAGAGCAAATAAAAAATTTGCAAAAATTATCTCGTGAACAGGTCGTATTTTAAGGAGGAACAAGACATGAAATTTTTTATTGACACAGCAAAAGTAGAGGATATTAAAAAAGCAAATGATATGGGAGTAATCTGTGGAGTTACAACAAATCCATCTTTGATTGCTAAAGAAGGCCGTGTATTTGAAGAAGTTATCGCTGAGATTGCTTCTATCGTAGACGGACCGATCAGTGGAGAGGTAAAGGCTACTACAACAGATGCAGAGGGCATGATTGCAGAAGGACGTGAGATTGCAAAGATTCATCCAAACATGGTTGTTAAGATTCCAATGACAGTAGAAGGACTCAAAGCAGTTAAAGTTCTTACAGCTGAGGGAATCAAGACAAATGTGACATTGATCTTCTCTGCAAACCAGGCACTTCTTGCAGCAAGAGCTGGTGCTACATATGTATCACCATTCCTTGGAAGACTGGATGATATTTCTACAAGAGGAACAGATTTGATTGCAGAGATCGCAGAGATGTTTGCAGTTGCAGGAATTGAGACAGAGATCATTGCAGCAAGTGTAAGAAATCCAATCCATGTAACAGATTGTGCTCTTGCAGGAGCTGATATTGCAACAGTACCATATGCAGTAATTGAGCAGATGACACATCATCCATTGACAGATGCAGGAATTGAAAAATTCAAAAAAGACTATATTGCAGTATTTGGTGAGTAGGTCGAACAAGTCTCATAAAGAGGCTTGCGGTTTGTAGTTGTGCTGTATTATAATACAGTTACGTATGAACATAAAAAACAGGAGGAGTCTCATGGACAAATTAGAATTAATGAAAACAGCCAACGAAGTCCGTAAAGGAATCGTGACTGCTGTACATAGCGCAAAAGCCGGACATCCGGGCGGATCTTTATCTGCAGCAGATATCTTTACATATCTGTATTTTGAAGAAATGAACATTGACCCAAAAGAACCTAAGAAAGCAGACCGTGACCGTTTTGTTCTTTCAAAAGGACACACAGCACCGGGATTGTATTCTGCATTGGCACACAGAGGATATTTCCCTGTAGAAGATTTGAAAACACTTCGTCATACAGGTTCTTATCTGCAGGGACATCCGGATATGAAACATATCCCGGGTGTAGATATGTCATCTGGTTCACTTGGACAGGGAATTTCAGCCGCAGTAGGTATGGCACTTGCTGCAAAATTGTCTAATGAAGATTATCGTGTATATACACTTCTTGGAGATGGTGAAATTCAGGAAGGACAGGTATGGGAGGCATCTATGCTCGCAGGTTCCCGTAAACTGGACAACCTGGTTGTGATTGTAGATAATAATAATTTACAGATTGACGGAACAATTGAAGAGGTAAACTCTCCATATCCAATTGATAAGAAATTCGAAGCATTCAATTTCCATGTAATTACAATTAATGGTAATGATATGGATGAGATTGCAGCAGCTTTGAAAGAAGCAAGAGAGACAAAGGGAATGCCGACAGCAATTATTGCAAAGACAACAAAAGGAAAAGGTGTTTCCTTCATGGAGAATGCAGTAGGCTGGCATGGAAAAGCTCCAAACGATGAAGAATATAAGATCGCAATGGAAGATTTAGAGAAAGCAGGTGAAGCATTATGTCAGAAGTAAAGAAGATCGCAACGAGAGATAGTTATGGTAATGCTTTAGTTGAGCTTGGTAAAGAACATGACAATTTAGTTGTTCTGGATGCCGACCTGGCAGCAGCAACAAAGACGGGTGTGTTCAAAAAAGAATTTCCGGAGAGACATATTGACTGTGGTATCGCAGAAGGTAATATGGTAGGTGTAGCAGCAGGACTGGCAGCAGCAGGAAAGGTTCCATTTGCAAGTTCTTTTGCAATGTTTGCAGCCGGACGTGCATTTGAGCAGATTCGTAACTCTGTTGCATATCCACATTTAAATGTAAAGATCGGAGCAACTCATGCAGGTATTTCTGTAGGAGAGGACGGAGCAACTCACCAGTGTAACGAAGATATCGCACTGATGCGTTCAATTCCGGGAATGGTTGTTCTCAATCCATCCGATGATGTAGAAGCAAGAGCTGCTGTAAAAGCTGCTTATGAGTATGAAGGACCGGTTTATTTGAGATTTGGCCGTCTGGCAGTGCCGGTTATCAATGATAGAGAAGATTACAAATTTGAGATGGGTAAAGGTGTTGTTCTTCGTGAAGGAAAAGACCTTACAATCGTAGCCAGCGGACTTCCGGTTGCAAATTGTCTGGAAGTGGCAGAAAGATTATCTGCAGAAGGAATTGAAGCGAAAGTGATCAATATCCATACAATCAAACCTCTGGACGAAGATCTAATCGTTGCAGCAGCAAAAGAGACAGGTAAAGTAGTTACAGTTGAAGAACATTCTGTGATCGGCGGACTTGGAAGTGCAGTATGTGATGTGCTTTCAGAGAAAGCTCCAACAAAAGTTCTGAAGATTGGTGTGAATGATGTGTTTGGAGAATCCGGACCGGCATTAGAACTGCTTAAGAAATATGGTTTGGATACAGATGGAATTTATGAGAAAGTGAAAGCTTTCTGCTAAGATAAGAACCGAATAGGGACGGAGTTAGGCGGCTTTTTCGTATGAAAAAAGCCGCCTAATTTCATCCCTATTCGGTTCTTATACTGTTTTTCTTCTATGAGCAAAAGTGGTTAATCCCCATAATACAACTCCACAAATGATAACTACAATTCCAAGAAAAGTATCATTAAGGCTCAAATCGAAAAATGCTTCTCCCTCCCGTAATTGAAAAACACCATCAATTGACCACATCAGTGTTGCACCCCAATACATTAATGCAAGTTTATGCAACTGGAATTGTTGGATAAACTGTGGGTGTGAGAAACAAATTATGCTTGTGAAGACCGCTGCAAGAAAAGTTAATATCAAACACATAAACAATTCCTCCTACTAATCAGTAATTATAGATTTGTCGGACTGTTTTTTTAGTGCCATATAACAAACAGCAACTGCAATAAACCATGTAAATGTAACTGTAAGAGCCATAGCAGTACCTACGGTTGCAATTTCGGTCAACATAGGACTAATGTCATTTGGATTGTTTAGCGCAGTAAGGAAAGGAAACCAGGGAACAATCTCGCCGTGCCAGATGTGTTCGATAAGAAGCAGAAAACTTCCTCCCCATAAGAGTGTGCTTAACCATTGCAGTTTCTGAACAAGGTAAGATGAAAATGTGACAGATTCCTGCTGTTTAGATTCAGAAGAATTGTCCTTGCTTACCTTGCGATTGTGATGTGCGGCTGCAGATACAACGATTGCTTCGGTAGCCGGTGCTAAAAAGCATGCCATGTAAAAACCCCCTTTAAATAAAATAGTGTAATATTGAAAATTACCTTTCGAATAGTTACAAAGTATCATATTAAATAGTGAGTGTCAAGTAAGGCTGGAATAAAAAAGAATGTTCTGGTTATACCAGATACCAAAACGAGAAAAAACGAATTAAATAAAAGAAAATGAGAAAATATTAGTGTGAAATACACGAAAAAATCAAGATAAATTGACAAAAATCGTGCAAAATAATATAATGATAGAAAAATGACAATAATTGGTATAGCCAATTATTAATAAACAGAAGGAGGAAATGTAATGGGGAAATTCAGAACGCTGGAAATTAAGCAGAGTGTCTTTGCGGATAATGATAAACGAGCGGATGAAGTGAGAAAAGAATTGAAAGAAAAAAAGGTCTATCTTTTAAATTTAATGTCATCACCTGGTTCTGGGAAGACAACGACATTAACAAGAACGATAGAAGCATTAAAGAATCAGATTCGAATCGGAGTGATGGAAGCGGATATTGATTCTGATGTGGATGCTAAGACTATTTCAGAATTAGGTGTGAAAGCGATCCAGTTACATACAGGTGGAATGTGTCATCTGGATGCAGATATGACAGCACAAGGATTAGAAGGATTGGAGACGGGGGATATAGATCTGGCAATTCTGGAAAATGTGGGGAATCTTGTCTGTCCTGCTGAATTTGATACAGGAGCAGTAAAAAATGCAATGATCTTAAGTGTACCGGAAGGGGATGACAAACCATTAAAATATCCATTGATGTTTTCAATTTGCGATGTTGTATTGATTAATAAGATAGATGTTATGCCGTATTTTGATTTCGATATGGAAGCTTGCAAAAAAAATATTTTAATGCGTAATCCGAATGCAAAGATTATTCCGATTTGTGCGAAAACAGGAGAAGGGATAGATAAGTGGGCAGACTGGCTTCTGAATGAAGTAAAGATTTGGCAAGAATAAAAATTAAAATGAAAGGAGGGGCAAAATTATGGCTGAAGAGAGAGAACTGATTTTGAAACTGGGACAGAAAGTCACAGATAGGATTGGTCACAAAGTTACAGTAGATGATCCGGAATATTGGGGACTGGCCGGAGTTGTAACAGATGAGATGGCTGAGGTAGCATTGAAGATGAAAGTCCGAAAACCGATGACATTTTCACAGCTTTTAAAAGCCACAGGAAAAGAAGAAAAAGAACTGCAGAAATTGTTGGATGACATGAGTGAGATTGGGCTTCTGGAATACAACTGGGAGAATCCGAAAAAAGAAAAACAATATGTACTTCCAATGTTTGTTCCGGGAAGCGCAGAGTTCTTCAACATGAATGAAGAACGATTAAAAGAACATCCGGAACTGGCTCATTTTTTTGAACGTATGTCAAGGCTTCCGCTTGAGAAGGTAACTCCAATGGTACCGCCTGGAGGAGCTGGAATCGGAATGCATGTAATACCGGTGGAAAAAGCAATCGAGATGGAGAATCAGTCAGTAGATATTGAACATATTTCGCATTGGCTAAAAAAATATGATGGAAAATACGCAGCCAGTCCATGTTCTTGTCGATTGTCCAGAAAAACATATGGGGAAGGCTGTGCAGATGATCCGGCAGACTGGTGTATTGCGGTAGGTGATATGGCAGACTATGTTGTTGAGACAAATAAAGGTGGCAGATATATTACTTATGATGAAGTGATAGATATTTTAAAACGTGCAGAAGATAATGGATTTGTTCATCAGATTACAAATATAGACGGCGAAAATAAGATTTTTGCAATCTGTAACTGTAATGTTAATGTTTGTTATGCGTTACGTACATCACAGTTATTTAATACTCCGAACATGTCTCGTTCTGCATACGTGGCGAGAGTGTCAACCGAAGACTGTGTGGCATGTGGACGCTGCGTAGAATTTTGTCCGGCTGGAGCAGTAAAGCTTGGGCAGAAGCTTTGTACGAATGAGGGTATGATTGAATACCCGAAGCAGGAACTCCCGGATGCAGCAAAATGGGGACCGGAAAAGTGGACAGAAGATTATAGAGACAAGAATCGTATCAATTGTTATGATACAGGAACTGCTCCATGTAAAACGGCCTGTCCTGCCCACATTGCAGTTCAGGGATATTTGAAAAAGGCAGCTCAGGGTAAATATCAGGATGCACTTGCATTAATAAAAAAAGAAAATCCATTCCCGGCGGTGTGTGGAAGAGTATGCAACAGGCGATGTGAAGATGCATGCACGAGGGGAACTATCGACCAGGCAGTAGCGATAGACGAAGTGAAGAAATTTATTGCTGAACAGGATTTGCATGCGGAAACAAGATATATTCCACCAATTATTCCGCCTACAACAGGACGTCTTTTCGATGAGAAAGTAGCAATCATTGGAGCTGGTCCGGCAGGATTAAGCTGTGCATTTTATCTTGCAGAAAAAGGATATTGTCCGGTGGTATTTGAAAAAAATGAAAAACCGGGCGGAATGCTTCGATATGGAATCCCATCCTTTAAATTAGAGAAAGATGTAATTGATGCAGAAATCGAAGTGATTCGTGAGATGGGTGTAGAAATTCGTTGTGGTGTTGAGATTGGAAAAGATATCACGTTAGATGAATTACGAAATCAAGGCTATAAAGCATTTTACATTGCAATTGGATGCCAGGGTGGAAGATTGCCTGGAATTCCGGGAGAAGATGCAGATGGAGTTATGACTGCGGTCGAGTTACTTCGAACAGTTGGAGAAGATGAAAAATATCCGATAACTGGCAATGTGGTAGTTATCGGAGGTGGTAATGTAGCAATTGATGTGGCGAGAACAAGTCAGCGATGTGGTGCAGGCTCTGTTCAAATGTATTGTCTGGAAAGCAGAGAAACAATGCCGGCTTCTTTAGAAGAAATTCAAGAAGCAGAAGAAGAGGAAATCCAGATTAACTGTGGTTGGGGACCGAAAGAAGTTCTTGTAAAAGACGGAAAAGTGACAGGAATTGTTTTGAAAAAATGTGTATCTGTATTTGATGAAGAAGGCAGATTTGCTCCGAAATATGATGAGGATGACGTAATCACAGTAGCGTGTGAACATGTATATTTCAGTGTCGGTCAGAGTATTGAATGGGGAAATCTTTTGGAAAACAGTAAGGTTGAATTAGGACGCGGTAATGGAGCTGTTGCAGATTCACTTACATATCAGACGGCAGAGCCTGATGTGTTTGTCGGCGGAGATGTTTATACAGGTCCAAAGTTTGCGATCGATGCAATTGCAGCAGGAAAAGAAGGCGCAGTATCAATCCATCGCTTTGTGCAGCCGAATAGCAGTCTTACAATAGGAAGAAACCGAAGAGAATTTATTGAACTTGATAAAGAAAATTTGAAGGTTAGTGAATATGATAATGGCTCAAGACAAATTCCGGGCATGGATAAGCAGATTGATGCCAAGAAATCTTTCCGGGATGCACATTTAACATTTACAGAAGAGCAGGTTAAAGCAGAGACAGCAAGATGCCTGGGATGCGGAGCATCTATTGTAGATGAGAACAAATGTATTGGATGTGGTGTCTGCACAACAAAATGTGAGTTTGATGCGATTCATTTATTTAGAGAAAACCCAGATTGCAGTAAAATGGTGAAGTCAGAAGATAAGATGAAAGCAATCCTGCCATATGCCTTGAAGCGCGGAATTAAGATTAAGTTTGGTAAGAAAGAGAAGTAGGATTATGCATGAACTAGGTATCGTGTTTCATATTATAGACAGCCTTGAAAAGATAGCAGTAGAAAATAAGCTCAGCGAAGTTGCAAGTGTGACCCTAGAAATCGGGGAAGTATCCGGAGTTGTTGATTCTTATTTGAAGGACTGCTGGAAATGGGCAGTAAATAAGCATGAATTTATAAAAGGTGCAGAATTGATCACGGAAGAAATTCCGGCAGTCAGTTTTTGTGAGGATTGCCAAAAATCTTACGGAACAGTTGAGTATGGACGGACGTGTCCGTATTGTTCCGGAGAAAAAACATATTTATTAACAGGGAATGAATTTAATATTAAAGAAATTGAAGCATGTTGATGATGAAAAAATGGCATGCAAAAAGAGGAGGAATGTAACATGTTATTTCAAATTTATGGAGAGGGAGCCGGCTGGCAATTATTAGGATGGCTGCTTGTATTTACCTGTCTTGTGCTTGCAAATGAATTTGCAAGAAGAAGTAAAATGGGCGGTATTATCTGCTTTGGAGTGATTCCGGTATTGTTGACAGTATATTTTATTGCAATTTATGTTTGTGCGGCTTTGGGAATGGACTGGGCATTGAACAATGATACTTATGTGCATATGACAAGCTGGTTCCATTATGCGAAATTATATGCAGCTACGGCTGGATGTATTGGGTTTATGATGTTAAAATACAAATGGGGAATCGGAAAAACAGAATGGTTTAAAGTATTTCCGTTTGTGATTGTTGCAGTTAATATTTTGATTGCTGTTGTAAGTGATTTCGAATCTGGAATTCGTGGTGCTATGGCACTGGCAGAATATGGAGACCGCTGGTGGCTGTCTTCAGAAAATGTATGGCTGTATGGAGGCTGGTGGAACTGGGTAAATGGTATTGCAGGAATTTTAAATATTCTTTGTATGACAGGCTGGTGGGGGATTTATTCTTCAAAAGACAAAAAAGATATGCTTTGGCCTGATATGACATGGTGCTTTATCATAGCATATGATCTTTGGAATTTTGAATATACATACAATAACCTGCCGACACATACATGGTATTGTGGACTTGCATTGCTCTTAGCACCGACATTTGCAAATGCATTGTGGAACAAAGGTGGCTGGATTCAGAACCGTGCGAATACATTGGCATTATGGTGTATGTTTGCACAGGTATTCCCATTATTCCAGGATGCAAGCAGATTTTCAGTGATTCCGGTTTTATATGCAGATGGATTTATGGACAGTGCGATTCGCCCAACAGCAGTAAACCCGACTATGCAGGGTGTTATAGCAATTATAGCGTTGGCAGCAAATGTACTTTGTCTTGCATTTATCATAAAACGAGCAAAGGAACAGAAGAAAAATCCATATAAGAATGAAATATTTACAGACCAGAAGGATTTCCAGATTGCAATGTCAAGAGCTGAGTAGAAATAAAACTTTTATAATATAAAAGAAGAGGAGAGAGTCAATGGAGTTTCAAAAAATTAGTTCTCCGTCATTACGTGAGCTTTTTGTAGAACAACTACAGCATATGATTTTATCAGGAAAACTAAAGATTGGAGAAAAACTTCCATCCGAAAGACAGCTTGCAGAGATGATGCAGGTCAGCAGAGCGGTTGTGAATGGAGGAATATCCGATCTTGAAAAAATGGGATTTGTTCATGTTAAAGCGAGAAGCGGAACTTATGTGGCAGATTACAGAAGAAAAGGAACAATTGAAACTCTGTTGGCTATCATGAAATATAATGGAGGAAGCCTTCGGAATGAAGAAATCCGTTCTATATTTGAAGTGAGGATTGCATTGGATACTTTGGCGGCAAGGCTGTGTGTAGATTCGCTTAGTGATGAACAGATAGACATCTTATACGAGAAAGTATGTGAGATGAAAGACGCACAGAAGATGTCGGAGGCAGTTCAGGCAGCTTTTGAATTTCAACATGAATTCGCCTTAATGTCAAATAATGCATTGATTCCATTGATAATACAGTCTTTTAAAAGTCCGATTTTTGCGATGTGGGAGAGATATTGTGCTTTATATGGATTAGAGGCACTTTATGAAAATAATTATAAAATGTGGACATATATAGCGAATAGAGATACTGAAGGTGTAATTAAATGGGTTGAGTCTTCTATGAAGAATTGTATAGAAGGAAATCAGCAGATATACTACGAGTAACCAAACAGGGACGGAGTTAGGCGGCTTTTTCGTATGAAAAAAGCCGCCTAACTCCGTCCCTGCCCGGTCTCCAGAGCCCCGCAATATTTATCGGTCAAAGTGGTGATCCAGCCTTCTTTTGTTCTTGGTACTTTTAAAACTGTTACCGGCCACATGTGGGCAAGAATGATATCTTCTTCAATCGGATTCAGGTTGAAGAATTTTTTTGCATGTCGATAGGCATGTTTGGGATGGTGGATTCCGTGAAAACGTTCACCGGTCTTCTGGGCATGAGTATGCCAGTCATACAAAAATAAATCGTGGAGCATACCGCCGCGGGCAGCAGAGCGGGCATCCAGATGAAAATAACGGCACACTACATAATTATAATAGGCTACATGCAGGCAATGCTCATAACAGTTAGTGTGTCCGTGATGAGGGTATAATTTCATGCGAAGGACAACAGGATGTTCTGCAATATCTCTGATACATTCGTAAAAATCTTCACCCCATTCCTTTTTTAAGTCAACAGGATCGTACAATGCTTCTTTGCGAAGCTGATCTAATAATTTATTCTTTAATTTCATTTTAATCACCAGATTTCCAAATTCTGAAATTATCATAGCACTTCTGACAAGATAAAGTAACCCCATTATTTATTTGTCGAATTCTCCTGACAGAAAATGATAAAATCATACATTTCCAAGGTGCTATTCTTTTGAGTGTTCAATGTGGAACGGATTCCTGTTCTTTAGACAATCTGCGGGATGCCAAATTACAGTGCGCGCTGGTATACCTGCAAAAAATATAGCAGAGGTGAGTAGAAATGGAAAGACAGATACCAAAAAACGTACGTCAGATCGGAAATGTAAGTGATACACCTAAAATATATGTGGAAGATTATGTAGATACTTTTTTTACCCAACTATGCGAGAAAGCAGGAGAAACACCAATCGGTGCATTTCTTGTCGGAGACATGCAAAAGACAAAGGAAGAAGAATATGTCTATATATATGGGGCAATTCAGATGCATGATCTTAAAACAGATGAATCCGGGTTTGTGATAGATGAAGAAACCTGGAAACAAGCCTATGAAGATTGTAAAGAATTTTTTGAAAACGGAGAATTGCTGGGATGGTTTGTGACGCAGGCCAATATAGAATTAACAGTATCAAACAATACTTTGCGTTTACATAAAAAATCATTTCCGAAAAAGAATACAGTATTTATCATGAAAGATGCGGCAGAAAAAGAGGAAGCGTATTATGTGCATAAATTCAATGATCTTATGGAGATTGCAGGACATTATACCTATTATGAAAAAAATCCTTGTATGCAGGATTATATGATTGCAAATAGAAAGAAAAATGGGATGTCTCCCACGGAAACTGTGGAAGATCAGGCAGCGAAGGATTTTCGAAATATTGTGCACACCAAAACGGGGGAACGAAAAAAGAAAGTTTACACAAATCGTATCATGCAAGGAGTAAGTGCGTGTCTTATTCTTCTTGTTGTTGTGATGGGGGCGGTCATGATCAATAACTTCGGTAAAATGAAGGCAGCACAGGTTACACTTGGAGAAAGAGCAGGAATAGAAGATTCTGCTGGTGAAGAGGTGGCAGAAACAAGCGGAAATGTAACTGCGGTAACAGGAGAAGCTGCGAAGGAAGAAGCGAAAAAGACAGATACAAAACAGAATAATAGTGAGCAGGGACAAGCAGGAAATATTGAAGATACAGAGAAAGAAGAAACAAAAGAAAATCCAAATCAAAATAATGAAGTAAAAACTGCATGGGAAGAAAGTACAGAAACGGTGTCAGGCGATACACAGGTAAATGGTTCAGATGGAATTTATGTGGTAGAGCAGGGCGATACACTGGCAATTATCAGTCGGAAAATGTATGGGGACGTAGGACATGTAGATGCTATTTGTAGAATGAATGGGCTTGAGGATGGTAACCTGATTTATATCGGACAAAAATTGCTATTGCCATAACTTCATGCTATAATGAGCGTTAGTAAGCGTTGGAAAAACATATTAAGAGGTAAGTATAATATGGTACGAAAGAGAAAATCTACACTGAAGGCGTCGGGGACATTGTCAATGGAAGAAATAAACTATTTGACAAGAAAATACCGGACTGCCCGGGCCAAGAGAAATGCAACAATTCTCTTTTTTCTTATTATGGTAGTGGCCGGAACTTATATGCTTATAACAGAACACGCATATTCAAAGGTTTATAAAGCCGCATCTTACACGAAGACATCGTCAGATAACAATCAATATGTTGCATTTCATAATGGAATTGTTCGTTATAGCAGAAATGGTGTGACATATCTAAATCATAAGAATAAAGAGTTGTGGATTCAGTCAGGACAATTTAAAAATCCAATCATTGATGTAAATAAAAACGTGTTTGCAATTGCTGATTGTGGAGGAAACTCCGTTCAGATTTTTGACCGTAAAGGGTTAAAAGGGGAATTTGAGACGACATTGCCGGTTGAAAAGATTTCTATTTCAAATCAAGGTGTTATAAGCATAATTTTGAAGAACGGGAATACACCTTATATAGTGACTTATGATTCTTCGGGCAATATTCTGGTGGAAAATGAAGTTTCGGTAAGCAGTCTCGGATATCCGACAGCGTTGGATATGTCCGAAGACGGTACAGTGCTGGCAGTGACTTATCTGGATACAGGAAACGGAAGCCTCA
Organism: Ruminococcus hominis; assembly: GCF_014287355.1. NCBI lineage: Bacteria > Bacillati > Bacillota > Clostridia > Eubacteriales > Oscillospiraceae > Ruminococcus > Ruminococcus hominis. The sequence continues at coordinate 3,102,986 of NZ_JACOPE010000001.1, read as the reverse complement.
AATCAAAAGTGATTTGTTACAATTTCGGAGAAAAAGGTAAGAATAAAACAAATCACATCGTCAGTCAGAAAGAATATGATGAAGAGATTATGCCGGAAATTTATTTTATGGATAAATCCAATCTTGTAGTTGTTTCCGATCATTCTTTTATAATCTATTCGGGTAAGGATGTTCCGAAGAAAAAGAAAGAAGTTACGTTGAAGCAAGAAATCCAGGGTACCTTTCACACATCAAAATATATCGGTTTCATTTTGTTGAAAGAAGATAAAACCGGTTATGAAGTGTGTTTGTATAACAAGGCAGGAAAGCAGATCATGTGTAAAGACATAAAAGGTGAATATAGTAATGTCAGCATGACCGGAAGCGAGATTATTATGTATGAAGGCAGTAGATACTGTGTTATCACAAAGACAGGTGTAGAGAGGGTTAATAAGGATTTGGGAATGAATATTTTATCAGTCATTCCGGCAAATGGAATTAATAAATACTGGGTGATGGGGACAAATGAATTGCGTGTGATTTATCTGGTACGATAGGAGAAAAATATGGATAACTGGTTGTTGATTATTGTAGGAGTAATATTTTTACTGTGCATTGCAGTGGGATATATAAGAGGATTTTTTAAAATTGGATTATCATTATTGTCATCGGTTCTGACAATTGTGATTATGATGTATTTATCTCCATATGTGGCAGATGCATTGGCAAAATATACTCCGATAGATGAAATGATAGAAAAGAAGTGTGTAGAATCGTTTATGCCGGAGGTGTCGGGTTCTATTTTCGAGGGAAAGGATTTGACAGGGACACCATTTGCAAATATTGATGATGATACATTGCAAAATATTGCAAATGAGGACTGGAAGAGAATCGGGATCACAACAGATGATATTTTGAATGTTATTGGAGAAATTCCGAAGGATCAGCAGATCAGTCTGATTGAAAAATCAAATTTGCCATCGTTCTTAAAAACTGCTTTGCTGGAAAATAATAATTCGGAAATTTATGATGAACTGGGCGTGTCTAAATTCCCAAATTATGTTGCAGAGTATATCTCAAGAATGGTGATAAAGATACTATCATTCTTGGTTACATTTGTATTGACATTTGTGATCGTGCGGGCACTGATGGTGGCGGTGGACATTATAGGCGAGCTGCCGATGCTGGGCTTTCTGAATCATTGCGGAGGCGGAGTGCTGGGACTGGGTGTCGCTCTGGTGATTGTCTGGCTTCTGTTTCTTGTGCTGACACTAATCTATTCAACAGATGTGGGTAAACAATGTTTTGAACTGATAGAGAAAAGCCCGGTTCTCACGGGATTGTATCAAATGAATCCGCTGTTGACAAAATTGCTGTCATTTTAAAAAAATTGTCTTGACAACTTTTATGGGATTATGTTATCCTATAAAAGTTGTAAGACAAAACAATGTTATGGGGGATTAGCTCAGTTGGGAGAGCGCCTGCCTTGCAAGCAGGAGGTCACGAGTTCGAATCTCGTATTCTCCACTTATCCCAGTATCAATTGATACTGGGATAAATTGAATATAGGTATTCCTCGATAGCTCAGCGGCAGAGCATTCGGCTGTTAACCGAAGGGTCGTTGGTTCGAACCCAACTCGGGGAGTTGAGATGAGACGCAGACAGTAATGTCTGCGTCTTTTTGTGCAGATTTAATAAAACGCAGACTTGGGCTTGCATTATAAACAATGCATGGTGTAGAATACTATTTAGTGCGCAAAGAAAGAATGCCGGGAGCAGAAACTGTTCCCGGCATTTAAAGGGAAAAAAGAAATATGAACTATACTTATATTTTGAAATGTAAAGACGGCAGTTTTTATACCGGATGGACGAATAATCTGGAAAAAAGGATAAAGGATCATAATGCGGGAAAAGGGGCAAAGTATACAAAAAGCAGATGCCCTGTAGAGCTGGTATATTATGAGACTTTTGCTACAAAAGAAGAAGCGATGCGACGAGAATATGCTGTCAAGCAATTATCACGTATAAAAAAAATACAATTGATATCTGGTAAAAATAAAGTAGCTCAAACCCTACTGGTTGAGCCAAAAAATGAAATTGTCTGAAAACAAGAGAAGAAAAGGCTTAAATTTGTACTTCCTTTTCTGTGCAAGATGATGTATGATAGATTCAGACACTTCACACAAGATATAGTGTATGAAAAAGTATAGAACGGAATATATAGTAACAGGAGGAGATTGTGATGAGCCCGGAAGTAAAGACAAAAGTAATAAAAAGGAATGGAAAAGAGGTATCTTTCGACATTTCCAAGATTACACATGCAATTGAAAAGGCGAATGAAGAAGTTGATAATCTCCATCAGATTAACATCTTCCAGATTTCAGCAATTGCAGATAAGATTGCAAAAGAAGTAGAAGAATCTACACATGCAGTGAATGTAGAGGATATTCAAGATCTCGTTGAGACCGGCATCATGGAGATGCGAGGATATGAAGTGGCACAGAAGTATGTGCGCTATCGTTATAAACGTGAGATGAAGAGAAAGTCCAACACAACAGATAACGGCATTCTTGCATTGTTGGATCATATCAACGAAGAAGTTAAACAGGAAAATTCTAACAAGAATCCGGTAATCAACTCAACACAGAGAGATTATATGGCAGGAGAGGTCAGCAAGGATCTTTCAAGACGTGTATTACTGCCGGAAGAAATCGTGCAGGCACATGAGCAGGGGATTATCCATTTCCATGATACAGATTATTTTGCGCAGAGAGAACACAACTGCGATTTGATTAACCTGGAAGATATGCTTCAGAATGGTACAGTGATCAGTGAAACTATGATTGAGAAACCACACAGCTTTTTTACAGCTTGTAACGTGACAACACAGATTGTTGCACAGGTTGCAAGTAACCAGTATGGCGGACAGTCATTCACACTGGCACATTTGGCACCGTTTGTTGACATTAGCCGAAAGAAAATACGTGCAAATGTTATTGCAGAGCGTAAAGAATGTGGCGAAGTATTAGATGAGACAATTATTGATAAAGTGACAGAGCGCCGACTTCGTGATGAAGTAAGAAGCGGTATTCAGACAATCCAGTATCAGCTTATTACATTGATGACATGTAATGGCCAGGCACCATTTGTAACGATGTTTATGTATCTGGATGAAGTACCGGAAGGTAAGACAAGAGATGATCTGGCTACTATTATTGAAGAGGTATTGATCCAGAGAATGCAAGGCGTAAAGAACGAGAAAGGTGTATGGATTACACCGGCGTTCCCAAAACTGATTTACGTGCTGGATGAAGATAATATTACAGAAGATTCAAAATACTGGCACTTAACGGAGTTAGCTGCACAGTGTACAGCAAAGAGAATGGTTCCGGATTATATTTCCGCAAAGATTATGAAGGAACTGAAAAAAGGTGAAGTTTATCCATGTATGGGATGCCGTTCATTCCTTACGGTTGAAGATAACCAGCTCAATGCAGACGGTTCGCATAAGTTTTATGGACGATTTAATCAGGGAGTTGTTACCATCAACCTTGTAGATGTAGCATGTTCTTCAAACGGAGATATGGATGAATTCTGGAAGATTCTGGACGAACGTCTTGAATTATGTCATAGAGCACTTCGCTGCAGACATGAGCGTTTGAAGGGAACAATTTCTGATGTCGCTCCGATCTTGTGGCAGAATGGTGCACTCGCACGATTGAAAAAAGGAGAGACAATCGATAAATTATTATATGATGGATATTCAACGATTTCTCTTGGATACGCAGGACTTTATGAGATGTGTATGAGAATGTATGGTAAATCACATACAGATCCGGAAGCAAAACCATTTGCACTTAAAGTTATGCAGCATTTGAATGATAAATGTAATGAATGGAAAGCGGCTGAGCATATTAGTTATTCTATTTACGGAACTCCGATGGAGTCTACAACTTATAAATTCTCAAAATGCTTGCAGAAGCGTTTTGGAATTATTCCGGGAGTTACAGATAAGAATTATATTACAAATAGCTATCATGTGCATGTTTCAGAAGAGATTGATGCATTTAGTAAATTGAAATTTGAAGCTGAATTCCAGAAGCTTTCACCGGGTGGTGCAATCAGCTATGTGGAAGTTCCGAATATGCAGAACAACATTCCGGCAGTATTAGCTGTTATGAAGTTTATTTATGAAAACATCATGTATGCAGAGTTGAATACAAAGAGTGATTATTGTGAATGTTGCGGATATGACGGAGAGATTAAGATTATAGAGGAAGATTCCGGTAAACTGGTGTGGGAATGCCCAAACTGTGGAAATCGTGACCAGTCAAAGATGTCGGTAGCCCGCAGAACATGTGGATATATCGGAACACAGTTCTGGAATCAGGGGCGTACACAGGAGATTAAAGACAGAGTATTGCATTTATCTAATCATACAAATCCGGAGTACAAATAAAATCTAGTTTTTTAAAAGGGTGGCGAATGAAAAGCCACCCTTTATTTATTACTGGACTGAGAAATTACGCTCATGAAATGTGATAAAAATAGAAAAATACACTCATAAAATGTGATAAAAAGCGAAAAATACGCTCATGAAATGTGATAAAAAGTGAAAAATACGCTCATGAAATGTGAAATATGATTGGAATATCTTCATAAAATGTGATAATATGAATATATTATAAAGTAGGTAAGATACAACATGGAGGCATTGATATGTATTTGAAAAGAAAAATCGATGAGTATTTGTTGGAGTGGAAACAGAAACCAGATAAAAATCCGTTAATTATAAAAGGTGCAAGGCAAATAGGAAAGACGGAATCAATAAATCATTTTGCGGAAATCAATTATGATAATATTGTGTATATCAACTTTGTTTTTGAGCAAAAGTATAAGACGATTTTAAGTGATGGATATGAAGTGGAAAATATTATAAAAAATATTTCTCTATTAGATCCGACAAAGCGGTTTGAACCGGGAAAAACATTGATTGTTTTTGATGAATTGCAGGAATTTCCGGATATAGCGACATCTTTAAAAGCATTTAAGGTAGATGGAAGATTTGATATTATTTGCAGTGGCTCTCTACTAGGTGTTAATTACAAAAAGATTCATAGCAACAGTGTGGGATATAAAACAGATTATGAAATGTTTTCTATGGATTTTGAAGAGTTCTTGTGGGCAAAAGGTTATTCAAAGGTTCATATTCTGGAAATATTAGAACATATGAGAACAGGAACTGCATTTAATGAAACGGAGTTGAATGTATATAAAAAATTATTTCTTGAGTACTGTGTATTAGGTGGAATGCCGGCAGTAGTAAAACAGTATATAGAGACGAATACATTTACAGATACTTTGGAAATTCAGAATCAGATACGGATGGATTACGAGGAAGATATACGTAAATATGCAGAGGGACTGGATCAGGCAAAGATTGCAAGTGTATATAGGAGTGTACCGGTACAGTTGGCGAAGGAGAATAAAAAGTTTCAGTTAAGTAAAGTGACGAAAAACTCCAGAAGTCGTGAGTATACCGGGTGCATTGACTGGTTAAGAGATGCAGGTGTAGTTTCTGTGTGTAATTGCCTGTATTTTCCGGAACTACCTTTAAAAGGCAATTATGATGACACAAAATTTAAATTATATTATCCAGATACAGGACTGCTGATTTCTACGTTAGATGAGGAAGCACAGGAAGATTTACGTGCGAATAGAAATCTTGGAGTATATAAAGGGGCTTTATATGAGAATTTTGTAGCAGAAGCATTTTTAAAACAGGGGCTTGGGCTGTATTATTATAAAAAAGAAAATTCTACATTAGAAGAAGATTTTTTTGTGCGTACAAAAACAGAACTTGTTCCAGTTGAAGTAAAAGCAAATCGAAATCGATCAAAATCTTTGAGGCAATTAATTGAAAACAAAAATTACAGTGATATTCATTGGGGAATTAAACTGGCAGATAGTAATTTGGGAATTGAAAATAATATTTGTACATTTCCATATTTTTGTACATTTTTGCTGAAACGCTATCTTGCAGAAAGAGATTGAGATATACTATTACTTATAGTTTGTAGAGGAAAGGAAATCAATATGGAAAAGGAAACACAGACACCGCACAAGAGACGTGTGCGCTACAAAGGAAAATACCCAAAGAAGTTTGAGGAAAAGTATAAAGAGTTACAACCGGAAAAATATCAGGATACAATTCAGCATGTTATCCAGAAGGGAAACACTCCGGCAGGGATGCATATTTCCATTATGGTGCAGGAGATTCTGGAGTTCTTGAAGATTCAGCCGGGAGAGATTGGATTTGATGCGACGCTGGGGTATGGCGGACACACGAAAGCGATGCTTCAGTGCCTGGATGGGAAGGGACACATTTATGCGACAGACGTGGATCCGGAGGAATCAGCAAAAACAAGAAAACGTCTGGCAGATCAGGGATTTGGCGAAGACATTTTGACAATTCGTTTGCAAAATTTCTGTACAATAGATGAGATAGCCAAAGAAGTAGGCGGATTTGATTTTATTTTGGCAGATCTGGGAGTATCATCAATGCAGATTGATAATCCAAAGAGAGGATTTTCGTTTAAGGTAGACGGGCCATTAGATTTGCGTTTGAATCAGGAGAAAGGAATCAGTGCAGCAGAGCGTCTCGATACAATTTCAAGAGAAGAGCTTGCAGGAATGTTATATGAAAATTCGGACGAGCCATATTGTGAGGAACTTGCAAAAGCAATTACAGATGAAGTTCGAAAGGGCAATCGAATCGATACTACTACAAAACTCCGACAAGTAATTGAAAAGACATTGGATTTTCTTCCGGAAAAAGAGAAGAAAGATGCAGTTAA